>JAZRVB010000001.1:0-9442 GCA_045598885.1 Bacteroidales bacterium
TGCCCGTGAAGCCAGAAGCGCTTGCTTCGGCCAATCTTCTTCTCGATGAGCGTGACATTTTCCACATTCTCTATCAGCGAGCGGATGGTGATGAGGTCACGCCGCAAGATGGCTCTCGGGTCTTCCGAGTTGTCAATAAACGTCGAGCAGGCTTCCTGCATTTCCTCGATGGACGCTCCGTCTGGACGTGACAACATCGACTGCCATATCGGCAATCGATGCTGGATGCTATTCTTTATTTTTGAGGCTTTCATTGTTCGTACTACTTCATATTCTTGCTAAATCATCCTATCAGCTTGCGATTCCCGCATCGGTCTTCGGCAAGAAAGTTGATTGTGTATTCGTCTGAGATGCCAATCGTCAGGACATAGTCGCTGGCGGTAGTTTCCAACTGCTGGGGAATCAGCATCATCTCCAGCTCATGCCCGTTAAGCTCTGTGACCCGGTCAAACTTCAGCCCGTTTGACTGATATTCCAGATTCTTCATTGCTTCCTCCGCATGGCTCAAACCTGAGTGGATTCGGATTATGAGATTCTTGTCAATCAACATAATTGGGCTTATGCCATAGCTTTATCCCTTTACCTCTTCTCTACAGTCATTACCCAGATCGGATACTATCGGCTTTAGTCCTTCAGCCAGACGACTATCGTACGCATCTCTCATATCTTCAAGTAAGCTGCAGATGAATGATGATTGAATCTGCTATCTTCTGCAAATGACATGACCATTCTTTCCAGTTGTTTCTTCTCCTGGTCAATGATGCTTGTTCCTTCGTTGGAGTTCAGTATTGCTTAGAGGAGTGCCAGGGCACGAGAGTGTAGCCATCGAGCGCGGAATCATCGAAGATGTCGATGTAGGACTCACCCTTACCGAGCTCATCGACAAGTACAAAGGTACCAGGTATAAAAAAGTCATCATACAGATAACCATAACCAGGAGACCTGTCGATCTTCTTTTGAACCAGTCTGATCCTTGAAATAAGTTTATTCCCCATAATATCGCTGTACTGTTTTTCTTATGAAACATTTCGTCAGACAAACAATGAAGCGTCTCCACCTACTTCTTCTATAAGTAGATGCATGAACAGACAGAAGTCTCTGCGGAGGTCTGTTCCCTGATACTGGTTCTCTGATCTGTTTACTTTGATATGAGTGATCCTGTATCCTCCGCTGTCCTTCTTTTCGTAAAAAGCCTCAAAAATGCAGAACCCAGTCCAGCTGCGGAAAAAACGGATAGCATTGTCATCGCAATACATGAACCAGTGATCTTCCATTTCTCCTGGAATATGTCCTTTGCGAATTGCTTCCATTGCTTCCTCGGGAATCGTTACGTCAGCCTTGATGAAGGCATATTCATCTGGCATAGGCGATGTCCTCCAGCGGTCAGCTGTAGCGGTGACGGTCTTTTCAGGCAAAGCATTGCTTTTGCAGAAGAACCGTTCCGTATGGCCCAGTCCTTTTATCCATTCCTGTAGAGCTTCAGATTCTTTCGATTTTTCATTTTCTTTAATGAATCTGGCGATAAAATTACACTGATCGAAGTTTTCAGGAGAAACACGTGTCGCAGATTTTGGACAATCCGACCACAATCGTTTGAGCTCCCTGATGGTCATCTCGTAGTCCGTACCGTGCATTGAGGCAAGAAGACATCCCACGATGGTTCCTGTCCTGCCGACGCCACCCCAGCAATGGATATAAACCTTGTTTGATGAAGATCCTTGATGAATCTGCATGATACTCTTTATAAGTTCCCTGACTACATCAATGCTTTGGGGAATGCTCTGGTCAACGATAGAGAAACGCCTGTAGCGCATCATTCCCCGGATCAGCGATTCATAGGGCTGGAGTTCTCCTTCTTCAGTCAGGTCAATGAAATGGGTAATGCCAAATCGCTTGAACTGACGAAGCCTGAGCTTCGCCTTGTACTCAATCCTGTCTCCGGGATATTCGCCGGCATATAGCCATTCCTCTACAGCATAACTGTTAAAGGTCGGTTTCTTGGGGAAGACAAAGTCCTCGAAGTCATACATGATACATTTCAGATCATTGGGAAGGTACTTGTCAAACTTTTTTGTCCATTCATTGCCCTCTTTGTCGCTGTTCTCTCCGGCCATGAAGATGGAACAAGCAATAGCCGCTATCGTGTCAGAGTCACCGCCGATGGAGATGGCATTTCTGACACAATCCTCAATGCTCTCGCTTTCAAGATAGGCGATGATAGCTTCAGGTACACTACCCTGGCAGCTGAGGTCAAACTGATATGTAGGACGTATCTCATCGAGAGTTCTGTTCAGATCATAACCGAAGAGTCTCTCAAGTGTCAGCTTCGTGATCTTCTTTCGGAGTTTAAGCGACCGTTTTGCATGATACCTGTTCGTATAAACCGCAACGGCTACAGCCTCGGCACCTTTGATTCCCTCGGGATGATTATGGGTTACGGAGGCAGTTATGCAGGCCAGTTCGCGAGCTTCTGCTTCTGATTCGGCAAAAAGGCCTACGGGACTCACACGCATGGCACTGCCATTACCCCAGCTGCTGTATGGCTGGGGATTATTGGACACAAGCCATTCCTTGAAGCGGCCACCATACCCTGCACGGATGTGGGTGCGCCCCAGTTTCTGCATACAGCGGATGAGCTGCGCCTCGCTGCGTGCAGGATCTTCCAGCAGCCACTTTGCGATAGCAAGTGTCATCACTGTGTCATCCGTGTATCTTGTCTGGCTGGTTACGAGTGGAAACTCCTTTGTCTTGACGTTATTCCATTCGTAATAGCTGCCGATGGTATCGCCTAAAACTGCTCCTAACATATTTTGTAGATATTATTCCGTGAATATTAAAACTCAAGTCTCAAGCCCTTCTGTTTCAGTTCCTGATATTTTTCCGGATTGAACCTGAAGAGAAAGGCTTCCTTCTGGGGGGAGTTGAAGACCTTCTCATCCAATTGGGTGAGTATCTCCAGATGTTTCATCTTGTTATAGAAATTGCGTCGGTCGAACCTTATTCCCAGTATGGCCTCATACAGCAGCTGGAGCTCCTTCATTGTGAACTTCTCCGGTAGCAGTTCGAAGCCGATGGGCTCGAAACATATCTGCTTCCGCAGTTCCTTCAATGCCTCCTGCAATATTTCCCCGTGGTCAAATGCCAATGGAGGGATTTCGTCCAGGGCAAACCATTCAGCCCTAGCTGCGTCATCACCTCCTTTGACATCCTGTATCTTGACCAGGGCATAGTAGGCAATTGTGAGGACTCGTTCCCTTGGATCCCTGTCAGGATCAGAGAAGGTGTGGAACTGTCTGATGTATGCATCCTTCAACCCTGTCTCCTCCTGCAGTTCCCTCAAGGCGCCGGTCTCTGCCGATTCGTCCATTTTCAGAAATCCTCCGGGAAATGCCCAATGCCCTTTGAAAGGTTCCAGGCCACGTTCGATCAGCAGCACTTTGAGCCTTGTTCCGTCAAAACCGAAAATGACACAGTCGGTGGTAACACTGGGATGGGGGTATTTATATGTATATGGTCCTTTCGTCATTTCCATTATTGCTTGTTGTTGAGCCAGTCACGAGTTTCCATCAAAGCGCATCCCAGGAGATTCTCTCCCTTCCATTCGGAAGGAGTGCCTTTTTCTGCCTGTTCACGGTCAAGCCCGATACCCCAGATTCTGTCATAGGGGCTGGCTTCTACAAGTATCGCATCACCGGTTGACAACAGATACTCCCCCAGTTCTGTATTCTGCGAGAATTTTGCCTTGTTCCCTTCTGCAACGATGTCATATTTCCGCTCATCCCATGTAGCCTGATCAAAGCCCTGTATCTCTCTTCCCAGTTTCTTATAGTCACGTGGATTGTCAGCTGACATTATCTTCTGATATACAATCTCATCGTTGAACAATCTGGCTTTGCTGGCCATCATGAACTGTTCAGAAGTATGAAATGTAATTCCATTGACGGTAAAAACACAGTCATACCACTGGCTCAGACATGCCGCTGTGACCTTCTTGGGGTTCGGTGTGTGTCCCCAGAAATAGATGATTGGTGTCTCAGGTTTGAGACGGGCGATTTCCTTTATCTTTTCAATTGTGTACTTCATTTCGATTACTCCTTTCTCTGATGCTCATGAGTATTTTTCCCAGATGGTTCTCTCCCATCCAACTGTAGAGATCTACTCCCCAGAAGGTTTCCTGTTTGCTGTTGCCGTTGACCAAAATGAGGTCGCCGGTATCTGTCAGTTTCTTCATGAGGGCTGGATTCTGTTCAAACTTTGCTCGAAGGATGGCTTCCATGATGGGGATTCTGTTGTCTTCCCAGCCGGGGTAGGGCTGCCGCTCCTTGCCGATGGCTGCCGCTTTCGCTCCAGAACAGTTGCAAAAGATCCTGCGGTCTGTCAGGTCTTCCCATTTGGAGGACTGGAATGCCGCTTCTGCATTTCCGTACTTCAATCCCTCCCAGACCAGCGGGGCGCTGGAACTGTTTCTCAGGAACTCGTATTCGTTGGAGAATTTGGATATCATGTCCGGGAAGTCTTCTGGTGCAAACTCCTTGAACAGTTCCCAGACCCCGGGTAAGAGCATATCCCGGGATGACTCTCCTTCCAGCATTCTTTCCCTTACCTTTGAAGAACTGATTGTATCTATGCCTTCTGGCTGTGGAAGTATCACGATGCGATCCATGTATCCAGACAGTACAGGATTTTCTCTCAAGGATTCCTCAACAGGATCGCCATCTCTTGAATACAGGATGACATGATACTTGTCCAGGAATCCGTTCTTCTCAGCAAGGTGGATAAGAAGCTTCATCTTGTCCGCTCCCATAAGGAAATAGATTTCCGCTTTCGGATGCTCTCCCTGTAATGATGCCAGGGTCATCATTGTCCTTGCCTCTATTGTCCCGATCTCCTTCTCGCACACATCCATCCGCATATCGGTACACATGGATTTCAGCATCTTGATTCTCAGGTCTGGAGACAGGACTATAGGAGGATGGCTGTATCTCATCTTGCGTTTCAGATAGGCATCACTTACTGGAACAAATAACCCGATGTCCACGTCAAGGATATCAATGGCTCCCTTCATCAGCATGTAGTGAGCCAGTGTGGGAGGGTTGAAGCTTCCTCCCATGACGATGATTCTTTTTGTTTCTGTTTTCATGTCTTGTGTAATTTTTGCGCAAATATAGATATTATTATTTTACTTTCCAAAATTTATTGCGTAAAAATAACGCAAGATAGCTATTTCTGAGGTTCTCCTCACCTAAATGGGCAATTTGTAAAGTCAGTATTGCTATTTAGTACAATGCTGAAAATGCATCGATGATAAGTACTACATCCACTCTATCATGCTCTTGTCATACGAGCCATAGTAGAAAGAGGAAATCACATCGTCAAAGATATCCTTGGGGGAGATTTCCGAGAACAGTGTCATGCAGGATTTCACTTTCATAGCATCGGTCTCTCCAAAGATTTCGACGATGTTTTTGCCTTTGTGCAGAAGAAGTGTGCCGGTGATTTCCCGAAGCCTGACACCCAGGATCGAATGATTGAGATATGCCTCCGCTTCATCGTAGCCACTGATTCCATGGCCTCCGGATTGTCTTCGTGAATCTGTCTGATGGCAGAAGCCTCCTGACATCATCTATACTGTCGGGGGATGCCCTGGTCAACGATAGGGAAGCGATGATGCGATGCACCTTCGTAGAGTAGGGGAGCGTAGGGAGACAGTTCTCCCTCTTCTGTCAGATCAATGAAATGGGTGATGCCGAAGCTTTGGAAAAGCCCCAGCTTCTCTACGGCGTTTTCCTTGCTGAAGGCTCCAGGATACTCTCCTGCATATAGCCACTCATTGACTGCATAGCTGTTGCTGATAGGCTTCTTTGGTTTATTTTGTGATAAAGTGTCCATGATTCCTACAATAATCATGGTGGGAGAGGAGTCCTCTCCCTACCATTAATCATTCTTGTTTGTGGTAAATCTTGTGGTCTTTCCTCCCCACAGGTCATCCGCAACATGCAGGATGACATCATGGAGCTCCAGATCGTCCTTGAAGAACTGGGGGATAGCCTCATAGCCGACCACAGCTCCGAGGAGGTTGCCAGTAACTGCGCCTGTAGAATCGCTGTCGCCCTTGTGGTTGACAGATGCGATCATGGCCTGCTCGAAGTTGTCGAAGTATCTGGCAGTACAGTAGATAGCCATGGCCAAAGCCTCTTCGCCGACCCATCCCTCTCCGACGGCTTCGATGTTCTCGACATCCGAAGCAGGGGAGGAGGCAAGGCTCAAGGCTTTGTCATTGAGCTCTTTCATGTAGTCGATGCTTGTCTTGTGATCCGGGTAGAGTCCATACAGCGTCTCATAACCTTCATTTAGATAAGCCTTGAAGTCTTCAAGGGTAGGGTGCTCGTTCTGTACCAGACGGTAGATGACATGTGCTTCGAGGGCCGAAGGAAGCCATCCGAGGGGATGCTGATGTGTGATCTCTGCTGCATCCGCTGCCAGCATGTCCACTTCCTTGATGTCAGAGATACGGCCTACAGGTGTCTCTCCGTCTGCCTTATCCCTCCAGACGGCTCCGTAAAGAGCTACAGGAGCTGTTCTCATGACACCACCGCAACCCTTGCTGTCATTGTATGGCTCACGGCCTCCAAGGATCTCAGACAAGGCTGTGATGCAGGTATTGCCTGGTGCACGACGGTTGTTCATTTCCGGGACGTTGCTGATCCAGCAGTCATTGAAGCGAGAGGACTTCCAGCCTCGCTGGGTAAACAGCCACTCGATGTAGGCAGAGCAGATAGCATATTTGGGAGCCTTACCTTGTGCCTTGGCATTAAGGATGCCACAGGCGGTGAAGAGGGTCATCTGTGTGTCATCAGAAACCCATGCCTTCGGGTCATCTTCATCCTTGCGATCTTCCTTGATTACCCACCAATGGCTGGTGTCCAGACGGGTGATGCCGGTCTGCCCGAATCTTTTCTGGATAGCTTCGTACGAATTCATGAACTCAACAGGATATCCAAGTGCATCGCCCACGGCTCCTCCTACGAGGGAACCTCTGAGTTTATCTTTTTGCTTATTATTGTCCATTCTAATTCTTTAATTATCGTTATTTTACATTGAAGTATCTCATCACGCTCTCCCAGTCGGAAAACTCATTGGAACCAAACATGATCCACTCTCCTTCGAACTGCCTGGTGCCATTCTTGCTGTGAGCATCAATGAGGTAGTCACCCTTGAGCAGATCCTTGGAATGGGTAAGGATGAGACGTCTGTGGAACACTTCATCCAGATGCTTCTGCACCCATAGGAGTTTGTCTGTCCACGAAGACGGATTGTTCCAAGGAGCCGTAGAGATGACATACATATCATAACGGTCATCCTTCTGCATCCGCTGCATGGCCTCAATAGCGCCAGGTATGGGATCCATCAGGGAGTAAAGCCCCGGAATCTCATCGAATCGTCCTCTGTATTCAGTCTTGAGCTCCTCACTTACCTTGGCAAGTCCGGAACTGTAGTCAGCGAGAGCTCCGTCCATATCGACATAGACTCTCTTCTTTCCTGTAGTTTCGGGCTGCTTGTCATGTGAATCAGAAGCGTTCTCTCTCTTCTTGCTGAGCTGGTTGATGATCTGCTTTCTCTGCACGAACACCTGCATTGGAATCGGCTCCTTGCCATTTCGTTCAGTGAGACGGTTGTAGAAAGCATTGAGTACACACATTATCTTGCTCGTGTCATGTCCGTCTTCCTGACGATAGCCACGGATGGCTGGAGGTGCAATGCCCTTGTCTGCCGCATAGAATACCCAGTAGGTACAGAGTGCAATGTCTGTACGATGGAGTCCCTGTGCACAGGCAATATAGAAATTTCCAGCGTCGATAGCCTTACAGAGTTCAGGGAAAAGTTCTATCATCTTCTCAATTGTTCTGGCACGCTTATCTACTGGATAGTAGAAATACCTTATACCTGACTGTTCGCAAAACTCGCTGAGTCGGCTGTATACACCGTCCTCGCGAAGATCAATGATAGTTCGGATTCCAGCCTCTATTATGGTTGGCCAGGCATAGGCCTGATGTGAAGAGGAGAGAGTCCTGCCTCGCACACCTCCATACACAGGATGAATGTCAGGAATGTTGGTAGCAAGGATCTTCTCTACATCAAGGGTCTTGCTTGTCGGTACGTAACCAGATTCCTGAGTGACCTTCTTTTGTGGTTGTTCCTCGCTGTTGTCCTTGGCGATATGCCATCCGTCACAGAACACACACTTGTAGATGGAGTAGGAGCCGCCATACTTCATGCCCATCTCCTTGGCTACAGAGAGAGCCTTCTCTTTGGTGGCATAAGTTTGCTTTGGTCGATGATCGCTTCTACGGTAGTGAGCGTATGGGGAGAAGACACCCCAAGTTGTCTTGCTGAAGAGTGTGGATGGATGAGTCATCTGATCCTTGAACCACACCCATGTATTCTTTATATTTTTCGGTTGCATTGTTATTATGATAATTAGAGATATAAAAAAAGACTCGCCTCTATTTCGGTTATATGTCCGGAATGGAGGCGAGTCCTATGCTGTTGTAGAAAGTATCAGTCCTAGTTTCTTTTTTTGACTAACTCTTACGCATCGCATCACATTCGGGTACGAAACAACTTTTCGCCTTCATAATAAAGGAGATTCGCTGTAAGCTAATATGGATGTTCACTAACTGTTTCATACGTATTGTTCGTTTTTATGCTGATGCGCAGTTCGTGCGCAAAGGTAGGACTTTATTTCTACTTATAGAAGAATAATCTCAAAAAAAGTAAAAATCTTTGTATTTTTTAATGAAATATTGCGGTATTGTCACTCAGGACCTTATTTTATGAAGCAATCCTTGCAGGCAGAATCGTCTGTGATACGAGAGTATAATCCCTTGGGACGGTACTCTCGTGTCCTTGAACTTTATATTTCATTGGTTGATGGCATTGCTCGAAACAAGAGTTTCCCTATCGGACGAAGAAGAAATAATGTTCCTTGTATTGTAGGGCGAAATCTGCGCCCATGACAGCGGCCAGTTCAGGGTCTTTGGCAATGTGAAAACTGATACCAAAACGGTGCTGAAGATAGGAGTCCAGTCCTTTGAGAAATGCGCCATCCCCTATGAGATAAGCTCCGTCTTTCTCAATGTCGTTACTGAGTTCTGGGGGAGTCTGCTCAAGGATAGTCCCTACAGCATCAGCGATCTTTTCGAAACATTTTGTGTTTTCTTTCTTCCAATCAGTAAGAATGGACTTGCTATTGACCAATCCTCCGAGAGATACCGTCGAGATATCTGTTGTGGATGCCCCAACATCAATGATCATACGCCCTTCTGGACTGTTCACGTTCTTGCCAATACCGATGGTTGCAGCCAATGGAGCAAAGACCATACGGACAGAGCCATCTCCCAGGTGACTGGCTATGTCGCGGATTGCGCAGCGTTCGACATCC
>JAZRVB010000002.1:0-48728 GCA_045598885.1 Bacteroidales bacterium
TCTACTGTACTTCGATTAGGCAGCAAGAGCGTAGTTAGTCTCGCCAATTATATTTCGCCATCGTGGATTATAGTGATAGGTGACGTCTCACTGCATGCTTACACAAAGGTTCATCTCGCTGTCAAAGCCAGTCATCCCCAATATAGGTTTTTGCTGTTGTAAATCAGCGTTTTAAGCAAATGAACGCAATAGCTTGGGTATAACTTGGGTAAATTTGGACAACATTACTGGCATTTATACCACATTCGCTATTAAAATTGCGGTGCAAAGATACGAAAGAAATTCGATATACACAAATTCAAAACCGTAAATTTTTACTTCAATCTCATTTTTTTACTCTGTACGGCCTTTTTTGCAATCTCATTGTGTAATAATTATAGAGATTGGTTTACCACAATGGGGGCAAGTTGTTGTGTTTGTGTTTGATGCAGGTGCGTCTTTTCTGAATGGGTCAATGAAAAACTCATATACCTCACAATCGAGTGCTTTTGCTAACTTGTAGAGCGTGTTTGTAGTCAGCGATGATGCACTAATCATCTGTTTGGCTGCTGATAGGCTTACGCCCATTCTGTTTGCCAGTTCTTGCTGGGTTATACCCTTCAAACTAATAATTTCTTTAATAAACATATCTTTATTGGTGTTTTGATGTTAGAAACGGTGCAAAGATAGTGCTTTTTTAATAAAGGATAGAAAATACTATATTAAACAATGTTAAAATATAGTAAAAACTATCCTTTTTATTTGGAAAAGTAAAGAAAATGCTGTATCTTTGCACCAGTAAAAGATAAGTAAATACTAACCAATATATATAAAGGTATGGCAAACGAAAAACTTTTAACTCTGGCAGATACTATTTCTCGAAAGAACTGCACTAACGTACAGGTTTCACGCTACACAAAAGCATTGGTTGAGTGCCTTGCAACGCTTGACGATGTAAGTGCCGCTATCAGTTATATTACTGATGATGCAAGCGAAAATCTCAAATGTGAGTACGGTGATAGTATCATAGATTTTCAACTTTCTTTGGGTGAGGTAAACGATGAATTGCAAAAGATAATTGCCATCACATTGCGTAGCGTTGCAAATTCAACTGGGTTCAAAGAAATGTAATCATTCTATTGCCAGTCTTTGCCGGTGATTGGTAATGGCTGGCAATGGTCAATAAATGGGGGCTTTATGGCACGCAAAAAACTCTTTCAAACATCAAAAGAACTTATAGAGGGCTACGAACTGAATAATACAAAGTATGGCACTCGAAAGGTGTCATTGTATGGCAAGACCCTCCCAAGCGGCAAGGTGTCGCTAATCTTCTACGGTCGCAATGGAGGCAGGGCAATACGCAAAAGCACAGGTACAATACTTGATATTGAAACAGATATCGCCATAAAGCGAGCCAATGAAGAAAAGGTAAGATTGCAGCGTATCAAGTGCGATACCCTCAATTCTGATGCAGAGCGTAAAGGTGCAGGCTTTACACCCTCTATCAAGGCAAATGCTAACTTGCTGGCCTATGTCGCAAAGGTCGGGCAAGACGAACTAAACCGTACAGGCTTGAAGCGGTCGTATTATCATCATCTGAAATCCCTTGCAAAGCACATTGTGCGCTATGCTGGCGAGGGTGTGACGTTCAAAGATGTAGATTTGAAATGGTGTGTGGGGTTCATTGACTACCTTAAATCGGACGCAATCAATTTGAACTATCAGCAGGCCAAAGACCAAAGCAAGCGCAAAGAACTGGGTATTAGCCAAAACTCCCAAGTTAGGTTGCAGCGAAACCTGTCCTATGTATTGAATAAGGCTGTGAAAGCCTCCCTTATCAGCGCAAACCCTATGCAGTCACTCAATAAAGACGATAAGGTTAAACCAGTGAGCGGCACACGTCACTATTTAGAGCAGAGTGAGGTAATGACCCTAATCAATACCCCATATTTGCACGGTGTCCACCATATCAAAGAGGCTTTTTTGTTCAGTTGTTATACTGGGCTGAGATACTCGGATTTGAAGCAACTAAGGCCGTCGCATTTTCATAGTGACAAAAATGGTACATACTTATCTATTATGATGCAGAAGACCAAAGAACCGCTAAAAGTGTATGTGCCAAAGGTTGCGCTTAATTTGTTGCCTGTCAACCACAACAATGAAGAGGATGGTTTGGTTTTTCACCTCCCCAAGAATGACTATGCAAATGAGGCATTACACAAATGGCTATCAGATGCAGGTATCACTGATAGAAAGATAACTTTTCATTGTGCGCGTCATACGGTCGCTACAACGCTTCTAAGCAACGGTTTGCCTCTTGCTGTAGTAGGTAAACAACTCGGGCATTTAAAACTGGCAACAACGCAAATATATGCCAAAATCGTTGATGATGCACAAAAAACAGCAGCAACTAAAATCGACGAACTTTTTTCCTGACAATATATATAATATGAAACAGCAGATGAAACAAGTAGGCGGCAATATATATGTCGCTGGCGATGCAAGCAACCTCAATAGCGGTGCAGTTATTCAAAAATTTCTTTCAATTATCGAGTGTATGCAGCGGCAGCAATTCGCATTATATGAAAAGCTTGACCAGTTACAAAGCAAAATTATAGACCTCGAAATGTCTAAAATTGCCTATTACGGACACAAAAAACGCAACTTACTTACTTTAGGTCGAAAGGTAAATAAAAGCAAAAAAAAAACTATAATACATAATTGAAAAGTCAGTACCTTTGCAGCGGACAACAAAAGGTGCTGGCATTTTTTGTGTGTCCATAAGTATTAACAATTAAATATTAAATTATGGACGCTATCAAAGCAACATCAAGTGAGGTCTATATGACCGTTAGCGAGCTCGCAGAGTTCTTACACATAACAAAAGCCGCTGTGTACCAACTTACACACGCGCACAAAATCCCCTATTATACACCAACTGGCCGAAAGGTGCTATTTAAGCGCTCTGAAATGATTGCTTATGCTGAGCAAGGGAGGATTGCCAGCGTTGAAGAGATAACAAGTAGAGCAGCAAATGAATTGATGCAGAAAGGAGGTGCTTTATGAAACGTAAGCCATTTAGTGATAGACATATTGCGCTTATCAATTACCTTGCAGGCGGTGGCAAATACTCTGTCGCTGACATAATGAACGATTTGCATATAGGTGACCCACGCGCTGAAATTCGAGATTTGAGAGTAAAGGGTATTACCGTAGAAGACGTTTGGGTATATACTGCTACCAGTAAGTATAAGCGTTATTGGATTTCACGCAATGCAGGCAAGTAACACAAAAGACCCTACAATGATATTGTACGGGTCACAATACACTGCAATCAAAATCCTTTCAGATGCGAATAAAGGCATTTTGCTTGATGCTTTGTTTCGCTATATTCTCAATGAAGAGGAAAAGGACAATATCTTGCAAGAGATAGCCAGCGAGGGAGTACGCATTACCTTTTTGTTACTGACCAATCAAATAGACTTGGATAAGAAAAAGTATGCAGAGAAATGTGCGACTAATAAGAGGATTGCAGAAGAGCGAGAGCAACACAAACGTCAACGAACGTACACGAACGTGTCAGGTCGTTCACCTAAAGATAAAGACAATGACAATGACAATGACAATGACAATGATATTGTAGTTGTTGACGCTGCATCTAACGATGCGCTACGAAAACGCTGTTATAAGTTTTATGATGCGCTTGTACCTTATGTTGCCACCTACGGCAAAGATATGGTTCGCAAGTTCTACGACTATTGGACAGAGCCAAACAAATCAAAGACCAAAATGCGCTTTGAGTTAGAGCGTACTTGGGATTTGAAGCGTAGGCTAAATACTTGGGCTTCGCGTGAAAGAGTTGATAGCAACGACACGCAGAAACAAAAGCGCCAAAATGATGCAGCAGCTATCATTGCCCGACTTGCAGCAGAGGATGATTATCGAGAAGAAAACAAATATTAACAATATAAAACTATTTATTTATGCCAAAATCATTTTCATTAGACAGACGAATTGACTGGACGGATTTTCGTCGAGAGTTTCAAAGATGCGGTACGGTAGCAGGTGCAATATACGCGTTACAGGCTAAAGGTTGGACGTACGATGAGGCCTGTGCAGCACATTCAGAGTATAATGACCAAATCGAGAATGCACGCATTGAGGCCGCACGTCAAAGGGCAAGGGCTGCACAAGGTTGCGGCTATGCCATAACCGCAGAAGATGCTGCACTCATTAAAAAGGGTGGTCAGAAGATTGCCGAACAAATCCGAGCAGGTGCAAAACAAGGCGATTCTATTTAATTTATATCTTTTTATTAACCCAGCCATTATGTCGTTTGGTGGTGTGTCTTATAGGCGCACCGCCAACCTCTTTGCCTAATATGTTAAGTATTCAAAACTGAGGCGCGCGTTAGTTTATGGATTTCAAAAACGAGTATATTTTCAATAGTGAGTACGATGAATGTATTTTCGGTTTTCACTTTAGCATACTGCAAGACCGTAACACCGCATTAACCCCATATTTGGGCAATACTTGGGAGGTGGGCAAAAGGTGCGTGATTATGTCAAGCAATGAAAATCGGGGATTTTTTGCCGTTCCCCTGCAATACTGGAATCCTTTTGGATTTTACGAAATACAATGCGGTGAGTGGTGCAAACATAATCAAATACCAATCCTTTTGTCCTTGTTAGAATACACAAAAGCGGATATCATCAATGAATGTAGGCAAGTGGCATTGTTTAGACCTCTCAACCCATTATTACCGCTCTCCCTGCTCAAATCCGAAACAGAGTTGTCAAAAGCCAACATCATATACGAATCAATATACGACTACAAAAATCCATTTGCTCGCTTTTATGAAGAAATCCCCTGCATAATACAAACGCTTGAAGAGTTTGCCAGATATAAAAGGGAGTGGTACAAAAGACTTGGAAAAGATGTGTTTCATCCTATAATACATAACGGTTGATTAGGCGCACGCATAGAAATCGCCCCTCCCTCTAAATGGCATATCGCAAGTATTCTGCGTGTGTGTTATGTTTCCTGTTTTTTTAGGGAGGGGCGAGGCGCTTTGAATAACTCATAAAAGGGGAGGGGCTATAATAGAACCGGCACGTTTTTCTGTCTTGCCTGTGCTGTTCTAAAAGCCCCTCCCTCTTTTTATAATAATATAAAAGTCGGCTCGCTGCATTTGCTGGGTATGACGTGGGTACATTGTGGGTACATCTTTTATCAATATAGCAAATCGCAAATAATCTTATTTGAAAACTATTTTTTGACAAATCGAGCCAAAGAAATTTGTTATCAGTGTTTTTCGTGCTACTTTTGTAAACTATGCTTAAAAGTGATTATAAAAAAATATCGGGGTGACCAGTCAAAGCCAGTCATCCCCATTGTTTTGTGGGCGCAAAGATAAGGATAAATGTGTGAAAATGCAAATTGAAGGTGCAAAAAAGTGTTTAATCATTGATAGTTTTTCATATTTTATTGAATTTTGAGGATTATTTAACGGATAAATTGGGATTTATGGAGTTTTTTTATTATCTTTGCATCGATTTTTGTGACAGAGTTACGAGAATCATACAGATAGACAATACAAAGATATTATACATAATCAGAAGAAATGAGTAATAGAGTTGTAATTACTGGCATGGGTATCTGGTCTTGCCTCGGCTATGACCTCGACACCGTACGTCAGTCACTTTATGACGGAAAGTCAGGTATCGTTATTGATCCGGTTCGTCAGGAGATGGGTTTCCGTTCTCCTTTGACTTCTTTCGTTGAGAAACCAGACCTTAAGAAACTCGTGGCTCGCAATATGCGTGCATTCATGAGCGAAGAGGCCCAATATGCCTATATGGCAACGCGTCAGGCCCTCGAACAGGCAAATCTTACTCAGGAGGATATCGATCAGCGCGAGGTCGGCCTCCTCTATGGCAACGACAGTACCGCTAAGTCGACTTACGAGGCTGTCAGCAAGATCTACGAATACAAGAGCACCCAGTCATGTGGCTCAGGTGCCATCTTCCAGAGCATGTGCTCAAACACTACACAGTGTTTGGCTACACTCTTTCACCTCAAGGGTATCAACCTCACCACTGCTGGTGCCTGTGCATCGGGTAGCCACGCTCTCGGCTTGGCATACTTGCTGATCAAGGACGGCCTGCAGGACATCATCATCGCGGGTGGCGCACAGGAGGTCAATCCGGAGTGTATGGGTTCGTTCGACGGCATTCAGGCTTTCTCTGACCGTATCGATGAGCCCACCAAGGCAAGCCGTCCATTCGATCGAGACCGCAATGGTCTCGTTCCTGGTGGTGGTGGCGCTACACTCATCGTAGAGAGCCTCGATCATGCTCTGGCTCGTGGTGCTCAGCCTATTGCTGAGATCATTGGTTGGGGCTTCAGTGGCAATGGTGACCACATCTCTACACCTAACGTAGCAGGTCCTCAGCGCTCTATCGAGTTGGCTATCAAGAGTGCAGGTATCGACAAGCACGAGATTGGCTATGTCAATGCACACGCTACTTCGACCCACGCTGGTGACGGACGTGAGGCAATGGCAATTGGCAATGTCTTTGGCGACTACAAGGTGCCAGTCACTTCGACCAAGTCACAGACAGGTCATGAGTGCTGGATGGCAGGTGCTTCGGAGGCTATCTATAGCATCCTGATGATGAAGAACAACTTCATCGCAGGTACCATCAACTTCGAGAACCCAGATGAGGAGACCGCTTGCATCAACGTCATCGGCAAGACCCAGGAGGCTCACTTCGACTGCTTCCTCTCTAACAGCTTCGGCTTCGGCGGCACCAACTCGACATTGATTATCAAGGACTATAAATAACATTAAAATTGTATTATAACTATGACACGAGCAGAAATCATCGATCAGGTAAAGGAAGTACTCGCAGAGGAGTTTGAGGTAGAGCAGGACGTTATGGCTGATGACGCAATCATCAAGGATACCCTTGAGCTCGACAGCCTTTCTTTGGTTGACCTCGTAGCAGTGATCGAGCATACCTTCAAGGTAAAGATCCCTGCTGCTGATCTTCCAACTGTCAAGACTTTCGCACAGCTCTACGACTATATCGAGAGCCACTTGTAATTCATAATTCGATTATCATTCGAATTTAAGAAATGGCGCACTGCTCACCTCTATTGGGTGCGTAGTGCGTTTTTGAATAAAAGTGGTAACTCCAATCGTAAATTGTAAATCGCTAAATCGTAATTGTACCTGATGTTATACGAAAACGAAGAATTGTTTAAGCTGATGCCCCAGCGCGATCCGATCGTGATGGTGGATAAGATATATGATGCTGAGGGTGATACCGCTCATACGGGCCTGCTGGTCAAGCCAGAGAACTACTTCATCGAGGAGGATGGCAAGATGGCAGAGCCGGGTCTGATTGAGCATATCGCACAGTCGGCCAGTGCATTTATGGGTCATAAGGCGTTGCTGGCTGGTCAGCCATTGCCGGTAGGCTATATCGGAGAGGTGAAGAAATTTCATTGCTACGTGCGTCCTGCGGTAGGAGATGAACTCACAACAACTGTGACTCTCGGCGCTGAGATCAACGGCGTGACGCTGATGACTGGCGAGACACGCTGCGGTGAGACGGTGGTGGCAGATACGCAGATGAAACTGTTTGTAGAAGAATAAGACTATGCTATTAAAAGACAAATACTACAAGATTATGAAGGAGAACAAGCTCGACACCAACAATGCCGTATACTTGCTCTCGCTTCTTCCTCAGTCAGATGTATATCGCGGACATTTCCCTCACAAGCCTGTATGTCCGGGCGTCTGTAACATCGAGACCATCCGTGAGTGTGCAGAGATGCTGACGGGTGAGGATCTCTATATCAAGACCATTAAGCAGTGCCGTCTCACTGCCGTGGCTTCACCTCAGGTATGTCCGCTGATCGATGTGACCGTGAGTGTGGCTCGCATTGAGGGTACTGACTCGTTCAATGTCATCGGCAAGATTGCTGATGCAGAGACAAGTTATATGGAACTCAAAGGAGAGTTCCATATAAAGTGAGGAATTAGGAGTGAGGAGTTAGGAGTGAGGAGTTAGGAGTTAGGAGTTAGGAGTGAGGAGTTAGGGGTAATTCTTCCTTCAAGAAATCATACTAAGTTAAATGACCAAAGCATTTATAAAGTTATACGAGTTCTTCAACTCGCACAAGGCTGTCTGGCTGCTGAGCATGGTGCTTCTGCTGGGATTCTTCGGCTATTATTCGACGAAGATTTACCTGGAGGAGGACATCGCACGCCTGTTGCCATCTTCGCGCAATGAGGACGGAAGCATCAAGCTGGCTTTCTCAAGCCTTCGCATTAAGGATAAGTCCTTTATTGTCTTCCAGGACAAGGAGGGGATGGGACCAGAGGCGCTGAGCGAAGTTGTTGACGCTTTCTGCGACACTCTCCAGGCGCAGGACAACGCGTTGCCTGAGGAGAAGCGTACCATCGGTAACCTGTTTTATCAGGTGCCGACCGAAGACCTGATGTTCGAGGCCGTCGACTATATGAAGGAGCACATGCCTAACTATATTGACACTTCGTGCTATGCTGGCTTCGACACGCTGCTGACCGAGGAGCATGTGCTGAAGCAGTTGCTGGAGAACCGTGAGGATGCCAACTCACTGATAGGAGAGGCCTTTCCGGAGTTACTCCAGATGGATCCTATCGGCATGCGCTACGTTTTGCTCGACCAGATGGGAGGCTTGATGTCTTCAGCTGGAGGTTCGTACTCGGTGGTCAATGACCATCTCTTTGTGCCGGATTCGACCGTAGCCATCGCTATCATCACGCCTCGCTTTGCGGGTACGGATTCCGGCAATGGAGCTATTCTCTTTGAGTGGATGAACGATGATATTGAGGCATTTGCTGCCGCTCATCCAGGTGTGAAGATCGGCTATTATGGCGCTCCTGCCAATGGCGCGTATAACTCGTGGACGCTGAAGAAAGATATCTTTAACAATATCCTCTGGTCATTGATCATCGTGCTGGTGATCATCTTTATCTGTTTCCGCAACTGGAATACCATCCCGCTGCTCTGCCTGCCGGTGCTCTTTGGTACGGTCTTTGGCCTGGCCATGATGTACTTTATCAAGGGACAGTTCTCGCTGTTGGCTTTAGGTATCGGAGCCATTGTCCTCGGCGTGGCATTGAGCTACGTATTGCACGTCATCACACATTATAAATATGTAGGTGATCCGATCCAGGTGCTCAAGGATCAGGTCAAGCCGGTCATGATGGGATGTATCACGACCATAGGTTCGTTCCTCGGTTTGATCTTCATCCAGACGGATCTGCTGCAGGACTTTGGTCTCTTCGCATCGTTTGCCATCGTCGGCACGACGCTCTTCTCGCTGGCTTATCTGCCACCATTCTTCAATAAGGACAAGAACAAGACCAATCGCAAGGCTTTTGCCATCATCGATAAGATCAATGCTTATCCGATTGACCGTAACAAGGTATTGCTCGTACTCATCGCAGTGCTGACCTGTGTCTGCGTAGGCTATTATGCCATCGGAGGAACTAACTTCGATGCGGATATGCGCAACCTTGGCTACTGGCCAGAGAGCCTTGAAGAACCAGAGAACGTCATCCGAGAGAAGACCTTCAACGGCAACCGTGACCAGTACTTCGCTGCTAGCGGTGAGACCATGGAGGAGGCAATTGAGAACTTTGCCGTCATGGCCGACAAGCTCGACTCTCTGGAGCAGGCAGGTCTGGTCAAGAACTACACACATACCAGTGAGCTCTTCATCCCTCAGCGCGTGCAGCAGGAGCGTATCGACGCCTGGCATGCTTACTGGACCGAGGAGCGACTCTCACGCGTACGCACGTTATTAAATAAATGTGCACCGAAGGCGGGTGTCAACGCGGATGCTTTCGAACCATTCTTCGAAGCTGCTACCCGTGACTATGAGCCAGATCCGCTCTATGAGGCTGGCATCATCCCAGAGGGTTATGTCACTACGATGATGGAGCAGACCTATGATGGTTCGTATCTCTGCTTCTCGACGGTCTACTGCGAGGTCGATTCTGTACGTAGCGATGACTCGGATTATCATCGTATCTGCGATGCGATTGCCAATGAGCCTAATCTCATGGTGCTCGATACCTACTACTACGCTACCGATACGCTCCGTCAGCTCGGTAAGGATTTTGACGTATTGCAGTGGGTGAGTATGGCCTTCGTATTGCTGGTGCTCCTGATTTCTTTCAAGTGGAACCTCAAGCACTCGCTTCTCTGCTTCCTCCCGATCGTGATCTCGTGGATCATCGTGCTGGGTGCGATGAATATCTTCGGTTTGAGATTTAACCTGATCAACATCATCATCTCGACGTTCATCTTCGGCATCGGTGTCGACTATTCGATCTTCATCATGAGCGGACTCATCGGATCTCATGATTCGGCAAGTTGCAAGGATCAAATAGCAAATAATCAGTTGCTCAAGTATCACAAGACGGCTATTCTGCTCTCTGCCATGGCATTGATCGTGACCGTCGGTTCGATGAACTTTGCTGTGCATCCTGCCATCCTCTCTGTAGGTTTTGCAACCTTGGTTGGCATGATTGCTGCTGTACTGTTCGCTTATGTAGTTGAGCCTTTCTTGTTCCGCATAATCTCTAAAAAGAAGAATGGATAATCATAACATACCATTCCCCTCCATTACGGGAGGGGCCAGGGGAGGGTCTAAATACGACGTAATCATCATCGGTTCCGGACTCGGAGGCCTGCAGTGTGGCTTGGTGTTGGCCAAGAAAGGCAGGAAGTGTCTGATCCTGGAGCGACAGGCGCAGCCAGGTGGCTGTATGCAGAGTTATAAGCGTCATGGCGAGTGGCTCGACACAGGCATGCACTATGTCGGTGGTCTTGGAGCTGGCAACTGTCTGTATGCACCTTTTAAATATATGGGTCTGATGGATCTGCCTTGGTTGCGCCTCGATCCTACAGGCTTCGACCGTGTGACCATCGGTGAGCGTGACTTTCGTTATGCAGAAGGCCATGAGGCTTTCATCGAGACGCTGAGCCGAGAGTTCCCTCAGGAGCGTGAGGCCTTGAAGAAATATTGTAGCATCATGGCTGAGGTAGGAGGTCATCTTTACGACTCGATCCTGCCACGCGATGAGGTCGATTTCTTCACTCAGTCGCTCTTCGCTTCGAGCACATACGACTTCCTGCAAGATAACTTCAAGGATCAGATGCTCATCAACGTCCTGTCTGGATCGTCGCTCAAGATGGAGTTGGCCAAGGACACGTTGCCACTCTACAATTTCGCACAGGCCAACAACTCATTCATCCAGAGTTCGTGGCGACTCAAGGGCGATGGCAATCTCATCGTCAATCGCTTGCTTGACCAGTACAAGGCTTTGGGTGGCGAGATTGTCTGCAACGCTGAGGTCGAGGAACTCATCGAGAAAGACGGTCTACTCGTCGCTGCACGCTGCAAGAATGGCGAGGTCTATGAAGGTGATACCTTTATCAGCAACGCGCATCCAGCCGTGACTGTCGATCTGGTCAAGGAGTCGACCAAGATGAAGAAGGTCTACAAGAACCGCATCCATCGACTGGAGAATACCTACGGCATGTATACCGTCTCGCTAGTCCTCAAGCCAGGTCAGCTGAAGTATTTCAACTGGAATCAGTACATCTATAAGCAGCCGAACGTCTGGACCTACTTCCTGGAGGACGGTCCTGTGCAGGGTATCCTCATCTCTTGCCGTGTGCCAGAAAATGCTGAGGTTGTCAATGGCCAAGTCGTCAATGATCCTGACGCACGTATCCTCGATATCCTCACGCCACTGCCATGGGAGAAGATCTCGCAGTGGGAGAACACCACCATCGGTCATCGTGGTGAGGACTATAAGGCTATGAAGGAGCGTCTCTGCGAGGAGTGCATCACGCTGGCAGAGCGTTTCATCCCGAATCTGCACAGCATGGTCGAGGCTCATTTCAGTTCGTCTCCGCTCACGTATCGTGATTACACGCTCACCCCGAATGGCTCGTCGTACGGTGTCCGCAAGGACTATCACAATCCGATGATGACGCTACTGAGTGCCAAGACACCGATCCCGAACCTTTTGCTCACTGGACAGAGCCTCACGCTGCATGGTTTGTTAGGAGTTACGATGACAACGCTATTCACCGTAGCAGAGATCATCGGCAAGGAGGAGGCGTATCAGATTACACAGACGGAGTAACCACATGAAGCGCTGCCAAAGAGATATAATATATATAATAGGTATGGCAGCCGGTTGGATGAAAGTCCGACTGGCTGTCTTGCTGTGTGTCGTAGGTAGTATCTTTTTTGCTCAGGAAAGCTATGCACAGAACGAGGTTCAGACGAGCATGTACTGGGCCACGCCGACGCTCTATAACCCTGCAACTGCAGGTTCGGATTCTGCCTTGCATGTCAATGCTTTTGACCGTATGCAGTGGGTAGGAGTGGAGGATGCACCGCAGACCTTCTTCGTGTCTGTCGATGCACCTATCAGGCTCATGCGTAAGCGCCTGGGTCTCGGAGTTTCGGTGCTCAATGATCAGGCAGGCCTTTTTAAGACAACGTATGTCAATGCGCAGCTGAATTACAGCCTTTCGATGTTAGGCGGACGACTGGCCATCGGTGTGCAGCCAGGCTTTGTCAATCAGTCGTTCGACGGAGGTAAGGTCTTCATTCCATCCGGCGATGCATGGGAGGGGAGTGATCCTTCTATCCCTCGCAGTGATGTGGCTGGCAAAGGCTTCGACTTAGGTCTTGGCGCTTACTATGAGCATGGACCATGGTATGGTGGTATCGGCGTGCAGCATCTCAATAACGCAGAGCTTGAACTGGCCGACTATGCTTATTCTCAGCTCCAAACGACCCTATATTTTCATGCCGGAGGCAATATTCCCCTCAAACGTACGTTATTTATATTGCAACCATCGGTGCTGGTAAAGACGACTTTCCAGTTTACTCAATATGACTTTACGTTGCGTGCGCTGTGGAATCACAAATTCTGGGGAGGCGTGGCTTATCGGCCTAATGATGCCGTCATTGTCATGC
The DNA here is from genome assembly GCA_045598885.1 of Bacteroidales bacterium. Taxonomy (GTDB): domain Bacteria; phylum Bacteroidota; class Bacteroidia; order Bacteroidales; family UBA3663; genus Liminaster. The sequence goes on from JAZRVB010000002.1 coordinate 13,045, forward strand.
TGGGTGCCAATATCGGTGCCATCAGCCTCGGGTATGCGTACGACATCGGCATTTCACGCTTTGGTATGTCTGCTGGTGGTTCGCACGAGATTATGGCTGGATGGACGATGCCTATCGAGCTGGAAAAGAAGACCAAGCATGGAAGCAAATCTATTCGCATCCTGTGAGGTTTTTAGTTTAGAGTTTAGGGTTTAGAGTTTAGTGTAGTTAATGAGTAATAAGATGATTTGTGTCTCCTTTGCTCAAAACTTAATCACTATCTAACTTTAATCTTATAAGACTACTCTAAACTCTAAACATTAAACTCTAAACTATTCAAAGATAAATGAGAAATTTCTTTTTGTCAATCATAACCATCCTTATAGCGGCAACGACGTTGACCAGCTGCATGAAGTCGAGAGGCGGACAAGGCGGCGAGGTCACGGGTGTTCGTGGCCGTGCATGGAATGAACCACAACCCTACGGTATGGTGCTGGTGAAGCGTGGCTCTATCGATATGGGTACCAACGATCCTGTTAGCCAGTGGGGTGATCAGCAGGAGGTGAAAGGCGTGTCGGTCGATGCATTCTGGATGGACGAGAAGGAGGTGAGCAACGCGCTCTATCGACAGTTCGTGCAGTATGTCCGCGACTCTATCATCCGTGAGCGTTTGGCCGATCCTAACTATGGTGACAACGAGGACTTCAAGATCACGCAAGACAAGCGTGGTGAGGAGGTGACTCCACATCTCAACTGGGCTAAGGCCATCCCTTGGCGTCGTCCTAACGAGGCTGAAGAGCGTGCTATCGAGAGTGTCTATACTACCGATCCGATCACAGGCAAGAAGATGCTCGACTACAAGCAGATGAACTATCGCTACGAGATCTTCGACTACAAATCATACGCTCAGCGCCGTTACCGTATGGATCCTGAGCGTCGAGATCTCAATACCGACCATGCTGTGGATTATGATAAGGAGATCCTGATCTCTAAGGATACCGCGTTCATCGACGAGGACGGTAACATCCAACGCTCTACCATCGTCCGTCCATTGACCTCGGCCTTCGACTTCGTTAATACCTACATCGTCAATATCTATCCTGATACCACCGTGTGGGTCAATGACTTTGCCAACGCGTTTACCGATCAGTATGCACGTTATTACTTCTCTTCTCCTATCTATGACGACTATCCTGTTGTTGGTGTGAGCTGGGAACAGGCTACGGCTTATTGTGCATGGCGCACCGAGTATCTCAAGCAGAGCTATGGCATGCGAGGTATCGATATCGAACCATTCCGTCTGCCAACCGAGGCAGAATGGGAATATGCAGCACGTGCTGGCAATAACGATCAGACCTACTCGTGGAAGACCGACATGCCTCACACGGAGAAAGGCTGCTATGACGGTAACTTCAAGCCAGGCGATGGCGACTACTCACGCGATGGCTACATCATCACCGCTCCTGTCGGCTCTTATGCCAGCAACGACTTCGGTCTCTATGACATGAGCGGCAATGTGGCTGAATGGACCAGTACCGCGTGGAGTGAAGCCGGCGTTTTGGCAACGAGCGACATTAATCCGGATTATCAGTACAATGCAGCCAAGGAGGATCCTTATCGCCTGAAGCGCAAGGTGATCCGTGGCGGTTCATGGAAGGATGCCAAGCACTTCGTTCGTGGCGATGCTCGTACCTGGGAGTATCAGAATGAGCATCGTTCCTTCATTGGTTTCCGTTGTGTCCGTACTTATCTCGGTAACCAGAAACCTACGATGAAGAAGAGTAAAGGAAGCAAGGCTAAGGCGCCTAAAGCTCCGAAGACCAGTCGACAGAGCGGAGGAAGTTCACGTTCTGCTCGCAGAAGATAATAAACTAAGAGGATAAAAACCTTCTTTTTGCGCGGAAGCGCAGTAAGTAATATTACTATTAATCAATGAAAAAGCGTAATATCCGAGGATTCTTCGTAGGAGAGAAAGGCCAGCGTCTTTTTAACTACGCCTACTCTATAGGTGCATCGATCGTTATTTTGGGTGCACTCTTCAAGTTGCTGCATGCACCTTTGGCCGACTTCATCCTGATTGTCGGTATGGGTACTGAGGCCGTGATCTTCTTCCTTTCTGCTTTCGATGAGCCAGCCAAGGACTATAAGTGGGAGAAGGTATATCCAGAACTCGATATTCCTAATGACGAGGAAGCCGCCATTGCTCGTCTGGAGCGTATCAAAGACGGAGGTGCTGTCCATGTCGCAGCAACTCCTGTGACTTCCGTCCCTACCAGTGCCCCAGCCTCTGTTTCTTCCGCTCCTGTAGTATCGGTAGCTGGAAATATTGCACCACTCAACATTAACACAGAAGAGGTTGATGACGCCACTCAGAAATACGTCGACCAGCTCAAGTCTATCTCCGAGCAGATGACCGCATTGAACCGTAGTGTGCAAGGAATTGAGGCTATCTATGAGGTACAGCTCAAGAGTGCCAGCTCGCAGCTCGGTTCCATCGAGCAGGTCAGCGAGCAAACCAAGCAGCTCGTACAGAACCTCCAGCAGCTCAATGAACTCTATGGTCGCATGATCTCGGCCATGGCTCCTTCTCAGCAGAAAAATTAACTCCTAACTCCTCACTCCTAACTCCTCACTGAAATGAGTGCCAATCATACCCGACTGTCCCCTCGTCAGAAGATGATCAACCTGATGTATATCGTCTTCCTGGCCATGGTAGCGCTGAATGTGTCGAGCGATGTCCTTTCCGGCTTCAAGCACGTAGAGGATGCGTTGGACGCAAGCAACGCAGGTGCTCAGTCGCGCAATCAGAAACTCTATGAGGAGTTCGACCACGCTCACCAGCAGAATCCTGAGAAGGTAGCACGCTGGTACGAGGCAGCCAAGCAGGTGCGAGTCCAGTCGGCCGAACTGATGCTCTTCATTGATACTCTCAAGCAGGAGATTGCTGTTGAGGCCGATGGTCGCAAGGGTGATCCTGCCAATATTCGCAATCGAGAGAACCTGGAGGCTGTCAACCAGATCATGCTGTCTCAGCGTCATAATCGTGGCGCAGAGTTGCGTGAGCGCCTGCAGACCTATCGCTCCAAGCTCGTCAGTGTGCTCCCAGAATCAGATGGTCGCGTCGTGAGCCAGTATCTCTCTACGCAAGATCCAGAAGGATCGCTCATGACCTGGGAGGCTGCGATGTTCGAGAATATCCCTGTAGCGGCAGCCGTCACCATCCTGGCCAAGATCCAGGGCGATGTCTGCAATGCCGAAGGCCATGCCATCGAGAGCCTCATGCAGAGCGTCGACCGTGGCGATGTCCGCGTCAATCAGATGAGCGCTTTCGTGATCCCTACTTCGCGCAATGTGATGCGAGGCTCGACCTTCGAGGCGCAGATTGTCATGGCCGCTGTCGATACCACTCAGACACCTTCTATATATATAGGAGATCAGCTCTACCAGTCTGAGCGTAGCAACTACTATACCGCTACCGCCAGCCGTGAAGGTATCCAGACGCTCAAAGGCTATCTGGAGGTACACAAGCCGGATGGCAGCGCTGAGCAGTTGCCTTTCGAGACCGACTATTTCGTCAGCGAACCCGTAGCTACCGTCTCGAACACCATGATGAACGTCATGTACGCCGGTATCGACAATCCGCTGAGCATCTCCGTGCCAGGCGTCGCTGCCAGCCAGATCAATGCCAGCATGACCAATGGTACGCTCACTCGCAGTGGCAATGGCTGGATAGCCAAGCCTAAGACCGTCAATCAAGACGCCGTCATCACCGTCACGGCTCAGCAGAATGGCCGTAGCGTGACCGTCAGTCAGACCTCCTTCCGCGTACGTCGCCTACCTGATCCAACTCCATACTTCCTGGTCAAGGACGCAGCTGGCAATACCACACGCTACAAGGGTGGCGTCCCTGTCAGCAAGGCGGCTCTCTTGGGTGCAGGAGGCATCCATGCCGCTATTGACGATGGCTTGCTCAATGTAGAGTTCACGGTCAAATCTTTCCGCGTAGATATCTTCGACTCTATGGGCAATGACATCCCTGAGGACAGCCAGTCGGCTGATTACTCAGAGCGTCAGCGCACCGCCATCAACCGCTTGCAGCGTGGCAAGAAGTTCTTCGTTACACGAGTCAAGGCGATAGGCCCGGATGGCTTGGAGCGTACCTTGTCGCCGATCGAAGTGATCGTCAATTGATGTTTTGATATTTGTTTCATGTTATGATGATAAAGAAAATTACCATATTCCTTCTTCTCGCCTTGCTGATGTCCGATGCATCGGCACAGGTGAGCGTCCGTCGTCGCTCTTCGTCATCGCAGAAAACCGAGAAGACCGAGAAGCCGAAGAAAGGAAAGCCAGAAGGTGCCGAGGTATTGGAACGTCCATCCAAGCCAGTGAGTGAGGTAAAGGAGGTCCCACCGATGAAAAAGGTTGATCCGAGTGACCGTCTGCCACAGCATGACGCCACTCCGCAGCGTACCGTCCCTGCTAAGCGTACCACTCCGAAGAAGACGGGTACACAGCCTTCTGAGATGGCCGAGGGTATGACCTTGCGCCAGCAGGCCTTTGCTGAATACCAGCGTCAGGAGCCGCAGTACGTCCCTTGGCAGCATGTGGTGTATCGTGAGCTTGATATGAATGTCGGAGACAATGCATCGCTCTATTATCCTATCGAGCCGATGGATGGCATGACCAACCTCTTCCGTGTCATCATGGACGGCCTCTGCACGGGTCAGCTCAAGGCATACGAGTACCTCGATGGTCGTGAGATGTTCACTGAGAAGTATCAGATCAACATTGAGACCATGCTGCAGCGCTTCGAGATCCCTTACCAGACACAGTCCGCTGGTGCAGGACAGACCATCTATCGAGTTGAGGAGGTCGATGTGCCAAGCAATGAGGTGATGAGCTATTATCTCAAGGAGCGTTGGCAGTACGACCTCACCGGCAGTCGCTATCAGGCGCAGGTGTTGGCTCTCTGTCCGGTACTGCATCGCATGGGTGAGTTCGGTGGCGAGGCTGTCCCATATCCTATGTGCTGGATCAACTTCGAGGATCTCCGTCCATTGCTCCGTGCTCACATGGTGATGCTCGATGGCATGAACAATGCGCCACGACTCACGATGGAGGAGTATTTCACGCTCAATAAATATAAAGGAGAACTTTATAAGGTGCAGAATACCCGTGGGCTGAACCTCATGCAGCAGTATCCAGACCCTGATTCGCTCGCAGTGGCTCGATCTCGTATCGAGGCGGAGCTTCGTGGTTTCAAGGACAGTCTCTGGGTGCATGAACCGACGGCTGCCGAACTGGCAGCACAGGACAGCATTGCCGCAGCAGAACGTGCTGCGAAGAAGGCTGCGCGTAAGGGTAAGTCTAAGACCTCTCGTGACGGAGATTCTGCAGAGCGTGTCAACCGTCGCACCAAGAAAACCGTCGATATGGAGGCTGTAGCTGATTCTCTCCTCAAGGAAGACGAGAAGCTGGAGGAACGTGTCAATAAGACCGGTAAGGCCCACTCCGCACGTCGCACAAGATAATATATTAATCAATAATACACTCTATGACATCAATTCAGAAAAAACTCAGTGACTCGGCCGCAGCGCGTTGGACCGCGTTGACCATCGTGTCGGTCACCATGATGTTCGCGTATTTCTTTACCGACGTCATGTCTCCGCTCGAGCCATTGCTCACCGCAGCCAAGGAAGACGGAGGTCTCGGTCTTGGCTGGACCTCTGACGAGTATGGCTTCTTCTCAGGCTCTTACGGCTTCTTCAACGTCTTCCTGGGACTTTTGTTCTTCGGCGGTATTATCCTCGATAAGTTCGGCATCCGCTTCACCGGCATCATGTCTACCTTGCTGATGTTCGGTGGTGCACTCATCAAGTGGTGGGCTGTCGGCAATACCTTCGAGGGCGAGTTCTTCGGCTATCAGATGCAGGTCATCTGGGCATGTCTCGGCTTTGCAATCTATGGCGTAGGTGCTGAGATCGCAGGTATCACTGTCTCTAAGGTCATCGTCAAGTGGTTTACCGGTCATGAGTTGGCTTTGGCCATGGGTGTGCAGGTTGCTCTGGCACGATTCGGTACGGCTGCAGCGCTCAGTTTCGCATTGCCATTTGCTAAGTCGATGGGTGCAGCTTCAGCATCTGTAGGCCTCGGTGCTGCTATGCTCTGCATCGGATTCCTCTCATTCATCGTGTATAATGTCATGGACAAGAAGGAGGATGCTGCTGCCGCTGCTGTGGCCAGTGAGCCAGAGGAAGGCTTCAAGTTCTCTGACCTCAAGCTCCTCTTCCTCAACCGCGGCTTCTGGTATATCGCACTCCTTTGCCTCATGTTCTATGCCGGCGTCTTCCCATTCCTCAAGTTCGCTACCAAGCTCATGGTCATCAAGTATGGCGTTGCTGAGGATATCGCAGGTTCCATCCCATCTATGCTGCCATACGGCACCATCGTCCTGACCCCGCTCTTTGGCTATGTATACGATAAGATCGGTAAGGGTGCAACCCTCATGATCATCGGTTCGATCCTCCTGACTCTCGTTCACGCCGTCTTCGCCATCCCAGGCATCACCAGCGTAGGTGTAGCCATCACGATGATGGTGATCCTCGGCATTGCCTTTGGTCTTGTCCCTTCTGCGATGTGGCCATCTGTACCAAAGATCATCCCTATGCAGCTCCTTGGTACCGCTTACGCCTTGATCTTCTTCATTCAGAACATCGGCCTTTCGATGGTACCTATCTGGATCGGTAAGATCAATCAGGCCAACACCGATCCTGCTACCGGTCTCATCGACTACACTGAGACCATGACCACCTTCGCATGCTACGGCGTCGTGGCCATCGTCATCGCTGTACTTCTCCTCATCGAAGACAAGAAGAAGGGTTACGGCTTGCAGCAGGCCAACATCAAGAAGTAATAAAAATAAGCAAACCTCTGCCATAATAATAAAAAATGCAGAGAATATGGTCGGATTATTTGGTAATCCGACCTTTTTTTGTTATCTTTGCACCGCATTAATAGCGCATTTTAGCTGCAATCTAATCACATTAAATACTTTTTATTACATGGAAATGATTTCTACTCCATGGATCGTAGTACTTTTCGTACTCTGGTTCTATTTCCTGTACACCTCGTACAAGGGACAGCCAAAGGGCCTCTGGGCATTGGCTGTGGCCAATACTGGTGAGCGCTTCGGCTATTACACCATGCTGGCTGTCTTCGTGATGTTCCTTCAGGCAAACTTCGGCTTCTCGGCTGCTACTGCAGGAACCATCTATTCAAGCTTCCTGATGCTCGTCTACTTCCTGCCACTCTTCGGTGGTATGCTGGCCGATAAGTTCGGCTACAGCAAGATGGTGACCATCGGTATCTTCATCATGTTCTTCGGCTATGTGCTCCTCGCATTGCCAATGGGTGCCAATACCATTGCTATCGGTGCTATGGCTCTTGCGCTCATTTTGGTCAGCGCAGGTACCGGCCTCTTCAAGGGCAACCTTCAGGTCATGGTAGGCGACCTCTATAACGACAAGGAGTTTGCAGACAAGCGTGACTCAGGCTTCTCGCTCTTCTACATGGCTATCAACGTCGGCGCTCTCTTCGCACCAACTGCTGCCATCATGATCATGGATTGGGCACAGCAGTCACTCGGTGTCTCTGAGGCTGATTCTTACCACTTTGCTTTCGCCGTAGCTTGTGTGTCACTGATTTTCAGTATCGCAGTATACTACCTTAGCAAGTCGACCTTCAAGCATGTCATCACCGCTGCTGGTAGTGGCAAGAAGAAGGGCGCTACTGCTGCTGTAGAGGAGATGTCTGCTGCTGAGACCAAGGAGCGCATCATCTGCCTCATCCTTGTCTTCGCTGTCGTTATCTTCTTCTGGATGGCCTTCCATCAGAACGGTCTGACCCTTACTTACTTCGCTCGTGACTACACGGCAACTCAGTCAACAGGCCTTGAGAGTATGATGTTCGACGTACGTAACCTCCTTGCAGCTATCTTCATCGTCTATGGTATCTTCGGTATCTTCCAGCAGAAGGGTATGACCCGCAACGTGGCTATCCTCCTTCTCCTCGGTGGCCTTGGCTTCCTTTACATGATGATTCCTTCTGAGGGCGACATCACCGCAGTCAGCGCTCCTATCTTCCAGCAGTTCAACGCTTGCTTCGTTGTAGGTCTTACACCTATCTCGATTGCACTCTTCGGCTATCTTGCTAAGATCGGCAAGGAGCCTAAGGCTCCATTCAAGATTGGTCTCGGTATGCTCGTCGCAGCTGCTGCTTACCTGCTTATGACCATGGGTTCACTTGGTATGCCAGCTCCTGAGGTCGATGCTGCTGGCCAGCCAATGCACATGGCTGACGCTGCTCCAAGCCTCCTCGTCAATACTTATCTCATCCTCACCTTTGCTGAGTTGCTCCTGAGCCCTATCGGTATCTCATTCGTTACCAAGGTTGCTCCTACTAAGTATAAGGGTACCATGATGGGTGGCTGGTTCGTAGCTACCGCTATCGGTAACTTCCTCACCGCAATTCCTGCATGGCTCTGGGGTAAGGATCTCGTAGTCGTATGGGGTGTTCTCATGGTCATCTGTCTCCTCGCTGCTGCATTCATCTTCTCGATCATCAAGAAGCTCAATAAGGTAGCTTAATGGAACAAAAGATCAAAGTCTCTGACCGCAACTTTAAGCTCTATCTCACTGCCCCTCAGATCCAGGAGAAGGTCAAGGCGGTAGCTGAGCGCATCAACAAGGACCTGGCAGACAAGGATCCGATCTTTGTGTCTGTCCTCAATGGCTCCTTTGTCTTTGCTGCTGATCTCTTCCGCAATATCACGATTCCGGATTGTGAGATCACCTTCGTGCGACTGAAGTCGTATGCGGGTACTCAGACCACCGGTAAGGTGGAGACTATAACGGAGCTGAATGAGAGCGTCGTAGGTCGTATCGTGGTTGTCATTGAGGATATTGTCGACAGTGGCTATACCATGGAGCGCATGGTGCATCACCTCAAAGAGGATCTTGGAGCCAAGGAAGTGCATGTCTGCTGCTTGCTCAGCAAGCCGAATGCACTCAAGGTGACGGATCTCAAACTCGACTATGTCGCTATGGAGATTCCTAACGATTTCATCGTCGGATATGGCCTTGACTACAACGAGAAAGGACGAAACCTGCCAGATATCTGGGTGGTGACAGAATAAATATACGACATTGTAAACTTTTTTAGGTCCGGAATGAAAATTTCGGGCCTAAAATTTTGTTTTATGATTAAAATTGTGTAAATTTGCAGCGTTTTTCGGCATTCTATTGGCAGAAAGACATAGACAGGTTGCATTTCAGGTTTTAATACATAATTTAAGGTACACACTACAATGTTGAACATCGTAATTTTTGGCGCTCCTGGCTCAGGCAAGGGCACCCAGAGCGACAAGATCATCGCAGAATATGGCGTAGAGCACATCTCTACAGGCGACGTCCTCCGTGGCGAGATCAAGAATAACACCGAGCTCGGTAAGATCGCTGCTCAGTATATCAATGACGGCAAGCTCGTTCCAGATAGCTTGATCATCGATATGCTCGCTGCTACCCTCGACGCTAAGGGTAAGGATATCAAGGGCGTCATCTTCGACGGTTTCCCACGCACTATCGCACAGGCAGAGGCTCTCAACGCTATGTTGGCAGAGCGTGGTCAGTCAGTAAGCACCGTCATCGGCCTTGAGGTTGATGATGCTGAGCTCATCAAGCGTATCATCCTCCGTGGCCAGACTTCTGGTCGTGCTGATGACAACGAGGAGACTGCAAAGAAGCGTCTCAACACCTATTATAGTCAGACCCTTCCACTCAAGGACTTCTATATCCAAGAGGGTAAGTATGCTAAGATCCAGGGCATGGGTACCATCGACGAGATCTTTGCTTCTATCAAGGCTGCTATCGATGCTGTAAAGTAATCAAATATACTTATACTTATAACAAAATCAGACGCCACGTATTCAGGGCGTCTGATTTCGTTTGTAGGATCGGACGTCCTGTATTCGCGGCGTCCGATTTTTCTTTCAATATTGGACGTCCCGCATTCGCGGCGTCCGATAATGGTTTATAGATTGACCAAACCGTTCATGACCGAATAGATTATGATGTCGGCCAGAGAACGCGCGTGGAGTTTCTCCATGATATTCTTGCGATGCGAGATGACGGTGGTGATGCTGATGTTGAGCTGATCGGCAATCTCCTTATTAATATAGCCTTTGCAGAGGAGGATGGCTACTTCGACTTCGCGCGAGGAGAGTAGCTGCTCATGAGGCTCTGTCGGAGGCTGTGGCAGGACAGGAGCCTTGCCCATGTTGCGTAGCTGGAGCAGGTCGTGCATCAGCATCGTCTCGCTCTGACAGATATTGAGCGTGTGCATACCGCTGATCTGCATATCGCCATTGACCAGGATAATGCTCTTCTTAGGATTCTGCCGGAAGAAGGCGGTATGTTCAAAGTAGATGCGCGATGATACGAAATAGTGCAGGAAAGGACTCTGTTCCTTCTCCTGTCGCTCCAGCTCCTGAAAGGATGCAAAGACCTCTGTCTCAACCATCGGGAGCATCTCTGTGAGGATCTGCTGGAGGCCGAGACACATGAGCGTGTTGGAGTCGATAATGGCGAAGCGGATGGCTGGCATGGCCATGCCAGCAGGTGCATCTGAGGAACTTGGATGACCCTCTAAGAAGCCAGAATGTCCGTGAGGAGTCTGCATCAGTTTTGCGCTAATGAGTTATTAATCGTTTCGATGTAGTTGAGCACGTCCTCGCGTCCGGTCTTCTTCTCTGCACTGGTAGCAAACATCGGCGGCAGCTCCTCCCAGTCCTGCTTGAGGCGCTCACAATAGGTCTTATAGTTCTTGGCCCACTCGCGCTGACTGATCTTATCGAGCTTGGTGAAGACGATGGCGAAAGGTACACCGTTTTCAGCCAGCATGGTCATGAAGTCAAGGTCGACCTTCATCGGTGCATGGCGGCTGTCGATGAGGAGCATGACACAGGTGAGCTGCTGACGGTTGAGGATGTAGCCGTTGATGAGGCGGTCGAGTTTCTCAAGTGCTACCTTGCTGATCTTGGCATAGCCGTAGCCAGGAAGGTCGACGATGTGCCAGCTGTCGTTGATGGTGAAGTGGTTGATCAGGAGCGTCTTGCCAGGCTTTGACGAGGTCTTGGCCAATCCGCTGTGATTGGTCAGCATGTTGATGAGAGATGACTTGCCAACGTTAGAACGACCGATGAAGGCCCACTCCGGTAGCTTTGTGTCAGGACACTTGCGCCAGTCGGTATTGCTGATGAGATATTCGGCTTTCTTGATTTCCATATTCTCTTATTTTCTTGCGGCAAAGGTACGAATTATTCCTGAAAAAAGCAAATTTCGGTGTGCAGAGTGGGGGAGTAGGTGCTTAAAAATCGGGGATTTGGCAAAATAATGTGGCAAAAACTTTGTTCTCTCAGAAAAAAAATATATCTTTGCGCGCAATTTTTCTTTAATTTTGTAAATTATTAAAATCATATAAGAAAGTGAACAAAAATACTCTTATCGGCACATTGCTCATCTGTCTCCTTTTCTTTGGATACACATGGATCAATCAGCCAACTCCTGAGCAGATCGAGGCTCAGCGCCGCTATCAGGACTCTATCGCACAGGCACAGCGTGAGGCTGTGGTTGACAGCGTTGCACAGGCCGAACTGGCCAAGATGATGAACGACAGCACGGTACTCAACGCTATGGACAGCGCTGCCGTAGCAGCACAGGACAGCATTCAGAATGTACGTCTCATTCAGACCTACGGCTCCCTGGCTGCCGCTACCCAGGGTGAGGAGCAGATCGTAACTCTCGAGAATGAGGTGCTCCGCCTCCAGATCTCGACCAAGGGTGGTCAGATCAAGGCTGCTACCCTCAAGCAGTACGACGACTATCAGGGCAATACCCTCGAGCTCTTCGATGGCAGCAACAACGAGCTGTACTACACGATCAATACTCCTAAGGGATCGTTCAATACCGACAAGTTCTTCTTCGAACCAGTCAACGTCACTGGCGAGAGTGCTACCATGCGACTGAAGACCGATGACGGTGCCGCTCTTGAGTTCGTATATCGTCTCACGGCTGCAGACAGCTACCTCGTTGAGTATAGCCTTCACATGCAGAACGCTGAGCGCATGATCAACGACCGCACCCTGATGCTCAACTGGTATCAGTCATTGCCACGCACCGAGCTTGGTCGTGACTTCGAGGGTCGCTACTCACAGCTCTACTACAAGTATCAGGGTCAGTCGACCAACGACCTCTCAAGCACCTCTTCTGACGATGAGACCCTCGATGGCCGCATGGCATGGATCTCGTTCCAGAATCAGTTCTTCAGCACTATGCTCATCACCAACGACCTCTTCACTGCAGGCCGTCTGCGCAGCGAGCCTATCAATAAGGAGACTGACGAGAACATTATTAAGAAGTATGCTGCTGAGAACCTGGAGTTTGAGGTCGACGTGAAGACCGGAGAGACCACCATCCCAATGTGTCTCTACATGGGTCCTAAGGACTACTGGAAGCTCTCGGATATGAACGAGCCAGCTGCCGCTTTCGTCGGCAAGACCAACGAGGATATGGACCTCGAGGATTCGTTCTATCTCGGTTGGCGTTTCATCGTACATTATGTCAACTCATGGGTCATCATCCCACTCTTCCACTTCATGGACAAGTGGATCCCATCCTACGGTATCATCATCCTCCTGTTGACCCTCTTCATCAAGCTTATCACCCTGCCAATGACCTACAAGTCATACAAGGCTTCGGCTAAGATGCGTATCGCACAGCGCTTGCCAGAGGTACAGGCCATCAACGAGAAGTATCCTGACCAGGAGCAGGCTATGGAGAAGCAGCAGGCACTCATGGCGCTCTATAGCAAGATGGGTGTCAATCAGATGGGTGGCTGTCTGCCAATGTTGATCCAGTGGCCAGTACTCATCGCCTTGTTCTACTTCTTCCCAACCTCTATCGAGCTCCGTCACCAGCCATTCCTTTGGGCCGATGACCTCTCGACCTACGATGCTTTCCTGACCTGGAATGCTGACATCCCTGTCGTGAACTGGATCTTCGGTCATCATCTCTCGCTCTTCTGCGTATTGATGACCATCACCAATATTTTCTATACCTGGCTGATGCAGAAGCAGAATCCAAGCCAGCAGGCTATGCCAGGTATGAAGGCTATGATGTACTTCATGCCACTGATGTTCCTCTTCTTCTTGAACCAGTATTCAGCAGGTCTTTCATACTACTACTTCCTGAGTACTCTCCTCGGCATTATCATCACCTACGCTATCCGTTGGAGCATGGATGAGGATAAGATCCTGGAGCAGCTCAAGGCTAATCTCAAGAAGCCAGCCAAGGCCAGCAAGGCCACTGGTTGGGCCGCTAAGCTGCAGGAGATCCAGCGCCAGCAGCAGGAGCAGCTCCGTAAGCAGCGTGAGGAGCAGGCTCGTCGCCAGCGTAGATAACGCATCGCTTCGCTCAAAAAATAGCAAATTTCAGATATCAATTTACTGATGTCGGATAACAGATTTCACCAGTCTCGTACCCTTTTCGGGGAGAACGAGACTGGTGATTTTTTTCATTGACTTTACTCAAAGAGTACTATTTTATTTCAGGAAAAATTATATTAAAAGCTCCTTTGGTAATAGAATGTTGGCAAAAAAAGTCCTTTTCTCATTATAAATTTGGGAAAATCAAGGATTTTTGTTAACTTTGCGCCCGCATCAAATATAAACCCCTTTTATTAACTGAATAATTGTGAGAAGAGTTGTTATTACAGGCGCAGGCATCTGGTCTTGTCTCGGTACAAGCAAAGAGGCGGTCAGTCAGTCGTTGCGAGAAGGTAAGTCTGGCATCGGCATCGATCCTGACCGCATACACTATGGCTATCGCTCACCATTGACGGGTATCGTCGAGAAACCTAATCTCAAAGGCTTGCTCGACCGTCGCTTGCGTGTCAGCTTCTCTGAGCCGGCAGAGTTTGCCTATATGGCCAGCCTGGAGGCTTTCAAGGAAGCAGGTATCGATGCAGAGTATATCGATAAGAACGAGATCGGCCTGATCTTTGGCAATGACTCATCGTCAAAACCTGTGATTGAGACAGGTCGCATCATGGACGATCGTCATGACACTGCCATGCTGGGACGTAGCCTGGTGTTCCAGTCGATGAACTCAACCGTCACGATGAATCTTTCTTCAGCTTTCGGTTTCCGTGGTGTCAACTTCACCGTTAGCGCGGCATGTGCCAGTGGTTCACACAGCATCGGCCTGGCTTATATGATGATCCGCCAGGGTATGCAGGACGTCATCCTGGCAGGTGGCGCTCAGGAGTGCAACTATTTCTCAATGGCTTCGTTTGATGCCATCAACGCTTTCTCAATCCGCACTGATGAACCACAGAAGGCCAGCCGTCCTTTCGACCGTGACCGTGACGGCCTCGTGCCAAGTGGTGGTGCAGCTGCACTCGTCATCGAGGAGCTGGAGCATGCCAAGGCACGTGGTGCTAACATCCTGGCTGAGGTTGTCGGCTATGGCGTCTCTTCAAATGGTGGTGGCGGCATCTCACATCCAAGCGACGAAGGCTCGCTCAACGCCATGCAACGCGCTCTGGACGATGCCGGACTCACCCCTGAAGATATCGACTATGTCAATGCTCATGCGACCTCTACACCACAGGGTGATATGCTTGAGGCAATGGCACTCGGTCGTATGTTCGAGGGTAAGAAGGCTTGGATCAGCTCTACCAAGTCGATGACCGGTCATGAGTGCTGGATGGCTGGATCGTCGGAGATCGTCTATTCGATCCTGATGATGCAGGGTGGCTTTGTGGCTCCTAACATCAACTTCGAGCATCCAGATGAGTACAGCGAGAAGCTGCACATCGCTACTGAGACTGTCGAGACGGAGATCAATACCGTCCTTTCTAATTCCTTCGGATTCGGTGGAACGAACTCTGCGCTCGTCATCCGAAAATATACTGAATAAATCTACAAGAATACTTAATAAACTAAGACATGCACTTATCACCTGCCTTACAGAAACTCTATACTTCGGAGCAACAGAGTGCTCGTGACGCTCAGCGTCTGGCAGAGTTTATTGCTTTCGGTCCTGTGATTTTCCAGGCTTCGCGCCTGATGGTGAAATTCGGCATCATGGACATGCTTCGTGATTCCGAGACAGGATTGACCCGACCAGAGATCGTGGAGAAGACCGGATTGTCTGACTACGCTGTGAAGAGCCTGCTGGAGGCTTCGCTCTGCATCGGAACGATCCTTGTCAATCCTGAGACCGATCGTTTCCGACTTTCTAAGGCAGGCTGGTTCCTACTGGCAGATCCAGCCACGAAGGTCAATCTTGATTTCAATCACGATGTCAACTACGAAGGCTGGTTCCTCCTGGAGGAGTCGCTCAAGGAAGGCCGTCCAGCAGGTTTGAAGCACTTTGGTGACTGGCCGACAATCTACGAAGGCCTCTCTTCGCTGCCAGAGCAGGTGCAGAAGTCATGGTTCGGATTCGATCACTTCTATAGCGACAGCTCGTTCCCAGAGGCATTGAAGATAGTCTTCAAGGACAACAAGACACGCACCTTGCTCGACGTCGGAGGCAATACAGGACGTTGGTCCATGCAGTGTGTCGGCTACGATCCTGAGGTGGAGGTGACCATCGTCGACCTGCCACAGCAGATTGGCCTGATGAAGGAGGCTACCAAGGGAATGCCAGGAGCAGATCGTGTGAATGGCTACGGTATGAACCTGCTCGACAAGAATGCAGCTTTCCCGACCGACAAGCACTATGACGTGATCTGGATGTCGCAGTTCCTCGACTGTTTCAGCATGGAGGAGATCACCAGCATCCTGCAGCGTGCAGCCAAGATCATGGACGCAGACAGTCGTCTCTACATCATGGAGACGCTCTGGGACCGTCAGAAGTATGAGCCGGCAGCACTCTGTCTCACCTTGACCAGCCTCTACTTCACGGCTTTGGCCAACGGTAACTCCAAGATGTATAACACGGAGGATATGACGGCTTGTGTCGAAGCTGCAGGTATGGAAGTAGAGACCATCCATGACAATCTCGGACAGGGACATTCGATCATGGTTTGCAAGATTAAGAAGTAAAAAATAAAAAACTAAAACAATATATGTTACGTTCAGAAATTGAAGAGAAAGTAAAAGCATTCCTCATGGAGGATTTGGAGATTGACGAAGAGAAGATCCAGCCAGAGGCACGTCTGCGCGAGGATATCGGTATCGATAGCCTTGACCTCGTAGACATCGTGGTGATTGTGGATCGTACCTTCGGCTTCCGCATCAAGACAGAGGAGATGGCTGGTGTCGAGACTCTCGCACAGTTCTGCGACTATATCGAGCAGCACACCAACAAATAATCCCTATTGCATGGCAGAGACACTTGAGCATAGCCAGTGGAAAGGAACGACAGGCGGCATGCCCTGGATGCAGCGATCGCTGGTGACCATCCTCGGACATACCGATCAGCGCATCGTCTACGCTTTCGTAGCGCTGATCGTGCCGTTCTATATGCTCTTTGCTCACTTCGGTTATATTGCTCAGTATCGCTTCTTCCGCCAGCGTTTCGATGAGTCGCCGCTCAAGGCCTTCTGGCACGTCTACGTCAATCATTTCCGTTTCGGACAGATCATCATCGATCGCTTTGCCGTCTATGGCGGACGCAAGTTCCGTTTCGAGATGGAAGGCTATGAGGATCTCTGGAAGGTGGTAGAGTCGAAGCCAGAGGGATTTGTGCAGATGAGTTCGCACACGGGCAACTACGAGCTTGCCGGTTATTCGCTCAGATGCGAGAACAAGCGGATGAATGCACTGGTGTTCCTCGGAGAGACCGAGACGGTGATGAAGAACCGCAACAAAGTCTTCACACCAAATAACATCACCATGGTGCCTGTGATGCCAGATATGAGCCATATCTTCACGCTCAATACCGCTCTGTCAGACGGTGAGATTGTGAGCATGCCAGGTGACCGTATCTTCGGTTCACAGAAGGCGCTCACCTGTCAGTTCTTAGGGCAGGAGGCCAAGTTTCCATTAGGACCATTCTCGCTGGCTGTAGCGCGTGAATGTGACGCATTGGCCGTCTTTGTCTTAAAGAAAGACTGGCAGACCTACCACATCATCATCAAGGATCTGACCGAAGGCTACAAGCAGTTCGATCCGGAGCTTTTGACCAAGAAGAGTGTCCGCCAGCAGGCCTTGGCCGATGAGTTTGTCCGTCAGCTGGAGAAGGTGGTGAGGATGTATCCGACACAATGGTTCAACTATTTTGATTTCTGGAAAGCATGACAGACGAGGAATTTCTTCAGATCCCCATTGGTGGCATCCTGCCACAGCGCGCTCCATTTATCATGGTGAGCCAGTTGCTGCATTATGACGAGATCGTCACCTCTACACGATTCCAGATTACCGAGGACAATCTCTTCTGTCAGAACGGAGTCTTCGTGGCCAGTGGCATCGTAGAGAACATCGCACAGACCTGTGCTGCGCGTATCGGATATATCAATAAGTACATCCTGCACAAGGATGTCAACATCGGCTTTATCGGTGCTGTCAGGAATCTGGAAATCCTGCAGTTGCTAAAAGTCGGAGAGACGATCGAGACACGCATCGAGGTGCTCAGTTCGTCGTTCGGATTGACGTTAGCACACGGTGAGGTGCGACTCCTGGACGGTACGCTGCTGGCAGAGGGTGAGATGAAGATTGCGTTGAGCGAAAAGACAGTTTAGTTAACAGTTAAAAGTTGAGATGATCGTAAAGATAGCCGATAATATCCTGTCACCAATAGGGATGACGACCGAGGAGAACCTGCATGCTGTGCAGGAGTATCGTTCGGCACTTACGATCTATCAGCGTTGGAACATTCCAGAGGCTTTCATGGCTTCGCTCTTTGCTGACGGACAGCTGGAGGAGCACACTTACGAAGGAGCGCTCCGTCAATCTATCGCCGCAGCTCTGTCTCAGGTGCCAGAGCTCGATGTGACGACCTCACGCGTCGTCCTCGTCCTCTCATCGACCAAAGGAAACACTACAGGTCCTGACGGTGAGCGTATGGGAGAGACGGCGGCGCATCTGGCTAAGCATTTCGGCATCACGACACAACCAGTGACGGTTTCTAACGCCTGTATCAGCGGTTTGTCTGCACAGATCCTGGCACAGCGACTGCTGGAGAGCGGATCGTATGACACGGCCATCGTGGCGGGTTGTGACATTCAGAGCAAGTTCATCGTCTCAGGGTTCCAGTCATTCAAGGCTGTTTCTACCGAAGAGTGCCGACCTTTTGACGAAGACCGTTTCGGCTTGAACCTTGGAGAGGCTGCTGCCACGATGATCTATACTCGTAAGGAGACGGCAGAAGCTGGCGAATGGGTGTTGTGCAAGGGGGCTGTCCGCAATGACGCCTTCCACATCTCTGGTCCTTCGAAGACCGCTGAAGGAAGTTATCGCAGCTTGCATCAGGTGATGCAGGGAGAAGATGCTTCGCGTATCGCCTGTATCTCTGCACATGGCACAGCTACGCTCTATAATGACGACATGGAGTCGAAGGCCATCGACCGAGAGGGGATGAGCCAGACACTTGTCAGTGGACTTAAAGGTTATTATGGTCACACGATGGGTGCAGCAGGCCTGCTGGAGACGATCCTGACCATGCATGCCATCGATGCAGGATGGGTGCCTGGAACCCGTGGCTACAGCGCTTGTGGCACAAGCCGTGAACTGTATGTCTCTGGCCAGCATGTAGAGACCGACAAGCGTCAGTTCATCAAGTTGATGTCCGGTTTCGGAGGCTGCAACGCTGCAGCGCTATTTAAGAAAGGAGATGAGGTATGACGCAGATTGCTGAGATACATATCAAGTCAGACGAGGTGCAGCAGAGCGGTCGCGAATACTTAGTATCCCTCTACAAGCAGCACGTCGGCGACTATCCGAAGTTCTATAAGATGGATCCTCTGGCACGCTTGGGATTCATCGCCTCAGAGCTCTTGCTGCAGCAGGTCGATGAGGAGCATTTCGTGGAGCGAGAGGATCGTGCCATCGTCCTGATCAATCGCAGCGCTTCGCTGGCTGCTGATCGCAAGTATGAGCAGACGATCCAGGAAGGAGAGGATTACTTCCCAAGTCCTGCAGACTTTGTCTATACGTTGCCAAATATCGTGACTGGCGAGATTGCCATCCGTCATCATTATCACGGCGAGACTACGTTCCTGGTGGTCGAGGAACCTTGCGACGAATTGCTGCAACAGCTCATCGCACAGGCTTTTGCCGATCCGATGACAACGTCAGTCTTAGGCGGTTGGCTGGAGTGTGAGGACGAGAATCATTTTGAGGCTCACTTAGGTCTCTACAACCGATAATGAAAGCAGGAACGGACATCCTGACCCCACGGCGTCCATTCCGTGATGCAGGAATGGACATCCTGCCCTCACGGCGTCCGTTCCGTGATGCAGGAATAGACATCCTGACCCCACTGCGTCCGTTCCGTGATGCAGGAATAGACATCTTGCCCCCAAGACGTCCCTTAGAAATTTTTATAACACATTATATAAATTATGGAAGAATTGATTGAAAAATTGAAGGAGCAGATTATCGAGGCTCTCAATCTGGAGGATCTTACTCCAGCAGACATTGATGCAGAGGCACCTCTCTTCGGCGAAGGCCTGGGGCTGGACAGCATCGATGCATTGGAGCTCATCGTATTGCTTGAGCGCTTCTACGGTATCAAGTTCCAGACGCCAGCAGAAGGCAAGGCTGTGTTCCAGTCGGTCAAAGCAATGGCTGAGTATGTCGCTGCTAACCGCAAGAAGTAATTCTAACAGATAAGTTTGTGATCAACGAACCAATTGTCATCACAGGTGCAGGCGTAGTATCTGCCATCGGTGTAGGCAAGGCTGAGACCTTGTTTGCACTACAGTCGTTGCGCTCTGGTATCGGCGAGGTCCGCTATCTGCAGACGGAGCATCATGAGTTGCCTGTCGGCGAAGTCAAGCTCTCTAACGAGGAGATGCAGCAGCTTGTAGCTGTGGCAGCCGATGGGGGAGAGGAGCTTTGTCGTACGACGCTAATGGCTCGTCTCGCCTTGCGTGAGGCGTTGGCTGAGGCAGGTATGCTCAATGCGGATCAGCAGCTCATCGCAGAGCTTGATGGCCGTATGCCGCTGATCTCTGGTACGACTGTGGCAGGCATGGATCGTGGAGAGAATCTCTTCACCAGCACCGAGCATGAACTGATGATGCAGCAGATGCTCGAGGCTAAGACCGACTGTGGCAGCAATACGCAGCAAATCGCTCGTGGCTTCGGCAAGTTCGCCTTGCTCGATACGATCAGCACCGCCTGCTCATCGGCGCTCAATGCCATTGAGATCGGTGCCAACCTCATCAAGACAGGTCAGTACGAACAGGCGGTCGTAGGTGGCACGGAGTCGCTCTCTCGTTTCCATCTCAATGGCTTCAATACGCTGATGATCCTCGATCATGCACAGTGTCGTCCTTTCGACGAGACACGTGCAGGACTCAATCTTGGCGAAGGTGCAGGCTTCCTCGTCATCGAGACACTGAGCTCTGCCCGTCGTCGTGGTGCGAAGCCTCTGGCCATCGTCAGCGGTTATGGCAATGCATGTGATGCTTTCCACCAGACAGCTTCGTCAGAAGATGGCGAAGGCGCTTATCGAGCCATGTCGCAGGCCATCCGTATGGCAGGATTGCAGCCGTCGGACATTGATTATGTCAATGCACATGGCACGGGTACACCTAACAATGATCCTTCTGAGCTCACGGCCATGCACCGTGTCTTTGCCGATCAGGTGGCGCTTCCTCCATACAGCAGTACCAAGGGCTTTACAGGTCACACGACCTCTGCATCTGGTAGCATCGAGGCGGTCTTCTGCTTGCTTGCTTTGCAGCATCAGTTCATGCCAGTGAGTTTGGGATGCACTAAGAGTATCGAAGGTGAACCAATGCCAGTGACACAGGATACAGCGATGCCAGCACAAGGCTTGCGTCATATTCTGTGCAATGCATTCGGATTTGGTGGCAATGATAGTTCGATGGTGTTCTCGGCATTCGATAGCAACACAAACAAATCCTCACTCCTCACTCCTCATTCCTCACTCAAGAACGTTTTCGTTCTCACCGAGCAGAAGCTAACAGCTGAAGACGCTGATCCAAACTTCAAGCTCTACATGACTCCAGGCGAAGCTCGTCGCTTAGGTCCGATGCTCAAGCGTACGATGGCAGTGTCTATCCAAGCTTTACGTGATGCAGGAGAAGACGGTGCAGCTTTCGTGCCAGATGCCATCATCACAGGTACGGCATGGGGTAATGCAGAAAGTTCAGAGACCT
The DNA here is from genome assembly GCA_045598885.1 of Bacteroidales bacterium. Taxonomy (GTDB): domain Bacteria; phylum Bacteroidota; class Bacteroidia; order Bacteroidales; family UBA3663; genus Liminaster. The sequence continues at coordinate 34,438 of JAZRVB010000002.1, forward strand.
TCCTTCGCGATATGCTGACAGGAGGCGAACAGTTGCTGAAGCCGACGCCATTCATGCAGTCGACACATAACACCATCGGTTCATTGATTGCCATCAGCACCAAGAACCATGGCTATAACAACACTCATTCGCAAGGAGAGGATTCTCTCCGCATGGCGATGCTCGATGCATGGATGCTGATGCAGCAAGGCCAGATCAAGAGCGCGCTGGTAGGCTTGCATGACTCTGTCCCTTCAGCTGTCAACGAGGCTTATCTGCTGGTGACTGAAGACGCTATTCCTGCCGGTAAAACTCCACTTCGAGAATTAATACTTTAGTTAATCTCGCGACAAAGGGATAACTCCTCACTCCTAACTCCTCACTCCTCACTAAAATGTTCTCCCTGCTCCCCCTATCCATCCTCCAGGCCATCCTCTTAGCAGGAGGTCAGGTATTGGTCAAGATCGCTCTCCAGCACATGCCTAAGGTAGAGTGGTCGTGGAGCTTTGTGTGGTCACAGGCTACGAACTGGTGGTGGCTGGCGTGTGGCATCAGCTTTGGTGGAGCTACCGTGCTTTGGGCTTACATCCTTAAGCATTATCCGTTCAGCTTGGCTTATCCGATGTCCTCGATGGCTTATATCTTTGGCATGATAGCTGCGATGCTGATCTTTCATGAGCAGATCTCTACCTCTGCATGGATAGGTGTCTGTCTCATCATGTTGGGATGCTACTTTATTGCACACTAAGCGTGCGCTAATTACGAATTACAAATTACGAATTACGGGAATGATCCTTCTTGAGAACCTCTATTCGATCGTCTCATCCGCAGAGGAGAGTGCCGATGCCGTCCGCTTTCAGATCCGACTGAATGCAGACAGCGTCATCTTCCAGGCGCATTTCCCTGGCGAACCTATCATGCCTGGCGCTTGCATCGTGCAGATGGTGCAGGAGTTGTTTGCTGTCTGGACAAAGCGTGAGGTAGAGATTGCGAAGATCGTCAACCTGAAGTTCCTCTCGGTCATCAAACCTGATGAGGTACTCGATCTCGACGTCGCTATCAAGATCCGTAAAGAGGAGGATCAGCAGGTGCACATCAATGCAGACATCGTCAAGGACGAGACTACTTACACCAAGATGTCTTTGTTGCTCCGTGCAGTATAAACTACCATAGAAACTACGTGATGGATATCCGCGAAGAATTGAAAGAACTGAAGATCTGCGTGATCGTGCCGACCTACAACAACCATACCACGGTGTTGCAGGTCATCGATCGTCTTCGTCCATTCTCTGCTGATATCATGGTAGTCAATGATGGTTCGACAGACGATACGCTCACGCTGCTTCGTCAGCAAGAGGAGCTGCATGTGGTCACTTACGAGCAGAATCAAGGTAAGGGTCATGCGCTGCGTACAGGCTTCCGTAAGGCCAAGGAGATGGGTTTCGACTATGCCATCACCATCGACTCAGATGGTCAGCATTATCCTGAGGACCTGCCACACTTTGTCTCGAAACTGAGAGAAAGTATTGCAGCTGGCCGTCCTGATGTGATCATCGTAGGCAATCGCAAGCTGCAGCAGGAGAATATGCCAGGAGGCAATACCTTTGCCAACTATTTTTCTAACTTCTGGTTCGCACTCCAGACGTGGCAGTGTCTGCCAGATACACAGACGGGATATCGTCTCTATCCGCTGCATCATCTGCATGGACTTAACCTCATCACGGCGCGCTATGAGGCCGAACTGGAGTTCATGGTCTTTGCTGCATGGCATGGCGTGAAGCTCGAGTCGACACCGATCCGCGTCTACTATCCTCCACGAGAGGAGCGTGTCACACATTTCCGTCCGTATAAGGACTTTGGCCGCATCTTTATCCTCAATACGATTCTGTTCTTCAGCAGTTTCCTGTTCGGATGGTGGATGATGGCGTATTATCGCCTGAGGAGGCGATAATACGAATTACGAATTACTAATTACGTGCGAAGCGCGCGGATTACAAATTATAGATTACGTGCAACGACTGAAACGAAAACTCATCACGATATACGCCTTCACCGTGTTCCTCCTGAGCGCTGTGCTTGGAGCTATCCCTATGGCCTTATTCTATCGTCTGGTGTGGCCTCATGACGATCAGCGCAAGCTACAGTTCCACGTCCTGATCTGGCGATATTTCCGTTGGTGTGCACGTCATATTCCTGGTGCTAAGGTTATCGTCAGGAATGCATCGAACGAGGACTTCTCCAAGCCTGCCGTGATCATCAGCAACCATCAGTCGCACCTCGATCTGCTCTGCACGCTGATGTTGTCTCCTCGCATTGTAGCGATGACCAATCAGTGGGTATGGAACTTCCCGCTCTACGCGCCGATCATCCATTATCTGGAGTATTATCCAGCAGCAGATGGATTGGAGGCTAATGAGCCAAAGATCGCGTCTCTGCTCGAACGTGGCTACTCGGTGCTGATTTTCCCTGAAGGTACGCGCTCAGCTACCTGCGAAGTCCTCCGCTTCCATCGTGGCGCCTTCTATCTGGCCGAGCGAATCGGTGCAGACATCGTCCCAGTCTTCCTCAATGGTCCTGGTCGCGTATTGCCAAAGAATGACTTCTGTCTGCAACCTGGCACCATCACCGTCGAAGTAGGAGAGCGCGTCAAGGTTGGCGATACAAGCCTCGGAGAGACCTATCAGGAGCGTACCAGCGCTTGGAGACAGGTTTATAAGCAGAAGTTCGAGAAGAAGTAAATAGACAACATTCCTGACCATACATATATATAATATGCAGCGACAGAAAGCCATCATCATCGGTAGCGGCATGGGAGGTCTCTCCTGTGGAGTCATTCTCGCAAAGAATGGCTATGACGTCACTGTGCTCGAACAAGGCTTTCAGATCGGTGGCTGTCTCCAGTGTTTCTCACGTGGAGGTGTCCGTTTCGAGACCGGCATGCACTTCGTCGGTAGCGCTGATCCTGGTCAGGTCCTGTATCAGCTGTTCGACTATCTGGAGATCCTTCCAGACGTTAAGCTGTCTCGTCTCGATACTGAAGCTTACAACGTCATCTCTTTGGCAGGAGAGCGCTTCTCCTTTGCCAATGGCCGTGAGGCTTTCATCGAGACCATGCTGCAGAAGTTCCCTGCTGAGGCCGATAGCTTGGCACGTTATTTCGATACCGTGCAGCAGGTGGCTGACGTCTGTGGATTGAGCCAGATGCAATCCTCACAGGACTCTGATACGTTGATGAAATATCAGCTGACCTCGATGGGAGAGGTGTTGCGTGAGACCGTCCGTGATCCTCATTTGCGCGACGTCCTCTGTGGCGATCTGCCACTCTATGCAGGCGTGCAGGATAAGACTCCTTTTGCACTGCATGCACAGCTCATGGACTTCTATAATCGCAGTTCCTTCCGTCTCCGTGGAGGTAGCGATCAGTTGGCCAACTCCATGGCTGCAACCATCGAGCGTTACGGAGGTCGTGTACTGACGCGTAGCAAGGTCACACGCGTCGTCTGCGATGCTACCCATGCCACAGGAGTCGAGATCAATGGCGAACAGCTTCTTTCGGCCGACGTTGTCATCAGCGCCATCCATCCTCAGGTGCTCATGCCGTTGCTCGATACCTCGCTGATCCGTCCTGCCTATCGTCAGCGTATTGCTGCTATCCCTAATACGCCATCGGTATTCTCCTTGTACCTGAAGTTCAAGGACGGAGCCATGCCGTATATGAACAGCAACTTCTATGGCTATCTTGCCGACCATCCCTGGGGGTGTGAGACTTATGACGAGGAGACTTGGCCGTCAGCCTATCTCTACATGCATTTCTGTCCGGAGACACAAAGTAAATTCGCGCAGAGTGGTGTGGTATTGTCTTATATGAAAGTCTCAGAGCTTGAGAAATGGTCAGACACGCATATCGGCCGACGTGGTGCAGACTATGAGGCCTGGAAGAAAGAGAAAGCAGAGAAGATCCTCGACCTGATGGAGAAGGAGTTCCCTGCCATCCGCAGTCAGATAGAGAGCTATTACACGGCTACTCCGCTGACTTATCGAGACTACACATCTACTCCTGACGGTTCGATGTATGGCATCCTCAAGGACGTCAATGCCGGACCTGCCTATCGCATCCCTTACCGCACCCGTATCCCGAATCTGTTGCTGGTCGGACAGAATATCAATTCACACGGTATCTTAGGCGTGCTGGTAGGTACAATGATCACTTGTGGCAATCTGCTTGGCCCCGGCAGCTTGCGTATCAGATAAGATAATTAATGAAGAAAGCTATCATCATAGGCGGAGGTCTTGGTGGCCTGTTTACAGGCGCCTTGTTGGCCAGGAACCAGGTGTCGGTGACGGTGCTCGAGAAGAGCCATGTCATCGGCGGTGGCCTGCAGACCTTTGTCCGCCATGACATGACATACGAGACGGGCATGCATATCCTTGGAGGCTTCCAGCCAGGAGGCTCACTCCATCGTATCTGCAGTTATTTAGGTATTCTTGATAAGCTCGATATCGTCCCCATGCCGCAGGACTGCATGGCAGAGATCATCGGCATCGACAATAAGACCATCTATAAGTTGCCACAAGGCCGACAGCGCCTCATGGACTATCTCGTATCGCAGTTTCCTGAGGAGGAAGAAGGTATTCGCAGTTATATTGATACCATCTACGATATCGCCTCTAAGATCGATCTCTTCAACCTTCGCCAGCCTACCAGTACTGCAGTCCACGAGTCGTTCGGAATCCCCGTAGGAGCGTTTCTGGAGCGTTTTACGAGCAATCCTCAGTTGCTCAATCTCATGGCTTTCGCCAGTACGCTCTATGGTGGCCTTAAGGACAAGACGCCAGCTTACGTGCACGCGCTCATCAACGTACTTTATATCAATGGTACCTCCATGTTCGGCAAGAGCAGCCAGCAGTTGGCCGATGCATTGTCCGACGTAATCAGGAGCAATGGGGGAGAGGTCCTGACCAACCACGCTGTTGAGGAGATTCATGTCGAGAATCGTGTCATACAGCATGTCAGGACTTGCAATGGCAAGGAGTTCACGGGCGATGTCTATATCTCGTCTCTGCATCCTACCATGACCATCGGCCTGTGCAGCGAAGGAGCATTTCCACGAGCTTACGTCTCACGCCTGCATTCCATCCCAAACAGCTACTCGGCCTTCAAGGTCTATTATGAGGTCAAGGCCGACGTTTTCGACGCTTTGCAGTCGCCTGTCTATCTCTTGCGCTCGCAGGAGCGTTTCTGGCAGCTGCATAAGTACAACGAGCTCTGGCCACAAGGCGTGGCACTCTTCATGACCGATGGCAAGATTACGCCACGTGGCACACGCCTGCTGATGACCGTCAGCCCAATGTCGTTCGACGCAGTTCGACCATGGGAGAACAGCTCCATTGGCCATCGTCCTGACGATTATAAGCAATGGAAAGAAGAGCAGATCGCTCGTGTCACAGCACTCGTCTCAGAGCGCTATCCTGGCTTTGCTGAAGCCGTGGTTAGTTGCTTCGCTGCCACACCGCTTACCTTCCGTGACTGGCTAGGTACTCCAGAAGGCAACATGTATGGCTACAGCAAGGACGCTGACAACATCATCCTCTCGCACTTGCCTATCCAGACCAAAGTCAGCAACCTGTTGCTCACAGGCCAGTGCATCAACCTCCATGGCATCTGTGGCGTACCTCTTACCGCCATACAGACAGCAGAGGCCGTACTTGGCAAGGACACCATTTTAGGAGCTATAAAAGAATGAAGATGAAAGATATCAAGATCCTGCTACTCGCCTTCGTCCTTTCCCTGAATTGCCTGTCGCTCAGCGCTCAACGTCTGACGCCATTCCTCGCACAGTCCGATCGTCCGACACCTGCCATCATCGTCTGTCCAGGGGGTAGCTATTCCTGGCATGATGTGAGGACCGAAGGAGTAGGTGTGGCTCAATGGCTGCAGTCTCAAGGTATCTCAGCCTTCGTGCTCGAATATCCTGTGCAGGGTGTCACCTCGTTTATCACACATTATAGATATATTATACGAGGTCATCAGTACCCTGATGCATTGGTCAATATCCAGCAGGCTATTGTCGAGCTCCGACAGAAGGCAAAGGAATATAATATTGATCCTGACTGCTTAGGTGCGATGGGATTTTCTGCCGGAGGCCATCTGGTGACGTTGGCAGCAGAGTTCTTCACCTCGTCAGACAATCGTCCTGACTTCGTGGTCTCCGTCTATCCAGTCGTGACCTTGCGCAAGAATCCTTGGGTACACAAGCGTTCGCGTCGCGCTCTGTTAGGCGAGTATCGCAAGCGTCAGACCAAGTGGCAGGACAGCCTCTCGCTCGAGCTGCACGTCCGTCCAGACATGCCTCCGGTGTTCCTGGTCAACTGTGTCGACGATCCTGTCGTCCACTACCACAACTCAGAGATGCTCGATTCAGCGCTTACTGCCGTTGGCGTACCGCATGAGTATCATCAGTTCAAGACTGGTGGACACGGTTTCGGTGCCGATTCTGCCAAGACCAGCGTTGAGTGCATCGTCTGGAAAGAAAAATTCATTCATTGGTTCAAATCGAATTATGACAAATAACTTTGACGATATCCGTCCGTACTTCCAGGAGGAGATTCCTGCTGCCATGCAGCGTATCGCCAGCAGCGATGGTTTCCCGATCATCGCCTCGTACGTATTTCCTGACCGTAGCGTGCAGGAGGTACGTGAGGAGGTACGCTCCATCCAGACCATTGAAGAGTTCCAGTCGAAGGTCATGAAGGAGTTCAACGCTCAGGTCATCAAGCGCAGCATCACGCAGTTCACGTTCGAAGGCCTGGGTCACATCGATCATGACGTCCCGTACCTCTATGTCTCCAACCATCGCGACATCGTCCTCGACTCCAGCCTCCTGCAGTACGTCCTCTATCTCAACGGTTATCCGACCACCGAGATCACCTTTGGCGCCAACCTCATGTCTGGTCCGCTGATCATCGATATCGGCAAGTCTAACAAGATGTTCCGCGTAGAGCGTGGTGGCACTCCTAAGGAGTTCTATCGCTGTTCGTTGCATCTCTCTGAGTACATCCGTCACGTCATCCGCGACAAGCAGCAGTCAGTATGGATCGCACAGCGCAATGGTCGTACCAAGGATGGCTGTGACCGCACCGACCAGGGTATCATCAAGATGTTCTCGGTCAGCAATCCTAATGACAAGATTTCGTCGCTCGATGATCTGCATATCGTCCCTGTCAGCGTATCCTACGAGTGGGAGAGCTGTGACTTCCTCAAGGCCTTCGAGCTCTACATGAGCCGCAGCCAGAAGTACATCAAGCGTCCTGGCGAAGACATCACCAGCATCCTCACCGGCATCATGCAGGAGAAAGGCCGCGTGCACTTCGAGGTCTGTCCTCCTATCAAGCGCAGCGAACTTGAGGCGCTCAATGACCTCACGCAGAACGAGTATCACCAGCAGGTGGCCCGTATCATCGACCAGCGCATCCATACCCATTATCGCCTGTGGCCTAATAACTACATCGCACATGACATGCTCTACGGTCAGACCACCTATCAGTCGATGTATACCGAGGCTGAGAAGCAGGCTTTCCTCGAACGTATGGCCACGCTCGACCGCATGGCGCAGAAGGAGCAGTACGCCGTCACAGACCTCGACGCTCTCCATGAGATCTTCCTGGGTATCTATGCCAATCCAATCTCTAACGACAAACTCTAAATGAACGTCTTCCTTCGTCTCTACGACTACTTTGCGACGCGTCGTTCCCGCCTCTGGCTCCTCCTGTCAGTGGTCGTGGCTGCGCTATGTGCATTGGTCACGAGGCTCGACTATAAGGAAGACATCTCCGACTTCATGCCTTTCGATGCCGAGTATCGCAAGGCCATGCAGATCTATCAGGAGGTGGCCGCCGGCAACCGTGTCGTACTCCTCTTCAGCCACGCTGACACTACGCAGGTGCAGCAGGAATATGTCACTGCAGGCGTAGAGCGCTTCGGTGAACTCCTGGCCGAACAGGATACGGCAGGATGGATCACTGACTGGCAGCCACAGATCGACTTCACGCAGGTGCTCGACGTCTTCTCGTTCGTCTACGAGCATCTCCCGCTTTATCTCGATGAGGCCGACTATCAGCGTCTTGACCGCGTCTGGCAGGCTGATCCTGACTTCGTTCGTCATCGTCTGGAGGCCGACTATGAGCAGATCGGTTCGCTGGCTGGCTCTTTCGTGCAGCCTGTCCTCCAGCACGATCCGTTAGGCCTCGGAGGCCGTGTCGCTTCGTTACTCCGTCAGTTCCAGCCAGAGCTACAATTCCAGCAGTACGACGGCTATATCTTCACGCCTGATGAGCGTCGCTGCATCGTCACCGTCACGTCGCCTTTCGGCAGCAGTGAGAGTAGTGGCAACGCGCAGCTTGTCTCTCTCTTCGAGCGTACTACTACCGCTTTGCAGGCCGAGGAGGCTACCCGTGACATGGCAGTCACCGTCATCGGTTCACCCGTCATCGCGGTCTCTAACGCCGCGCAGATCAAGCATGACAGCATCCTGGCCGTCACCATCTCGGCCATCCTGATTCTGGCCTTGTTGCTTTACGCTTTCCGCAGCTTGCGCTCGCTCTTGCAGATCGCCATTGCCACAGGCTTCGGCTTCCTCTTCGCACTCGGCTTCTTAGGACTCTTCCGCGATAGTGTCTCGGTCATTGTCCTTGGTATCGCATCGATCATCATCGGCATTGCGGTCAACTATCCGCTGCACTACATCTGTCACATGCAGCACCAGCCTGATACACGCCTCACGCTCCGTGAGCTCGTCGCACCTTTATTTATAGGCAATGTCACCACCGTCGGCGCCTTCCTGACGCTCGTTCCGCTCGATGCCGTTGCCGTTTGTGACCTCGGTCTCTTCAGCGCGCTCATGCTCATCGGTACCATCATCTTCGTGTTGGTGTTCATGCCACATATAACGATGTTCGATGCCAAGCCTACCGCTGCCAAGGTCAACCTCGAAGCCGAAGTACACGCCTTCGACCGTCTCTCGCAGCGTCTCATCCAGTCGCGCGTCACGCTTGTCATCTTGCTGATCCTGACGGCTGTCTTCGGTTGGTTCAGCATCCTCACGGAGTTCGACTCCAACCTCAATCACATCAACTATCTCACCGACCGTCAGCGCGCCGATCTGGCTTATATGTCCGACATTCAGGGTCAGTCGCAAGGCAATACCGTCTTTGCTTCCGTCTCTGGTGCTACGGCCGAAGAGGCGTTGCAGGGTCTTGAGCGCCTGACCGCTGAGGCGGCTCAGTCAGGTGTGGCAAGTCATTTCCTCTCGCAGAAGAATCCTGTCGACCTCCTTCCGTCACAAGCCACACAAGAGCGCAGAATTACGCTGTGGCGCGACTTCTGGCAGCAGCATGGCTACTCGTTCGCATTGCCATTCAGCTTCGTCCAGACAGCCTCTGAAGTAGGTTTCTCGGTCGATGCATTTTCTCCGTTTGAGGAACTCCTCACCACCGGGCTCTCACCGCTCTCTTATGACGAGTTCGAGCCACTCACTAGCACCATCCTCACGGGGATGGTTCGTCCAGGTTTGCTCGTCGCTCAGTATATGGTTCCGTCCGAAGAAGTGACACAGATAGAGGAGGCCTTGCAGCAGTCGCTCCCTAAGGCGGACAAAGCTAGCTCGCAGCCAGAGTTCCATATCTTCGACCTGGCTTCGCTCAACAGCCGCGTGTCCGACGCTTTATCCGACAACTTCAACTACATCGGCTACGCGTGTAGTGCCATCGTCTTCCTGTTCCTCTGGTTCTCGTTCCGTCGTCTCGAACTCGCCTTGGTGGCGTTCATCCCGATGGCTATCGGCTGGGTATGGATCCTTGGCCTGATGCAGTTGCTCGGCATCCAGTTCAATATCGTCAACGTCATCCTCGCCACGTTCATCTTCGGACAAGGCGATGACTATACCATCTTCGTCACCGAAGGTCTGATCCGCGACTATCGCGAAGGCCGTAAGGTTCTCGTCAGCTACCAGCGTAGCATCCTGCTGTCAGCACTCATCATGCTCATCGGCATCGGCTCGCTCATCCTGGCCAAACATCCTGCCATGCACTCGCTGGCCGAAGTCACCATCATCGGTATGGCCGTCGTCGTTCTGATGGCATGGTTCATTCCGCCGATGGTCTTCCAGTGGCTCATCCGCATCGATAAGCCCCTCCGCGAGTATCTCGATCGCGAAGCAAAGTAATTAGTAATTTGTAATCAGTAATTTATTTCATAAATGAAAGACAGAATCATCTCCATCCTCGAAGAGGCTCTCCCATTGGTCGATCTCGAGTCAGAGCGTCTCTGGGACGAGCTCGACTCCCTTGGCGTCACCAACATCCTCATGCTCCTCTCCGAAGAGTACGGCATCGAGCTCTCTTCGCGCGATGCTACCCCTAAGAACCTCCGTAACATCGACGCGCTCGTCGCACTCGTAGAGCGCAAGCTTGCCGAGAAGCAATAATCCGTCCGCCGGACTATTGCCAATCGTAAATCGCTAAATCGTCAATTGTAAATCGTTTCATGCTTCTCGACCATCTGCGTCTTCACGCTCTCGAGCACCCCACCGTCCCCGCCATCATCCACGATGGTGAGGTGGTGACTTATGCCGATCTCTCTGCGCGTGTCACTGCCGAAGCGCAGCGCCTGCGTGACGAGGAGCACGTCCAGCCAGGTCAACTCTATCAGTTCGTCGCCTCGCAGGATGTGGCTTATCTGGTGCGTTTCCTGGCCTTGCACGAGGTCGGAGCCATCAGCGTGCCGGTCGATGCGATTATGGACGATCTTCCCGATTATCACAATCCCACCGTCAGCGACATCCTCTTCACCACAGGTTCCACCAGCAAGCCGAAAGGCGTCCTCCTCAGCCACGACGCCATCATGGCCGATGCTGACAACCTCATCCAGTCGCAAGGCTTCCATGCAGGCCTGACCTTCGTCATCTGCGGTCCGATCCATCATTTCGGCAGCTGGAGCAAGGTCCTCCCGATGATCGTCGTCGGTGGTACCATCTACATACTCGAAGGCCTCAAGGACACCGAAGCGCTCTTCCAGGCCTTAGGCTCTGCACCTCGCACTGCCACCTTCCTCGTCCCGTCGGCCATCCGCATGCTCATGCAACTGCATCGCGAGCGTCTCCAGTCGTTGTCCGATTATATCGAGTTCATCGAGACAGGCGCTGCACCTATTGCCACCAGCGATATGGAGCAGATCCGCGAACTCCTCCCGAAGACGCGCTTCTACAATACCTACGCGTCTACCGAGACAGGTATCGTCTGCACGTTCTCCTTCCATCAGCCAGCCGTCTGTCGCCAGGGATGTGTCGGCCCTACCATGGTGCATGCCAACATCCGCCTCGACGCCGAAGGTCACATCATCGTCACAGGTCCGATGATCATGAGCGGCTACCTCCACGATCCGCAGCCACCTACAGAGATCGTCACGTCCGACATCGGTCAGATCGATGCTGACGGCAATCTCTACATCACGGGTCGCGACAGTGAGTTCATCAACGTCGGTGGCCTCAAAGTCGCTCCAGCCGAAGTAGAGGACGTAGCCATGTCGATGCCAGGTATTGCCGATTGTATCTGTGTCGCTGCACAGCATCCACTCATGGGCCAGATCCCCCGTCTGCTCGTCGTCATGGAGCCTGGCGTCGAGTTCAATAAGAAAGCGCTCATCCAGTATCTCAAGCCTCGTTTGGAGACGTTCAAGATCCCGCTACAGTACGAGGTCATCCCAGAAGTAAAGAAAACTTTCAACGGCAAGAAAGACCGCCGCGCCGACTATCGTCCCATCCGCGAGCGTGTCCTCTCTGCCACCAATATCACCGAGTTCCAGCGCCGTGTCTACCTCGAGCTCCTCAACGTCCCACGTGGCGAGACCATCTCATACGGTCAGCTTGCCCGTCGCATCGGCTGTGGTAGCGCGCAGGCGGTAGGGCAGGCCTTGCGCAAAAATCCTTTCGCTCCCGAAGTCCCTTGTCACCGTGTCATTGCCTCCGACGGCTCCATGCACGGCTTCAATGGCCAGACGTCAGGGGAGATGATCGAAAAGAAAAAGCAGCTCCTTCGAGAGGAAGGAGTTGCCTTGCTGTAATGATTACTTTTCGAGTCTTATTTGTTGTAAGAATCGATAGTATTTGTCGTTTTTATCATACGATAGGACTTGCCTTGATATATAAAGGTGAGTTCTTTGTCGTTATTGATGCTGCATGAAGCATACTCACGCTTAATCCATTTGCCAGGATCTGTAGAGGTATCCCAATAGTCTTCCACAAATGAAAGAGTGTTGTTGCTTCTGGTATAGTCAAGCGGAGAGCCGACCATGTAGCCAGGGTGGTCAGAGCCTGGGCTCTGGAACTCATAAACCATACATTTTACCTTGCTTTGAAAGTCGATATAGAAAGCTGGTAAGTTGCGTCCGAAATCTTCTATCATCTTCTCCGAAACCCAATAGGTGTTCTCTACTGTGATTTCTTTTAACCCTACTTCCTGGTTCTTGTCGATGATTTTTTCTTCTTCATTGTCCTTTGAGCAACAACAGAAAACGGGTACAGCTACGGCAAGCAGCATAATTGATGGCAATAACTTTCTCATAGTTTTGTGATATTATGGACTAATCTGTATTTTATAACAGATTTTTTACGTCACAAAGATGATACTTTTTTTTCGTGTCTCCAAAAAAAAAGAGGAAAATCGTTCCATATGCTGCGGTTTTCTCTCGTTTTTTATTTCTTTGCCTGAAATAACACCTAATATGAACAAATTCTTTCAAAAAAGGATGTCCAGAAACTGCAAAATTTGCCGTTAATTGTACCCTCTGCGTACTCAGCAAGAGATATAAAACACTTTTGATGTGCGCAGTCATGAGTTGATGCTGATGTTATTTGATTCGCTCTTCTGGCGTCATGTGAGCAAGTTCTGCAATGTTGTATTGCCCTTTTTTTGTCATCCTAACTTGCCAAAACTATCGCTTAACTAAATATTTTCGTTACTAAAAACTTATTTCAACTAAAAAAGTTCGTTTGCTAACTAAAAAGTTTCGTTACTTTGCACCAGCAAACAAAAACAACGACAAAAATGAAACAGGAACTTACCGCAAAGGAAGAAGAGGCCATGTATATCTTCTGGCAACATGGTCCTCAGTTCATCCGCGAGATGCTGAACTTCTATGACGATCCTCGTCCACATTTCAACACCCTTTCTACGGTCGTACGTACGCTTGAGGAGAAGGGTTACGTCGGTCACAAGAGTCTCGGCACCACGTATCAGTACTTTGCCACTGTCTCTGCCGACGAGTACCACAAGAAGACACTGACCTCAGTCATCAGCCGCTACTTCCACGGCTCATACGTCAAGGCGATCTCTGCACTGGTCAAAGAGGAAAATGTCTCGATCGATGAACTGAAGGAACTGATCAATCAAGTCGAGAAAGAGCAATAACACCTCACTCCTCACTCCTAACTCCTCACTAAAAAATGGGCACATTTTTTGTCTACATCCTCAAGTCCGCCCTCTGTCTGGCCGCCTATTACCTCTTCTATAAGCTGCTGATGAGCCGCGATACCTTCCATCGCTTCAATCGTTTTGCGCTGGTCACGCTCTTGCTGTGTTCCATGGCATTGCCCCTGCTGCAGTTCAATCTGAAGACAACCACAGAAGCCACAGGAAGCGTAGAGATCGATCTTTCTGACCTCGCCATGGTCGAGGCTGTCGTTACCGAAGTAGAGACACCGCTCTGGACGAAGTTCGTCGCCGTCCTCTTCCTCGTCTATCTCCTTGGCATCGTCTTCTTCGCACTTCGCACGCTCGTCTCGTACCTCAGTCTCTGGCGCCTGATTCGTCGCTGCGAGGAGCGTCCATTGCCTCAGAGTTTTGCACAAAGCAAGGCTCGACTGATGGTCACAAAGGATAACGTCTCGCCTTTCAGCTGGATGCACTACGTCGTGGTCAATGAGCAGGATCTGCAGGAGAATGAGCGCGCCATCCTGATGCACGAGCTCGGTCACATCACCAATCATCACACACTCGATCTGATCCTCACCGAGGTGTGTCTGATCATGCAGTGGTTCAATCCTGCCATCTGGCTTTTGCGCGAAGAACTGCAGGCTATCCACGAATACGAAGCCGACGAAGCGGTGCTCGATGGCGGAGTCAATGCACGTGAATATCAATTACTACTAATAAAAAAGGCTGCTGGTAGCCGACTGCAATCAATTACCAACAGCCTGCACCAAAGTTCAATTAAAAAACGTATCACGATGATGCAGAAGAAAAAATCAAATCCATGGGCA
>JAZRVB010000003.1:0-3424 GCA_045598885.1 Bacteroidales bacterium
GTGGGCGCAGATGGATTCGAACCACCGAAGTCGTAGACAGCAGATTTACAGTCTGCCCCATTTGGCCACTCTGGAATACGCCCAAAATAAACTGAGCCTCTTGTCGGATTCGAACCAACGACCCCGAGATTACAAATCACGTGCTCTGGCCAACTGAGCTAAAGAGGCAATAGTGGCGCTTCAAGATGGGCTTGAACCAACGACCCCCTGATTAACAGTCAGGTGCTCTAACCAACTGAGCTATTGAAGCATTTTATTCTTTAGCCTTTTCCTATAAAAGACTCAGATTATTTCGTTTTCGTGACTCCCTCGATTTGGAATAACCTTTGGTCGTCACATCGTGACTCCCACAGGATTCAAACCTGTAACCTTCTGATCCGTAGTCAGATGCTCTATTCAGTTGAGCTAGGGAGCCAACATATAGTCAAAGATCGTACTTTTTTTGTTTCTTGGTCGGGGTTGAATATGATTGACTTCGTCGACCATGTTTCCCCTTAGTCGGGGTACCAGGATTCGAACCTGGGACCCCCTGCTCCCAAAGCAGGTGCGCTAACCGGACTGCGCTACACCCCGAAGAGAACTTACCTTATAAGAGGTTGATTCAGCTTTAAGAAGTCGTTCCTCTCATTTAGCGGGTGCAAAGATAGCGCCTTTTTTGTTTCAATCCAAATTTAAAAGCAACTTTTTTCAAAAAAAGCCAATTTTTGCCTAAAAACAGCCTCAAACCAGCCTACAATGCCATTTCCAAAGAGCAAAACTGCCAATTCTAAGCCATTTTCCAAGGCAATTCTTAATGGTTGCGACTGATAAAGTAATCGATTAATGCCTTTATAGCGTCCCTGGCAGGAGAATATGGATACATATCAAGCAGTTTCTTCGCATCAAATGCGATATTTTTCATCTTCGCCTGAGCATATTCTATTCCTCCGACCTCTTTAGCAAATTCTACAAGACGCGTAACTTGCTCAGGACTCAACTCCCGCTCATCCTCAATCAGCGCTCTCATTTTCTCCGATTCGGCCGTCGGTCCATATTGCAAAGCATAAAGGAGCGGCAAGGTTACCTTACCCTCTCGAATATCATGACCGGAAGGCTTACCAATATCAGAAGAAGGGAAATAGTCAAAGATATCATCGCGGATCTGGAAGATCAGGCCCATCAGTTCTCCAATCTGCCCTACACGCTCTACCTCTTCCTCTGACTTTCCGACACTGAGTGCACCGACTTTCATGCAGGCAGAAAAAAGAGAAGCTGTCTTTCCGCTGATCACCGAGAAATAAGCAGACTCGCTCAGAAGATGGCTTCGCACATTTGACAACTGTTCCAACTCACCCTCCGACAGCCGGATCACCATATTGGCCAGAATGTTCGAAATCTGGAGCGAGCCGGTACTATTGCTTGCCACGAGACACTTCGAAAGGAAGAAGTCTCCCATCAGCACGGCCACCTTGTTGTCCCAGACCTTATTGATGGTCGAAAGACCTCGGCGCTCATCGCTCTTATCGATTACATCGTCATGCATCAGCGAAGCATTATGCAACAGCTCCAACGCCACTGCACCAGAGATAGACTCATTGGTCACCTCCCCGCCCACCATCTTTGCCGCCAAGAGCGTCACAATCGGACGCAACTGCTTTCCGCGACGGTCGAGAAAATAATGAATGACATTATCTGCCAATGGCACCCTTGTGCTAAGCGCCTGCTCAAAGCTCTTTTCAAACTGAGTCAATTCCTGTTCAATACAAGCCTTGATAGAATCCATTTTTTCCATTACTACTATAATATATTATATATAATGTGTAGACTTATTCTTTCACAATACCGCAAGGCAAGGCGAATCGCACCTCCTTGAACCAATACTTGCGCTCCTCGCCCGCTTCTGTCCGAAGCACCATCGGGCCATTGGCCTCAACGCCTACCAGCTCGGCAGAAAAAGACTCCCCTGTCTGGACATCCACATACGGATGGAATCCGGTACGGCGATATAGATGCTCGACAAACAATTTATGGATAGCCAATGCTCCTGCTGGCTCATCCTTCAGCATCGCATAAAGAGATGAAATCTGGCAGGTCACGGCCTCCAGCACTTTTTCTGGAGTTGTATCAATCCCAAGGAGCTTCAGCGAGGTCGGATTCGGAGCATCTCCCAACCATCGCATCTGATTGACATTTATACCGACACCCAACACACTCTCTGACAAGACGCTACCCATCAACCGGTGCTCAATCAGAATGCCACACAATTTATCATCACCCGCATAGATATCATTCGGCCACTTGATTGTCAATGCTGTCGCGCCCAACTGTTTCAAGCCGAGCAGAACACCAACGCAGCAGACTTCGCTCAAGGCGAATTGCTGAGGAATTGGCAGGAACGTCGGCCGGAGCAACAAAGAAAAAGACAAGTTCTTGTCTGGCTCAGACTCCCAGCTATTGCCAACCTGTCCCCTGCCAGCCGTTTGTCGCTTCGTATAGACGACAGTACCCTCTGGCAAAAACTCCTGGCTACCCGACAGCGCATCGAGCAGCCATGAGTTCGTCGATTTTACCTCTTTGAGGTGGATCTTGTTCAAACCGGTCATCTGCTCAGATCTCATAATGCTCAACCTCAAGAAAGAAATCCCCCACCGAAATATTGAAATAGTTGGCCAAGCAAACCACCGTATCAAGGCCTATATTTCGCTTGCCATTCTCCAGGTCGGACAAGTATTTCTGCGACAAACCAGTGTAGTCACAGATCTGCTGCTGGGAGATATTGCGCGCCTTACGCATCTCTGCCACGACCCTGCCAAGCTTCTGACGGATTTCTATCGGGTTGGTTACCATACCAATTTATTTGTTGGTGCTTTATTAGAGTATTATTAGCATTTTTACTCGAATTCTGGTTTATATCGATGAGAATCCGCAGTTTTCGGGTGCAAAGATAGTAATTTTCTCTGAGATTCGGGGCATCCTATTACCTTTTTTTTCTAATACTTCCACTTTATCTTTCAAATTGAACCACTAGTCACTATGTTTGCAGTGCGAATCTGCAAACATAGTGACTAGTGAAATTTAACCAGAGATTACTGCTAAACAAGACACAGAATCTTTAGCAAAATGATTATATCTTTGTGTCAACTACTCATATATTCACCTCCGTCTGGAAGTTTCTTGCCGCTCTCAGCAAGTGGCGGAGTGTGGAGATGAGCTCCTGACTCTCTTGCAGGATGTTGAGATAGACGTAGTTGGCGCCGAGGCTCTCTGACTCGTCTTGCATACGGTCGATGAGGCGTTTGCGGGTCAGCGAGAACTCTTCCTTCACGCGGTCACACTCGGCACGGAGCGCGTCAGCATCGCGGAAGCGGCGGCTTTCGAGCAAGGTGCGTGTCTTGTCGATGAGCGTGATGAGTTCGGTGCGCATCGGGCGGAACTCCTCGACACA
>JAZRVB010000004.1:0-3036 GCA_045598885.1 Bacteroidales bacterium
GGAGGGGAGTAATTAGTTATAACCCGCGGAGGAGATACGGTATTTAATTGTTTATTATTCTATTATTTTATTTTTCGTATTAGAATAAATTTCCAATACTTAATCTCTGTTTGTAACCACTCCCCTCCCTTGTGGAGGGGCCGGGGGAGGGTCTAAAGCCCCGCCTTCCTAATCCTCAGCAACGCCTCCTGCATCTTCTCAAACGGTGCACACAGAGAGATTCTCACAAACCTCTCGCCATTCTTTCCGAAGATAAATCCTGGCGTCAAGAAGACCCTCGCCTTCTTCAGGATCGGCTCGGTAAGCTCCTCGCAGTTAGCGAAATGATCAGGAATTCTTCCCCACAGGAAGAGACCTCGCTGCTTCGGATCGAACTCGCATCCGAGATACTCCATGATACGCTCTGCTGCGATGCGACGGACGCGATAGGCCTCGTTGAGCTCCTGGAAGTAGCTCGCAGGATTGTTGAGCGCCGTGATCGCCGCCTTCATCATCGGACGGAACATACCGCTGTCGACGTTCGACTTGACGCGCATCACCCATTCGATAAACTCCTTCTTGCCGACTACGATACCCTGTCGCCATCCCGCCATGGAGTGGCTCTTCGACATCGAGTTAAACTCCAGACAGATGTCCTTGGCGCCTTCGATCTGCATGATCGAGAGAGGCTCATCATTTAATATAAAGGAGTAAGGATTGTCGTTGATGATGACGATGTTGTGGCGCTTACCGAAGTCGACAATCTTCTTCAGCAACTCACGCGAAGCGCAATGTCCCGTCGGCATGTGAGGATAGTTGACCCACATAATCTTCACCTCATCGATGTCTGGCATGGCCTCAAGCACCTCGAAATCAGGCTCCCAGTCGTTTTCGTACGTGAGGTCATACTTGATGATCTCTGCACCTACGAGCTTGCTGACCGACGTGTAGGTCGGATAGCCAGGATCCGGCACCAGCACCTTGTCGCCTGGGTTGAGGAACGCCATGCTCACGTGCATGATACCTTCCTTCGAGCCGATGAGTGGCAGCATCTCGGTCTTCGCATCGATGTCTACATCGTACCAGCGCTTATAGAATCCGCTCCACGCCTCGCGCAAGGCTGGCAGGCCGGCGTAACTCTGATAAGAGTGCGCATCTGGCTGCATAGCGTCCTGCATCAGAGCCATGATGGTAGAGTTGGATGGCATGAAGTCCGGGCCACCGATACCGAGGCTGATCACCGGCTTACCACCGTCAGCATTCATCTGCGCCACCTCCTTGAGTTTGCGACTGAAGTAGTATTCCTCAACGTGGCTGATTCGCTCAGCGGGTTTTATCTCTTTCATAATGTTCAATCTATCTGATTTTCTGCATATTCTCCCAGAATCTGGAAATCCGTAGCGAACGGAATGATCGCATCGAGTGCCTTCTTGTACTGAAGATAATCATTGAATGTCAGGTCGACGAAGAAGCGATACTCCCACTCACGGCCGATGATCGGCATTGACTGGATCTTGGTGAGGTTCATCTCATAGAATGAAAGGATCGTGAGCACCTTGGTGAGGCTACCCTGCTGGTGTCGCACGCAGAACTCGAGGCTGGCCTTGTTGATCTTCGAACGCTCAGGAGTAACAATATCAGTGTACTTGTCCTGCAGGACGAGGAAACGCGTGAAGTTGCGCTTGTTCGTCTCGATGCTACGCGCCAGGATCTCCAACCCATAGAGGTTGGCAGCGAACTCCGAGCAGATGGCAGCATGGCCAAGCAAGTTATTCTCCTTGATGATCTTGGCCGAACCAGCCGTGTCGGCCATCTCGACGACCTTGGCATTCGGCAAGGTGTTATCGAGGAAGACGCGGCACTGGAGCAATGCGATCGGGTGGCTGTTGACCTCCACGATGTCCTCCAGCTTCTGGCCAGGGATGGCACACAGCACGTGGCTGATATGCAGACGCTGCTCACCGATGACCTGACGCTGGCTCTGGCGCAGCAACTCGTGATTGCCGAGGAGGTTACCTGCGATGGTGTTCTCGATGGCCATGATACCCAGGAGATCCGGATCGGCAGCCATCTCATCAAACTCCGTCTGGAAGTTCTTGCTTGGCACGATCTCCACCTCATAGTCCTTGAAATACTCACGCGCTGCCATTTCATGATAGCAGCCTTCCTGACCCTGGATAACGACTCTAATCTTCTGACTCATTATTAATAATAATAAAATATCCCAACCTCAGCAGGTCGGGATTATCATGTTTTGTTTTCGTCTTATGTTATCGTTTTGCTACGAACATCTACACACGCTTACCCGACCTTACAATCTGCAAAGTAATAATAGTAATAATAAAATCGGCCAAACAAGTTGTTCATAACACAAACGCATTCTTTAGAAATGCGGCGCAAAGATACACACTTTTGTCATTATCTCCAAACTTTTGTCCCACTTTTTTGCAATTTTGCTTCTTTTTTCTCCATTTTGCACCCAGGACGTCCATTCCTACAAAAAAGAATGGACGTCGTAAGGGCAGAATGTCCATTCCTGCAAAAAAGAATGGATACCGTGAGGTCAGAATGTCCATTCCCGCAAGAAAGAATGGACGCCGTGAGGTCAGAACGTCCATTCCTGCATGCGGGACAGTCCGACCTGACACCTGGTCGGACTATCCTTGCTCATGGCATATCTGTCACGGTACCGTGGAAAGGATGCCTAAACTTATCACGCGCATTTTGCAAAATGTGGCATTTTATAGAAAAGTACTATAATTTTGCACGATAATTGCGCAACTTTGCCTAAAAAACATTATATTTGCACCGTTGTAAAGAACACATCGTTTTCCGATACGACAAAATCACACAATAACAACTTAAAACGTTAAACAAAATTATGGTAAGCTACAAAGAACTCGGCCTGGTAAACACCCGTGAGATGTTTAAGAAGGCTGTTGCTGGCGGCTACGCTATCCCTGCTTTCAACTTCAACACCATGGAGCAGATGCAGGCTATCGTTATGGCTGCTGTTGAGACCAAGTCTCCAGTTATCATGCAGGTATCAAAGGGCGC
>JAZRVB010000005.1:0-1659 GCA_045598885.1 Bacteroidales bacterium
AACGATGCTCACCTCTCTGGTTATCAACAGCAACACCTTACGATTCAAGGTCAGCTGTGAGATGAGCCGCAGTGAGCCGTTTGAGACTTTCTTCTTCTATCTTGATGCGAACCATCTGCCACAGGTGGATGTTCAATATGGCGCAATCAAAAAAAGAAAGACAACGCTTAACGACATCACGGCATCCCAGCACAGAGCGGCTCTTGATTCAGCCTTTGCCCATGGAAGCATCACCTCGCACAGCAGTCTTGTACAGGCTTTGGAGCATGGTTACAAGAGTATCGGTCTCAAACGTGGACGAACCTGGCTGGTCAGTGTGCAGAAGATGATGACGGCAGACGGTGTCATCACGGAGTCTGTCAACGAGCAGAACGTATCGGTATATCACTACCATTCGGATATGATCAACACGATTACTGAGCCAAGTGATTTGCTGTTCAAGGAGTCCGACATGCAGGCTGATTCGGAGCCAAGCGGTGACTCTGACGATGACGATGGCTGACCACCCCTAAATTCGCAAGTTCACAACAGACGTATAATATAAATATTATAACGTACTAACTGAACTTAAAAATGAACTTAAAATTAAAGAAAGAATCATTCAAATTCACAATCAAGTTCACGAGAGTATACGGATATATAAAATATATCCGAACTACGAACGATGAACCTACAAGTCGCGAACCTATGGATAAAGACAAGCAAACAGTCAATAGCGCAGTTATTCCTTCCCTTACATCGGAAGAACAATGTTTCATACTGACGGAATGTCATCAGGCGTATCAGGAGGATGTGATATGCGGCAGCATGAGCTACGATGATTTCGTTTCGACATTTTTCGGTATGCCGAGGTTGTCGGAAGGCTACAAAGGGGTACGCCAGATGTTCCGAGAGCATCAGCCTATCATTGAATATCGTTTCAGGTCATCGTCATTCGACGAAGAGGATGCGATGGCGATGTTGCGGGAGTTCGAGCATAGCAATTCTTTTTTTGATCGCTCTCTAATCGACATTCAGTTGAAGTCCATCATTCCTAAGTTGGAGAAGGAAGGAGTTCTGGAGTTACTGTGTCAGTGTGCCAATACAACTGCGATGTTCCATTGCGAGATGAATCATGCTGACATGAAGGCTATATTGACAGGAACAAGCAATAAGGACTACGGCATCTAATTTGTCTCTCACTTTGCTTACCTGATGAAGGGAATGGAGAGACATGGGCTGATCATTCAGCATTGGCAGTCGATGACCTGGAACCTCAGTCGTGTCGTGTACAAAGGTAGATACCTGAACCAGCATCTGATAAGCAGCACGGTTCACAACCTCGGGTTTCTCAAACGCAGACCTTGGCAGTATGATGAAATAGATGACTGCCTGTCTCGGATAAGAAGGTTATAGTGAAAAGCAAAAGGAATGATACCAGTGCGAGCTGATACCATTCCTTTTAGCATAAAGAGAAAAGTTTATAGCGTAATAACTGCATCACGTCTAAATGATTTATGCTCGTCATGGAAAACATACCCAAGCTGGTTTGACAAACATTGAGTTTTCCCAATGACAACATCCACGTTATAGTGTGAATGCCCATAGATCCAATAGTTGATATCACTTGACATGATATAATCCTCAAGTTCTACTGTAAATGCACCATTGGCTATACTA
>JAZRVB010000006.1:0-1486 GCA_045598885.1 Bacteroidales bacterium
GTCGCAAGCCCCAGCGAGGACGGCAGCTCCCTTACCTTCACCATCGCCCCGATAGAAGGTCGTGAGGCGTTTATAATGGTTCGGCTATAAGGGCGTATTCGAGCGTCGCTTTCGAGTTGGAAATGGCACTTGTCGGCGTGGACTTGATTGCAAGTTGAAGAATATGATACAATGCTCGCCAGTTAAAGGGGTGAGATTTTAGAAAAATATGATTTCATCCCCCTTATCCTATGAGTTTGTTGGAGGGTTGATATGAAGATATATGCGAGAGAGTTTTATTTGCAGAAGCTTCGTCCATTTTACAAGACAGATTTGATAAAGGTTATTTGCGGTATTAGACGGTGCGGGAAGTCGTGCTTGATGTTGTCGATAATTGAAGAACTCAAAAACGCTGGTGTCGATGAAAAAGATATCATATACCTTAATCTCGACAAGCGTGGTTATCGAAGCGTAAAGACGCCCGATCAATTGGAGAGAGTAATTGATGAATCCATTCATGGATCTGGGTATAAGTATCTTTTCATTGACGAGGTGCAGAATGTCGTTGGATTCGAAGCGGTTGTAAATGCTTTCCGAGAGGAGGGGAATTGTTCAATTTTCATTACCGGATCCAATTCGTATTTGTTGAGTGGAGAATTGTCCACTAAGTTGACCGGTCGTTACATCGAGGTGGAATTGTGGACGCTTTCGTTTTACGAGTATCTGGATATGAAGCGATTTCTTGGCAAGGAAATAAGGACGAATCTGTCGGAAGAGTTTACGAATTACATCCGGGTTGGTGGATTCCCCAAGGTCGTTGAGTTTGATGATATCGAGGCGGGATTGGAGTATGTACGGAATGTAATTGAGCAAATTATGGTGAAAGACGTTCGGCGGCGTAATAAGATTCGCAATCGTTCGACGTTTGAAAAAGTGCGCACGTATTTTATCAACAACTTCGGAAGCCCGGTTTCGCTTGATAACTTGGTGAATTATCTTGCCGCAGAGGAACATTTGAAAATAAAGCGAGAAACCCTCTCTCGGTATTTGCGCATTTTAGAGGATGCCAAGATTCTGTATCGTTGTTCGCGCTTTGACCTTAAATCGAAGAAATCGCTGATGGGAGAAGGGAAATACTATCTGGCTGATACCAGTATTTATTTTGCTTCCAATACCGATGGACGCATTAATTACGGACCGGTCTTGGAAAATTTGCTGTATGTTTACTTGCGCAGTCGTGATTATAAGGTTTCCGTCGGACGTATTGGCGAGGTCGAGTGCGACTTCATTGCCCGAAAGAACGGAGCGTATGCTTATGTTCAAGTTGCCATGACTATTTTAAATGACAAGAGTACCGAAGAACGCGAATATCGTCCATTCGGGAAGATTCGCGACAACTATCCAAAATATTTATTTACGCTTGATCCGCTTGTTCAAGAGCGTGATGGCGTTCATCATATGAAACTACTTGATTTTATGGCAATGGGTGGTGAATTGGGCGCAATGC
>JAZRVB010000007.1:0-48526 GCA_045598885.1 Bacteroidales bacterium
GTCGATTATGAATTTGTTCAAAGTGTAGGGCCTTGCTTCTCAGCAAGGAGTGAAGCCATGATGTAAGGACCTACGCCCTTAGGATCATTGTCGCGGATGATCTCGTTGATATAGTAGTCGAAGTCACCGCTACGGTATGGAATGCCACCGAGGCCAGCCACGCCACAGACGCGGGTGAGGCTGATGGTGTCGAGAGCGTTACCCTGAGCATCTACGTCATCTACTACGAAGTTCTTGTTGAGGCTCTGCAGAGTGTTGTAGCCGATCTCCCAGTACTTAGCTGGCAAGAAGCCCTTGAGTGCACCCTTCATGAAGGTATAGGCAAACATGGCAGTGCAAGAGGTCTCCTGATAGTTGCCTTCGCGACCTGTCTGGTCGAGCACCTGTTCCCAAGCCAAAGTCTCTGGATTCTGGATGGTGAGCAATGTCTCGCACATAGGGAGGAGAAGGCTCTTGATGCTATCGCAGCCGCTGTAATCCGCAGGAAGGATATCGAGTACGTCGACCATCGCCATGGCGTACCAACCCATCGCACGGCCCCAGCAGTGAGGAGCCTGACCTGTGGTCTTGTCGGCCCAATCCATCTCCTTGCTCTCGTCCCAGGCATGGCGATAGAGGCCGTTTGCAGGATCGTAAGTATGACGGCCTACGACCATAAACTGATTGACGACATCCGCATAAGCATTGGCCTGCTCCTCGCCTGAGAGGTAGCGCTTGGCATACTCTGCGTAGTAAGGAGCCTCCATGTAGATGCCGTCAAGCCACATCTGGTATGGGTAGGCCTTCTTGTGCCAGAAACCGCCTTCGCTGACGCGTGGATGGCTCTGCAGCTGACTGTAGAGGGTATCCATGGCAGTCTTGAAGCGAGCGTCCTGGGTGCGGTCATACGCGATGAAGAGCATCTTACCCGGATTGATATGATCGAGCGTATAGTTGGTCTTCTTGTACTTGTTGATGCTGCCGTCGGCGTTGATGATGGTGTCGAGGTACTGGGTAGCATAGTCCCATACGAGGCCTTCAATCTCAGGATACTCAGCAGCGCAGAGCATCATCGACTGGAGTTCGAGGCCGTGGGTGTAGTTCCACTTCAGGGTGGTGTTGAAGTCGATCATGTCAGCCGTTGGCATACGGGTGATCTCTGACTTGACCATACGTACTGAGTAAGGCTCAGCGCTTGGGGTGTTGCTTGACTGGCAACTGTTGAGGCCGATGAGCAAAGCTGCAGCGGCCAGGAAGTGTTTTGTGTTCATATTATATAAGATGTGTTAGTTAGTTTATTTCAAAATGTTGTTGATGTCATACTTCTTTGCCTGAGCAGCTGAGAGCTGATGGCTCCACGAGATACGAGCTTTGGCGTTGGCACCAGGCCCCTTGCTGCCATACTCAGCGTAGTAGGCGGTCGATGAACCGTCGAGGCCCGTAGTCTTGTTTGGCCAAGCCTTCCATCCCTCTGGCTGCACAGCGTCACAGAGTTCGCAGTTGAGGAAGACGGTCTTCGCATAGTTGCGCCAAGGACGGCCAAGGTAGGTCTTGACGCCTGGCTCAGCTGTGACCTTGCAGTCCTTGAAGACATAGCCGAACTCCTGGCCTTCAGGAGTGGCAGCTGCAGTCACGTAGCCATCACCGATGCAATGCAGTTCACAGCGGTCAAAGACTGCGATGGCCCAACCGAAGATATAGTCGACGGTACCCTCGATGTAGCACTCCTCATAGAGCTGTCGGCTCTGCTGGTCGGCAGGGAAGGGGTGCTTGTGGCTCTCTGCAATCTCCTCAGCGGTCTTAGGATCCCTCTTGCGACCGTATGCATAGAGCGTGTCCTGATGACCGAGGAAACGACAGCGACGGAAGGTAGCCTTCTCGCCACAGACGAGTGCAGCCACCGCCTGACCTAAGACCTTGCGCTCCTTGTTCCAGCTCTCGCGCGAAGCGGTATTCTCGAAGGTAATGCCACGAGCCTCGAAGTGTGGAGCGTAGATATAAATCGATGCAGAACCTGAGGTGCCGAGGTTTCGGCCGGTGAGCTCTGATTTCTTGCCAGCATAGTCGTCGTATGAGATGATGCACTGGCCTTCTGACTGAGCTACGAGCGTGATGTGGCTCTTGCTCTCTGGCACTACCACCTTCTCCTTATATACGCCAGGGAGGAGCAGGATGGTGATCTCCTCGCTGTTGTAGTCTGGTACGGCATTGATGGCCTCCTGCACGGTGAAGAAGTCGCCACCGCCATCTTGAGCTACTACGAGGTCATAGTGACGGATGAAAGGTTTCAACGCTGGCACAGCTTCACCGATGGCATCGACAGCAAGGCTGCAGAGCTCACGCGCTCCCTTCACATTGAGGTGCGTATTGTCTTCGCGACCCTTAGGACAAGCCGCGTAGGTGTCAGCAGGGAACCAGCAGAAGAGCTGCTTGCTACCCTCATTGCCATATTTCTCGATGAACTCCTTGCTGAGTTCGTTCATCTCAACGAATGGTACCTGTAGTTCGTGTGCCACACGTCGTGGAGCCTCCAGATAGTTCTCTACGGTTCCGTCCTCTCGGGTGATGATGTGCGTCTCAACCAGATGCTCGCCTTCTTCCTTCTGTGTGATTCCTTTGCCGAAGAGGTCATCTTCCTCCGCAGCTTTTTCATTCTCGAAGAACTGACGGCGTGCGATCGGATTCATCAGCACAGGGATACCGCCTTTCTCTCGAGCCTCACGGACGAAGCGTCGCAGATTGTCCGAATACTCTCCGTCAGCGGCCGTGTAGCGCTCTGGAGAGGAGATCTTCTCGTCATTATGGCCGAACTCGATAATGACATAGTCACCTGGCTGCAGCGCGTCGAGCACCTTCTGCCAGCGTCCTTCGGCGATGAATGACTTGGTGGAGCGACCATTGATGGCGTAGTTGAGCACCTTGACGTCATCGGTCAGGAAGGCCTGCAACATCATGCCCCAGCCTCGCTCCTGGTTGTTACCCTTCAGCACCTTGCTTGCCATGGTGCTGTCGCCAATCAGATGCATCGTGATCGGCTTGCGGGTGTCGGCACTGGTGAGTGTGACGAGCAATGTCAGCGCCAGTGTCAGGATGGATAGAAATCTTTTCATGTGTGGTATAAGAAAAAATATAAAATGAAAAATTGTCAGTGATGATACTCTTTGTGCGAATTCTGTTTGCAGGATTCGTATACCTGAAATCGCGGCGTCCGATCTTACTCGCAGGATTCGTATACCTGAAATCGCGGCGTCTGATCTTGCTTGCAGGATTCGTATACCTGAAATCGCGGCGTCTGATTCTGCTCGCAGGATAAGTCCAGACGATTCTCTTTGTACTTTATCCTTATTTCGAGATAACGATACCTGCCAGCAGCTCTGCGATGTTGGTCGTAAAGAGCTTGACCGAGATGGCCAGAAGGATCACTCCGAAGAACTTTCGCAGCACGAAGATGCCGCCTTCGCCTAACAGTTTCTCCAGCATCCTATAACGATTGAGCACGAAGTAGACGAAGCCGAGGTTCAATGCCAACGCGATGATGATGTTGAGAATGTTATATTCTGCGCGAAGGGAGATCAACGAAGTGAACGTGCCCGCACCTGCGATGAGCGGGAAGGCCAGAGGGACGAGTGCAGAAGCGCTGGCAGGACCTCCGGAGTACTGCATGATCTCGCGTCCTGAGAGCATCTCCATACCCATGATGAAGAGGACAATGGCACCGGCCACGGCAAACGAGTGTATGTCTACGCCGAAGAGATCGAGGATCATGTTGCCGGCAAAGAGGAAAGCATAGAGCAGGATACCAGCATAGAGCGTCGTCTTGCCTGGATAGATGTGTCCGGTCTTCTTCTTCAGGTCGATGATGATCGGGATGGCTCCCGTGATATCGATCATTGCGAAGATGACGATGAATGCAGAGAGAATCTGCTCAAAGTCAAAATGTAATTCTAAGAAAGTCATTATATATAATTATCACATTTCTTTCAAAAACAAGTGAGGAGAAGGTTATTCATCCTTCTTTCCTTCCAGTATATTCCTATACTTATTCTCCTCCGCCAGGATACTAAGCGCCTTGAGGAATGCCTCATTGCTCTGGTTCATCACTCGGGTGAAAGCTCCATTCTCATAGAGGTCGTTGGCCAGATAAGCCTTGAGGTGCATGCGGAAGATTTCGTTGGTCATGAGTGTCTCAAGACTGTCGCTCTTCACGCTGTCCATACGAGCCTGTTCGATGAGTCCCTGCACCATCCAATCGCTTACCTCGTACTTCTGGTTAATGAAGTCATCGAGCGTCGGCATCTTCTTCTTCAGCTTTGCCTGGTGTGCTTTGAAAAAGTTGAGCGTATAAGTATTGAGTGAACCTTTGGCAATCACGGCGCGATGTGGCTGCGAGAGCTTGGTTGTGTCGAGCGGAACAAAGACGTCAGGCATGATGCCACCGCCACCATAGACAGGACGACCTCCACGTGTGTGGAAAAGCAGCGAGTCAGGGAGATGTATACTGTCGGCCGAAGTCAGCTCGCCATTGCGCAGGCGGTTCAGCAAGTCATGCTGGTAGTTCTTCTGATCGCCTTTGGTGTAAGGCTTCTGGATATCGCGCCCAGATGGCGTATAATAATGTGCCACGGTGAGGCGTATCATGCCTCCGTTTGGCAGATCGATCGGACGCTGTACCAATCCCTTGCCGAAGCTGCGACGACCGACGATGACGCCACGATCCACGTCCTGCATACATCCGGCAAAGATCTCGCTGGCCGAAGCGCTCTGTTCGTCCATGATGACGACGAGGCGGCCACGGAAGGCGTTGCGTCCTCTGCGTGTCACATAGTTGCGACGACCTTCTGTTCGTCCATTCGTATAGACCACGAGTTCTCCGTCGAGCAGGAAGAGTTCTGCCAGTTCTGCTGCAGCGTTCAGATAGCCGCCACCGTTGTCTTGTAGATCGATGATCAAATCCTTGAGTCCTTCTTTCTTGAAATTCTCAATAGCTTTTTCGACCTCATCAGCCGTCGTCTGTGCAAAGCGGCTCAGCTTGATGTAGCCGACACCAGGGGCTGCCATGTATGACGCATCGATGCTGTAGACAGGGATGTTGTCACGCGTCAGCGTAAACCACAGCAGCTTCTTCTCACCATTACGCTGCACACCGATATTGACTTTCGAGCCACGAGGACCACGCAGGCGTCGCTGTATCTCCTTCGTCTGGTATTTCATGCCAGCGATGGTCGAGTCGCCTACCATGATGATTCGGTCCCCGGCCATGATGCCAGCTTTCTCAGATGGACCTCCAGTCACCGTATTGATGACCAGCAGCGTATCGTTCTCCATCTGGTATCGCACACCGATACCCTCGAAGTTGCCACCGAGGTTCTCCTGCATGGCAGCCACCTCCTCTGCGTCGAGGTAGGTAGAGTGTGGATCGAGCTCCTTGAGCACCGCCTTGATGGCTACCTCGTTGAGCTTGTCCAGATTAACGGTGTCGACATAGAGTGCATCGAAAGCCATCATGGCACGACTATAAGCCTTGATGCTGCTATAGACGTCAGCATGAGCCGAGAATGTCATGGCACTACTCAAAAGGACGAGTAGCAGACGGAAGTATTTCTTAGCCAAAATAAGGTTCATTCTTTTGCTTTACGACAAGGGGAGGGAAGCCCTCTGGCATGAAGTCAGTGACGTCCTTGCCGAAGGTGAGGAGCTCACGTACCGTAGTAGAAGTAATATGTGCCATCGCTGGCTCGTTGAAGAGCAGGATGGTCTCGATGCCAGTGAGGTGGCGGTTCACGTCGGCCAGGTTTCGCTCATACTCGAAGTCGATGACCGTACGTACGCCACGCAGGATGTGCGAGCAGCCGAGCTCATTGGCAATGTCGGTGGTCAGGCAGGTATAGGCGATGACCGAGATGCGAGGTTCGTCGGCATAGAACTCAGAGATCATTCGAACACGCTCATCGACGGTAAACATGCCACTGTTTCGTTTCAGTCCATTATAACCGACGGCAATGACGATCTCGTCTGCAAAGTCAAGTCCACGGCGTACTACCGACTCGTGGCCTTTGGTAAATGGATCAAAGGATCCAGGAAAAATTATCTTCATAGAACAGACCCTCCCCCGACCCCTCCACAAGGGAGGGGAGTGATTACCTCGGTAATCGTAGAAGGGTATTATTATAATTTGTTGTTATTTTTTTCAAGAGTACTATTTACTCCCCTCCCTTGTGGAGGGGCAGGGGGAGGGTCTATGCTTCGTCAAGTTCGATTACCAAGTTATTGATAATAAACTCCTGTCTCTCCATCGTATTCTTGCCCATATAGTACTCCAGCATCTCATGCACCGCATCCTGTTTGCGCAGCATGACAGTGTCGAGGCGCATATCGTCTCCGATGAAGTGTTTGAACTCATCAGGCGAAATCTCACCGAGACCTTTGAATCGGGTGATCTCGGCGGTCGATCCGCACTCGTCGATGGCAGCGACGCGTTCCTCCTCAGTGTAGCAGTAGCGAGTCACCTTCTTATTGCGGACACGGAAGAGAGGTGTCTGTAAGATATAGACATGTCCCGTACGCACCAGCTCTGGGAAGAACTGCAGGAAGAAGGTCATCAGCAGCAGGCGGATATGCATACCGTCCACATCGGCATCGGTAGCGATGATCACCTTGTTATAGCGTAGACCATCGAGGCCATCCTCGATGTTGAGCGCTGCCTGCAGGAGGTTGAACTCCTCATTCTCGTAGCACACCTTCTTGGTCATGCCGTAACAATTGAGCGGCTTGCCTCGCAGCGAGAACACCGCCTGTGTCTCCACGTTACGGCTCTTAGTGATCGATCCAGAAGCTGAGTCACCCTCGGTGATGAAGATGCACGAGTCGTCCTGCTTGTCGCCACGCACGTCGTTGAAGTGCACATGGCAGTCGCGCAGCTTGCGGTTGTGCAGGTTGACCTTCTTGGCACGCTCCTTGGCCTGCTTTGAGAGACCAGCCAGCTCCTTGCGTTCCTTCTCGCTCGACATGATCTTCTGCATCATGATCTCGGCTGTCTCCGATTCGCGATGCAAGTAGTTGTCGAGCTCACGCTTCAGGAAGTCGCCTACGAACTTCTGTATCGTAACGTCGTCCGGATTCGGACTCATACGTGTCGATCCGAGCTTGGTCTTTGTCTGCGCCTCGAATACTGGCTCCTGCACCTTGATGGCGATGGCAGCCACCATACCGTTGCGGATGTCACTGTACTCGAAATTTTTCTGTGTATAGAACTCCTTGATGACACGAGCCGACGCCTCCTTGAAGGCGGCCAGATGCGTACCGCCGAGGCTCGTATATTGTCCGTTGACAAAAGAGTAATACTGCTCACCGTACGAGTTGCCGTGGGTGATCACCACCTCGATATCCTGTCCGATCAAGTGTATCGGTTCGTAGAGTGGCTGCGCCTCCATACGAGCATTGAGCAGGTCGGCCAGACCGTTCTTGCTGACGAACTTCTTGCCGTTGAGCACCAGCGTCAGGCCGATGTTGAGGTAGCTGTAGTTGTTGAGCAATGTCTCGACAAACTCCATGCGGAACTTGTAGTTCTCAAAGATCGTCGGATCTGGCACAAACTCCACGTAGGTGCCGTTCTGCTCATCGGTCGGCATGATCTCTGACTCCTCGAGCTTCTTGGCTGCGCTGTAGGTGATCTCCTTCTTCTCGCCATTACGGCAGGCGCGGACGAAGAAATGGGTCGACAGTGCATTGACCGCCTTGAGGCCGACACCATTGAGGCCGACGCTCTTCTTGAAGACCGATGTATCGTACTTGCCACCTGTGTTGATTTCGCTCACGCAGGCATCCAACTTACCCAGTGGAATACCTCGGCCGTAGTCACGGACAGAGCAATGTCCGTCCTCGGTCAGCTTTACTTCGATGCGCTTTCCGAAGCCCATTGCGTACTCGTCGATCGAGTTGTCGATGACCTCTTTGAGCAGGATGTAGATGCCGTCGTCAGCGTGCGAGCCATCGCCCTGTTTGCCGATATACATACCCGGTCGACGGCGTATGTGCTCGGTCCATTCGAGGTGTTGTATCTTGTCATCACCATAGTCGGCGATGGCCTGTGCCTGTACCATCTGCTCGTCTAAGGTCTGTTGTGTTTCTGCCATTGTAAAAATTAAAAATTAATTATGAGCGCAAATTTAATTATTTTTGTTCATTCGTCCAAATTCTTCTCTCAAAAACTATGAATTATGTAAAAATTATAGTCAATTATCTATTGTTTTGTGCCGATAGAGAAGAAAAATGAACCCAAAATAATAGATTTTTGAGGATTTATAGAGCCCCATTGAGTAAAAATGATTATATTTGCGCACAAGATTTAATATATGCTGACAGACGTAGTACTATCTGGTTTGACCAATCTCTTCGCACTCTTTGGCTCAAAGAGCGGTCTTGATGTGCCCTCATCACGACAGATTCTCACGTCGTATCTGAGCCGTCATTTCGGCATACGCAACTACAACCAGTACCTCGATCTTTACAACGATCTACGCTCGCTCTATGACGAGAGTGAGGACGTTGATCTGGAGACCATCATCGAAGGTATCTGCCACAATATGGAGAATCAGCTGGAGCGTAGCGAGCAGTCGCTGATGTTGCTCCGACTGATGGAGTTCTGCTACAATACCCCCGAGAGTTTCGATTCGCTGAAGCCTACTTTTGGCCTTGTGGCGCATCATTTCGAGGTCGATGACGAGATGTATGATGACTTCGAGCATTATGTCACAGGCAAGGAGAATTTCCACGTCATCAACCAGCATTTCGAGGGACTGTCAGGCGTCATCCGTACCCTCTGGCTGCCGAAGCTCAACCTGATGCTCTTCACCTATTTCGGTCAGGGTAAGGTGCGACTCAATGATGTCCCTGTAGTCCGTGGCATCTTCCAGGCGTGGCAGCAGAGCGGTGTCCTGAAGTTCCGTCACTCCAAGCCGGTCTACTATTCGATGGTGCGTCGTGTCTATGACGTCCTGTCCAGCGATGACCTCTCGGCTATCCATGCTTCATCGAGCGTAGAGTTCTGTGGCCGCGATGTCAACTTCCGCTTCCCCAATTCTGACAACGGCATGCACGACCTTTCGTTCACCCTGCACAGCGGCACGCTGCTGGCCATTATGGGTGGATCGGGTACTGGCAAGACTACGTTGCTCTCGTTGCTCAACGGTTCTCTCCGTCCGCAGCAGGGACAGCTCACCATCAATGGCCACGACATCCAGGAGCCTGCTGTCAAGGCGCTCATCGGCTACGTGCCACAGGACGACCTGCTCATCGAGGAACTCACCGTCTATCAGAACCTCTATTACACCGCACAGCTCTGTTTCTCCGGCATGTCGCCTAAGGAGATCGACAGCCGCGTCCTGCAGACACTCTCGCAGCTCGACCTGCTTCCAGCCAAGGATCTCAAGGTCGGTTCGGCCATCAACAAGTACATCTCTGGTGGCCAGCGCAAGCGTCTCAACATCGCACTCGAGCTGATCCGTGAGCCGGCGGTCCTCTTCCTCGACGAGCCAACCTCAGGTCTTTCGTCGACCGATACTGAGAAGGTCATCCTCCTCTTGAAGGAGCAGACGCTCAAGGGTCGTCTCATCGTCGTTAACATCCACCAGCCATCGAGCGCTGTCTATAAGATGTTCGACCGTCTCTGGCTCCTCGACAAGGGTGGCTATCCGGTTTTCGACGGCAATCCTATCGAGGCCGTGACCTATTTTAAGGGTCAGGCCAACTATGCCGATCCTGACACCTCAATGTGTCCTGTCTGCGGTAACGTCAATCCGGAGATCGTTCTCAACATCATCGATGAGAAGTCGCTTGATGAGCGAGGCCTCCTCACTGAGCGCCGCAAAGTGACCCCTAAGGAGTGGCACGAGCTCTATCTCAAGAATCGTCCGGAGCAGCAGGATGTACGTCTCTACGATGTCCCTAAGACGCAGCAGAAGCAGCCAGGCCTCCTCGGTCAGTACTTCATCCAGCTCAAGCGTATCTTTGCCACCAAGGTCACTAATAAGCAGTATCTGGCCATTGCCCTGCTTGTCTCACCGTTGCTGGCCTTTATCTGCGGCATGCTCACACGCTATGCACCAGAGACAGGCTATACGGTGATGGAGAACAAGAACTTCGTCACGTTCCTCTTCATGGCCGTCATCGCGTCCATCTTCATGGGGATGATCGGTGCGGCAGAGGAGATTATCAAAGACCGTGCTTTGCTGCAGCGTGAGAAGTTCCTGCATCTGTCTTATGGCAGCTACATGTTCTCCAAGATGAGCTTCATGGCCATCATGTCGCTCATCCAGACATTGCTCTTCACCGTGGTAGGACAGGCTGTCGTCGGCTTCCATGATCTTTTCCTTGTGTGGTGGATGATCCTGTTTGCAGCTTCGTTCTTAGCATCGCTCACAGGTCTCTGGCTCTCGCAGACACTCAGTTCGGTGGTGTCGATCTATATCACTATCCCGCTGCTGCTCATTCCGCAGATTCTGCTCTGTGGCCTGGTCATCGACTTCAACGACCTCTCGAGCAATAGTACTACAGGCAATGTCCCAGCCATCGGCAATGTGTTCCCGTCACGTTGGGCTTTTGAGGCAATGGCGGTGACGACTTATACCGACAACGTCTACGAGAAGCCGTTCTTTGAACTCGATCGTCAGAAGTATGAGAATGAGTTCTATCGACTGACATACCTCTATGAGATGCAGTCGCAGCTCGAGACATGGCAGGATGAGATTGTAAAAGAGAAGGAGGTCAATCCTGTTCATGAGCGTGTTCTGACCAACGAATTGCCTTATCTGGCAGAGATCGTTGATGGAGTAGAGCCTTATCAGGGAGACGTGAGCGACTATGCTTCGCTCAAGCAGTACCTCCATTCGTGCGACACCGCCTTGATACGTGTCGGCAATGAGATAACCCTTGAGGCGGACCGCCAGCTGCGTAAGCGCCGTGATGCCATAGGTGGTCGTGACGCTTTCCTGAAGCTCAAGGCCGACTATCAGAACACGAAGCTTGAGGAGGTGGTTCGCAACATAGGTGTCAAACATGCCATTGAGGTGGTCGACGGACATCTGGTACCACGTACCGCATATATCTACCTCACGCCTCGCAGCCAGAATGGCGGAGCTCCGTTCTATAGTCCTGTCAAGCGTATCGGCAAGCATGAGATTCCGACCCTATGGTTCAATCTCATCGTCCAGGCACTCATGGCACTTGTCGTAGCAGTATTGCTTTGTACTAATATATATAATAAGGTAGTACGTCGTAAATCGTAAAAACAATAATAACAACAATAATAATTAATCATTAACAAACAAATCAAAATGAAGAAGATTGCATTTGTATTCGCTACTGCAGCTTTGCTTGCTGCTTGTACCGGTAACAAACCACAGACCCCAGCTGCTGAGGAGCCTGCTGCTACTACTCGCGTAGCTAAGGAGATTCCTGAGAGCTTCGAGGAGCAGCAGATTAAGGCTGGCATGTCAGTACAGCTTGATAGCCTCACAGCTGCATGGCTTCGTCTTGGCAAGAGCCCTATCCAGGTCAATGCTGAGCAGAAGACTGTTACCCTTTCTGAGGATCAGAAGAAGGTAAAGCCAGATTATCTTATCAACCCAGCTGACATCATGGACAAGCTCGAGAGCCTCTCGCTCAAGTATCGTGCTATGGTTATGATGAACATGGACAAGACCATTTCTGATCTCTATGAGATGCCAGACGTATACTCAGAGCCAGTTTCTAAGCTCGCTGCTGAGGTTAACGATCCTGCTGTCAACTATTTCTATGAGACCGGTTTCAACTCACCTGAGGATATGCAGAAGATCTATGCTATCGAGGAGGAGAATGGCCGTGCTAACTACTTCTGGGAGGCTGCTGCTGTAGGTATCATCGAGCAGCTCTACATCCTCACCAAGAACGAGGATATGTTCCTTGCTTCTTTCACCGATAAGGACGCTGAGGACATCACCTACCGTGTCAGCATCCTCGTTGATCTCTATGAGGATCTCTCTGACTACAACCTCGAGCTCCGCAAGCTCTACAACGTACTCCTTCCACTTGAGGTCCTCAATGCTATCACCGTTGACGAGCTCCGTGGCCAGCTTGATCAGATCAAGGCTCAGGTAGAGCAGGCTCGCGCTACCTTGTTCCTCTAATTAAAATGTTCACTTGGGAATGGTTCTCCATTCTCACATAAGCATAGCCACCTTTGCAGTATCAACAGCAGAGGTGGCTAACTATATCTAAATAACCTGTTCTTGACTTGGTTTGTGTTATCTGCGTACCAGGATAGTGCGGCGAGACTTCTATTCTACTATACAGAAAAACATAAGAATTTCAAACTGATGCTTGATAATTCTTATGTTTCTGTTAAACTATTGGAATAATTTAGGAATTGCTTGAGAGCTCTGATTCGACGGACTCATACTTGCGCTTGAAGTCAGCATCGGTGGTGAGCAGGTCTTCAACGTTTTTGAGAGCGTGAAGGACAGTAGCATGGTCGCGTCCGCCGACAACCATACCGATGCGACTGACGGATTGAGTAGTGAACTTCTTGCACAGATGCATAGCTGCCTGTCGTGCCAATACGATCTCACGCTTGCGGCTCTTGGAATTGATACTCTTCATGTCGACGCCAAAGGTGCCGATGACGAGGTTTAGAATGTTTTCGCAGGTGATGACCTTAGCTTCAATCTTAATGATCATGCGCATAACGCGTGAGGCAAGATCCTGATCGATAGGGCGATTGAAGGCGATAGAGTGGGCGAGGAGGGAATTGATGATACCCTCAAGGTCACGCACATTGTCTGTAGCATTGCGTGCAATGAAGTCAATGACATCTTCGGTAATTGAGAGACCTTCCTTCTCGCATTTTCCGCGGAGGATATTCTTGCGGAGCTCGTAGTCAGGATGGTCGATTTCGCCGATGAAACCCCACTTGAAACGGGTAAGAAGGCGTGGAACAAGTTCCTCAAGCTCTACAGGTGGACGGTCACAGGTCATGATGAGCTGCTTACCGCTCTGGTGCAGATAGTTGAAGATATGGAAGAAGGTATTCTGGGTGGCAACTTTGTTTTTACCTGCAAACTCCTGGATATCGTCGACAACGAGTACGTCAATGGTCTGGTAGAAGTTGATGAAGTCTGGCACTACGTTACGGCGTGAAGCGTCAGCATACTGTGTCATGAACTGATGTGCGGTGACGTAGAGGATACGCTTCTCTGGGTAGTTCTCGAGGATTTTAAGTGCGATGGCCTGTGCAAGGTGTGTCTTTCCGACACCACTGGCACCAAAAATAAAGAATGGGTTGAATGCATTATGGCCAGGCATCTTGCTGACGGTCTTGCCAGCACTGTAAGCCAGTTCGTTAGATTTGCCAGAGAAAAAGCTCTCGAAGGTACAGTTTGGATTAAGATGGGTGTCGAACTCCTGCTCTTTGCTCGCATCACTGCGGTTGATACCATTAAGCTGGATAGAATGATCGTCTGATTCTACCTCACCCTGACGAGGCTTTACGACAGCAATTTTGTAGCCAAGACGAACCTGTGGACCGAATACACGCTGAAGAGTCTTTTTCAGAAGATCAAAGTACTGGTTCTCGAGATGCTCATAGACAAAATGGGAAGGGATCTGCAAGGTGAGCTTGCCATCCTCATAACCGTATGCACGACATGAAGCGAAGAAGGCCTGGTAGGCTTCCTCGTTCTGCAGGTTGTCCCTGATGATGTCGAGACATTGGTCCCATTGAGTTTCAAACTGAGTCATTATATAAATAGGGTTTTTCTAAAGTTCATTTTATATACATTCGACGGAATGTTGATAAAAACAAAAGGGCATATTGCCGAATTTGCGCTGCAAAGTTAATGAGAATTTTTTTAACTTGCAAGAGATAATTTTTTTTGAAAAAGTTTGGAAATCTCTAAGTATTTGATTCTCTGCTTTTTTAACTTCTTGAAATGAGGATTTTGAAAAAGGTCCTATTGATATGTTTAACTTGTTGAAAATTAGATAAGAAATTTACTCTTGCGTATAATTGCCAAAATAAGTTATCAACAATCTTTTTGCCTTGTATTTCGATTTGTTTTTGCTTGAAAAATGGGGAATTAGATTGTTGATAACTATAATTTAGCTTAAAAAAAGTATTCTAAATTAAGTTTCCCGGTCCGAAACCAAATGGAAGCAATTCTTTTATGCTGTTGAAGACATAAATGCCCTCTTTGGCTGACGGTAGGAGAATCTCGATAGGACTATGAGAACGACATTCCGTCTCGTAGATTACCTGACGACAAGCTCCACATGGTGCAGCGATGCTATCGGTAAACACACCCTGATTATCGCAAGCTATTACAACCAGCTTGAGTACGCGTGCTTCAGGATATTTTGCCATAGCATAGAATAATGTAGTACGCTCAGCGCAAATGCCACTGGGGTAAGCGGCATTCTCCTGATTGGAACCGCTGATGATTTCACCGTTGTCAAGAAGGCAGGCGGCACCTACTTTGAAATGGGAATAAGGGGCATAAGCTCCGGAAGTTGCACGTTTTGCAGCGTCGATAACATTTTTTTGCGTTTCAGATAGCTCTATTTCGTCAAAAATATGTATCTTTGCAGCGATTTCTTTAGTTTTCATGACTATTGAATTATTTGAAATGTTGCATCAATGATGCGCAAATATAGATCAAATATTAATATGAAGCAAGTTTTTCGTCACGATTCCATAAAAAAAGCATCCTTTCTGTCCGTATTTCTGTTGCTATGGCTTGTAGCTGCGCCGTCTGTGCAGGCTGCGAAAAAGGAAAAATGTCCTCCTTTGGGTCCGAGGCTGACTGTCGAGGAGTATTGCAAAAAGTATGGCGAAGAGGCCCGTCGGCAGATGAAGAAGTATGGCGTGCCGGCATCAATCACCTTGGCACAGGGAATGCTTGAGTCTGCATACGGATCGAGTTATCTGGCTATTGAGGCAAAGAATCATTTTGGCATCAAAGCTTATAGCCGAGGCTGGAAAGGCCCCGTGGTCAAATGTGATGATGATGCGAAAGATGAACCTTTCTGCAAGTTCTCGACAGTAGAAGAGGGTTTTGAATACCACAGCACCTTCCTGCGTAACAATACTCGTTATAATCCGCTTTTTGCTCTTGATGTCCGTGATTATGAGGGATGGTCTCATGGTCTGAAGAGTTGTGGTTATGCAACGAATCCGAAGTATGGCTACTTGCTCATAGATTTGATCGAAAAGAACCATCTGGATGCTTATGACGTCAAGAATGCGGCAAC
Source organism: Bacteroidales bacterium (assembly GCA_045598885.1). Lineage (GTDB taxonomy): Bacteria > Bacteroidota > Bacteroidia > Bacteroidales > UBA3663 > Liminaster. The sequence continues at coordinate 15,259 of JAZRVB010000007.1, forward strand.
ATTGGCTGAGATACATAAATTATATGTGACAAAGGCAAAGGGAGGTCTGAAGTACGTGTACTGTTATAAGGATGACGACCTTTCGGTCATCGCTAAGGAGTTCGGCATCTCAAAGCGCAAACTACGTAGTTGGAACGACCTGACAAAGCAATCGGTTCTTAAGGAAGGCAACATCATCTATCTGCAGAAAAAGAATAAGAAAGCAGACAAGGGTTACGAGCAGCATGTGGTACGTGGAGGCGAATCGTTGTGGAGCATCTCGCAGCTTTATGGAATTCGTGTGACCTCGTTGATGAAGCGCAATAAACTGGTTTCCGCAACTGTTCATGCAGGTCAGGTTCTCATTTTGCGTTAAAATTTACCAAAATGTCCAAAACTGCTTATTTTGTGACTGGTTTTCTTGCTTTATTCGTAAAATAAGACTATATTTGCCCCGTTAAAAATCTTACAATTAATAAACACTTCTAAAAACTCCTTAAAATGGTTACTTGTAAACCTTATGTAATCGGCATTGACTGTGGTGGTACTAACACCGTAATGGGTATTGCCGACACCCGTGGCCGCGTTGTGGCTACAACCTCCATCAAAACACAGAACTATCCAGACTTCAATGACTTCATCGACGCTATTGCTGCTGCTCTCCGTCAGGTGATGGACGAGGTTGGTGGTGCTCAGATGATCACTGGCATCGGTATTGGCGCTCCTAATGCTAACTATTATACCGGCAATATCGAGTTCGCTCCAAACCTCCCTTGGAAGGGCGTCCTCCCATTGGCAGAGAGCCTCTATGAGCGCCTCGGTATCCCTGTAGCTGTTACCAACGATGCTAATGCTGCTGCTATCGGTGAGATGACATACGGTGCAGCTAAGGGTATGCGCGACTTTATCGAGATTACCCTTGGTACTGGCGTTGGATCAGGTATTGTTATCAATGGTGAGCTTGTCTATGGTCACGATGGCTTTGCTGGTGAACTCGGTCACGTTCGTGTCCGTCATCAGGGCAATCGTCTCTGTGGCTGCGGCCACACTGATCACCTCGAGTGCTATTGCTCTGCAACAGGTGTAGCACGTTCAGCTCGAGAGTTCCTCCAGACACGTACTGAGGATTCTCTGCTCCGCGCTATCGAGCCAGAGAAGATCACCTCAAAGGATGTATTCGATGCAGCTCAGAAGGGAGACGCTCTCGCAAAGGAGATCTTCGAATTCACTGGTAAGATCATGGGTGAGGCATTTGCAGATTTTGTTTCATTCTCAGCACCAGAGGCTATCATTCTCTTCGGTGGCCTTGCACAGGCAGGCGACCTCCTCATGAAGCCAATCGTTGAGGCAATGGAGAACAGCCTCCTCGCTATCTGGAAGGGCAAGATCAAGGTATTGCCTTCAGGCCTTAAGTCAGCTGATGCTGCTGTCCTCGGTGCTGCCGCTCTCGGTTGGAAAGCAAAAGAATAAAAACTGCTAATGATTGAAGTACTGGGCGCTCGCGTCCATAATCTGAAGAATATCGATGTGACCATTCCCGGTCACTCGTTAACTGTCATCACCGGACTCTCAGGTTCGGGTAAATCATCGCTGGCCTTCGACACAATTTATGCCGAAGGTCAGCGGCGCTATATCGAGACGTTCTCTAGCTATGCCCGTAATTTTCTGGGCAATCTGGAGCGTCCCGATGTTGACAAGATCAGTGGATTGAGCCCGGTAATCAGCATCGAACAGAAGACGACCAATCATAATCCGCGTTCGACAGTCGGAACTACCACTGAGATCTATGACTTCCTGCGTCTGCTCTATGCTCGCGCCGGTGAGGCCTACTCGTATCTGAGCGGAGAGAAGATGGTGCGATTCAGCGAGGACCAGATCATTGACCTCATTCTCAAGGACTATGACGGTCAGCGCGTATATCTGCTGTCTCCGCTGGTTCGCAACCGCAAGGGACATTATCGCGATCTGTTCGAGAACCTTCGCAAGAAGGGTTACCTCAATGTGCGCATCGATGGAGAGATGCGTGAGATACTTCATGGCCTGCAGCTCGACCGATATAAGAACCACAGCATCGAGCTCGTAGTGGATAAGATGCGCGTGGAGCAGATCGATGAGCACCGACTGCGAGAGAGCGTCCGTCTGGCCATGCGAATGGGAGAGGGCATGATGATGATCCTCTCGGCCGACCTTCCTGATTCGGTGCGCTACTACAGCCGCACGCTGATGGATCCGGTAACGGGAATCTCATATAAGGATCCTGCACCTCATGACTTCTCTTTCAATAGTCCGATGGGTGCATGTCCTCACTGTCACGGATTAGGAACCGTCACGATGGTCGATCGTGACAAGATCATCCCTGACCCTAAGCTGAGCATTGCCGAGGGTGGCATCGTTCCGTTGGGCAAGCAGAAGAAGTCGATGATTTTCTGGCAGATTGAAGCTTTGCTTGAGACATACGATGCTACGCTCGATACGCCAATCAAAGATCTCTCTGAAGAGACGCTCGAAGCCGTGCTGTCTGGCACAGGCCAGTGCTATCACGTCAACGAGGAGAGTGCTGGCTATGGCATGATGACCATGCCCTACGAAGGCTTGGTGAAATATCTGCAGGACGCTGCCGGTGATGACGCTTCGGCCAAGGAGCGCCGCTGGGCAGAGTCGTTCAGCACGTCGCGTCCCTGTCCGGAGTGCCAGGGTCAGCGACTGAATAAGGAGGCGCTGCATTTCCTGCTCGATGGTAAGAACATCGCAGAGGTAAGTGCCATGACATTGACCGATCTGGCAGAATGGATCAAGGAATTACCAGCAAAGCTCAGTGACCGACAGAAGCAGGTGGCTACGGAGATCCTCAAGGAGATCAGTACGCGTATCAGCTTCCTCTTAGGCGTAGGTCTCGGCTATCTCTCGCTGAGTCGTGCCACGATGACATTGTCGGGTGGTGAGAGCCAGCGTATCCGCCTGGCTACGCAGATCGGTACACAGCTGGTCAATGTCCTCTATATTCTCGATGAGCCTTCCATTGGCCTGCATCAGCGCGACAATAAGCTGCTGATCAATTCGCTCAAGGAATTGCGCGACATCGGCAATACGATTATCGTCGTGGAGCATGACAAGGATATGATGCTCGAATCAGATTTTGTCGTCGACATCGGTCCAGAGGCTGGTCGTAAGGGAGGTAATGTTGTCTTCCAAGGTACGCCTAAGGAGATGCTCAATCAGCACACGATGACGAGTGACTACCTCAATGGTACACGCAAGATTGAAGTGCCAGCCACGCGCCGTGAGGGCAATGGCAAGCATCTTATCGTACGTGGAGCAACGGGTCATAACCTCAAGGGCGTGACGCTCGATCTTCCACTCGGTCGTCTCATCGGAGTGACAGGTGTCTCTGGCTCTGGCAAGTCATCCTTGATCAATGGCACCCTTCAGCCTATTCTGAGCCAGCATTTCTATCGCTCGTTGCAGCAGCCTTTGCCGTATGAGAGCATCGAAGGCCTGGAGCTGATCGATAAGGTTGTGACTGTTGATCAGAGTCCTTTGGGTCGCACGCCTCGATCAAATCCAGCTACCTACACAGGTGTCTTTCAGGATATTCGTAACCTCTTCGTACAGTTGCCAGAGGCGCAGATGCGTGGTTACAAGCCAGGTCGCTTCTCATTTAATGTCGGTGGCGGTCGCTGCGAGGTCTGCTCGGGCAATGGCTATAAGAATATAGAGATGAACTTCCTGCCCGACGTGATGGTGCAGTGCGAGGCCTGTCATGGCAAGCGCTACAATCGCGAAACGCTGGAGGTGCGTTTCAAGGGCAAGTCAATCGCCGACGTGCTCAATATGACCATCAATCAGGCCGTCGAGTTCTTTGAGAATGTCCCATCGATCCTCAACAAGATCATCGTATTACAGGAGGTCGGCCTTGGCTACATCAAGCTCGGACAGCCAAGTACGACACTCTCCGGAGGTGAGAGTCAGCGTGTCAAGTTGGCTACAGAACTAGCCAAGAAGCAGACCGGCAAGACACTCTACATCCTGGATGAGCCTACCACAGGCCTTCATTTCGAGGATATCCGTGTGCTGATGAGTTGTATTAACCGACTGGTGGACAAAGGAAACACGGTGGTAATCATCGAACATAACCTCGATGTGATCAAGTGCTGTGACTACCTTATCGACATGGGTCCTGACGGCGGTGCCGCTGGAGGATATATTGTGGCAGAGGGTACGCCAGAAGAGATTTGTGGTTTAGGGCGTTCAAAGAAAAAAGCCGCAGATACTTGGACAACAAAGTTCCTGAAAGCGGAACTTTCTTAAGACAGAGTTTACTTAAAGTGTATATTTAATAAAATATATATAAATATGGATCAGCGTTACATGATGCGTGGCGTCAGCGCCAGCAAGGAAGATGTGCATAATGCCATCAAGAATATAGACAAGGGCCTCTATCCCCAGGCCTTTTGCAAGATCATCCCAGATATCCTGGGAGGTGATCCTGAATACTGCAATATCATGCATGCAGACGGTGCAGGTACCAAGACCTCATTGGCATACATGTACTGGAAGGAGACCGGCGACGTGTCTGTCTGGAAGGGTATTGCTCAGGACTCATTGATCATGAACATCGATGACCTCATCTGCGTAGGTGCCGTCGATAACATCCTTGTGAGCAGCACCATCGGCCGTAACAAGATGCTGATCCCAGGCGAGGTGATCAGCGCTGTGATCAATGGCAATGACGAACTCATGCAGGAACTCCGTGAGATGGGTATTGGTGTCTATGGCACCGGTGGTGAGACCGCTGACGTCGGAGACTTGGCTCGCACCATCATCGTCGATAGCACCGTGACCTGCCGTATGAAGCGCAGTGACGTGATCAACAATGCCAACATCGCAGCAGGTGACGTCATCGTAGGCCTTGCCAGCTATGGTCAGGCAACATACGAGAAGGAGTACAATGGCGGTATGGGTTCTAACGGCCTCACCTCGGCTCGTCACGACGTCTTTGCCAAGTATCTGGCAGAGAAATATCCTGAGTCATACGATCATGCCGTACCTGAGGACCTCGTATACAGCGGTGGCCTCAAGCTGACCGATGCAGTAGAGGGTTCTCCGCTCGATGCAGGCAAGCTCGTACTGAGTCCAACTCGTACATACGCTCCAGTTGTTAAGAAGATGCTCGATGCTATGCGTCACGAGATTCACGGCATGGTACACTGCTCTGGCGGTGCACAGACCAAGGTGCTGCATTTCATCAAGAACCTGCACGTCATCAAGGACAATCTCTTCCCAATCCCACCACTCTTCCGTACCATCCACGAGCAGTCAGGTACCGACTGGTCAGAGATGTATAAGGTCTTCAACATGGGTCATCGTCTGGAGGTCTATCTGCCAGCAGAGAAGGCTCAGGAGGTTATCGAGATTGCTAAGAGCTTCAATATCGATGCTCAGATCATCGGTCGCGTAGAGGCTCGACCAGAGGGCGCAAAGGTTACCTTGCACACCGAGAACGGCGTATTCGAGTATGAATAAACAAAAAAGGGGCGTCATCACGACGACCCTTTTGCATTAACCTTAAAATCTAATACCATGAAAAACACGATGCAAAGATAGCGCCTTCTGCCGACAAGTGCAAATTATGTCCTTATTTTTTATAGAAAAAACGGATTATCTGTTCTTATTCGACAAGATTTGCTAACGCTATTTTGCAAATGTATTGTATTAAAAAGTAAATGAACGCATATTTTGGCAGGATGCGCAACCGCTTGCGCGATGTCAAAAACGTATAAAAACAGAAAATAATGGCAAAAGTTTTAATTAAGACTTCGCTCGGTGATATCACAGTACGTCTCTATGATGAGACTCCACAGCATCGTGACAACTTTCTCAAGCTTGCTGCTGAGGGATATTACGATGGCACCCTCTTCCATCGCGTCATCAAGAATTTCATGGTGCAGGGTGGCGATCCTGACAGCAAGGGCGCTTCGTCTACTGCTCGTCTTGGTTCTGGAGGTCCAGATTATACAATTCCAGCTGAGTTCAATGCTGCACTGATCCATAAGAAGGGCGCACTCGCAGCAGCACGTCAAGGCGATGAGGTCAATCCGGAGAAGCGTTCCAGCGGTTCGCAGTTCTATATTGTTACCGGTGAGATCTACAGTGCAGGCAAGCTCACCCAGATGGAGAAGCAGATGGAGCAGCAGCAGCTTCAGGGCATCTTCAACCAGCTTGTGGTAGAGAATCGCAGCAAGATCCTTGACCTACGTAAGAATCGCGACAATGCAGGTCTGATGGCCTTGCAGGAGGATCTGCAGAAGCAGACCATGGCCAAGGCAAAGGAACTCGGAGCTCCAAAGTACAGCGCTGAGCAGCGCGAGATCTATACGACCATCGGTGGCACTCCTTTCCTCGATCAGAACTATACCGTCTTCGGAGAAGTCGTTGAGGGACTTGAAGTTGTCGATAAGATCCAGAATGTCAAGACACAACCTGGTGATCGTCCTGTAGAGGATGTCAGCATGACCGTGTCTGTGATCGAAGACTAATCGGAACAAGAGGTTTCAGATCAGACATTTGTTAATGATTAAAAAACGTCTGTTCATTGAACTTATTTGCTAAGGTCAGAATTTTGCTCTACCTTTGCAGCGGATTTAATGAGACGGTGTTCAAGAAATGTAAGGGGCGTTGCTTGGAAGTTTACTGTCTTGTTAAATCCTTTTTTTTGTATATATACTCTAATGCCAAAAGCTGCTTCCCCTAATTCCCACCTGATATGTCAAACCTAAAACTTTGGTTCTCAAGGATCAAAACACCATCCTTGGCCAATCTTGGCAACGAAGACTTATTCTATATTGTGGGATGGCTGCTGGTCTTCACACAGCCATTATTTCATAATTACTATGAGTTTTCGAAGAGTATGACCGACCACATGTGTTGGGATAAGGTCAAAGATGATTGGATTGGAGATTTGGTTTTCCTCCTCCTTTTCTGTATTAGCAAGTTCGTACTCGAGCCATGCTTCTTCTTCAAGCAGAAGATACGGCCATTCATCTTTCTGTCGCTTCTGTCGGCCATCGTGTTGATGTTTGTATATTGCTATGCCATCACAGGTGCCCCCTCAGTTTTAGGAGTATTGCTTGGTACTCAGTTCTTGACTATGGTCATCATGTCAGTGCTGGTCATGGCTACAAGTCTCTGCATTAACATTATCTTTCATAGCAGACGCGAAATGCTGCTGCAGAAAGTCACAGAGGCAGATAAGGTGAAGACCGAGCTCGACTATCTGAAGTATCAGATCAATCCTCACTTCTTCATGAATACGCTCAACAATATTCATGCGTTGGTCGATATCGATGGTCAGTTGGCCAAGGATGCCATCATTGAGCTCTCCAGGATGATGCGCTACATGCTCTATGAAACCAGTGGCGCGAGGGTTCCATTGCATAAAGAACTTGAATTTCACAGACATTTTGTGCAGCTGATGAGGCTGCGGTGCGATGACTCAGTTTCCATCAATTATGCCGATCCTCCGAAAGATGCTCCTTATCTGAATACGATGCTTCCTCCGCTTATCGGTATTGTATTTATAGAGAATGCTTTCAAGCATGGCATCTCTCACCACCATCCTTCCTATATCAATATCAGCTATGAGGAGAGTCCTGATAATATGGTGCATTTCCATTGTCAGAATAGTAATTTCAGTCGTGAGGGTATACAGAAAAAAGGTTGTGGTTTAGGCCTTGTCAACGTGCGGAAGCGTCTCGATCTGCTTTTTGGCAAGCGTTATAAGCTGAATATCGATTCGACGGAGAAAGATTTCACGGTCGATTTGTATGTCCCATTAAATTAATTAATTGCAAGTTATGATTCGTTGTATCGCCATAGATGATGAGCCTTTGTCACTGGCTCAGATCAGTACATATATTAGCAAGATTCCTTACCTCGAACTGGTTAGTAAGTGCCGCGATGCCCTTGAGGCCATGAAAGTAATCAGTGAGACGCAGGTGGATCTGATGTTTGTCGACATTAATATGCCAGACCTCAATGGCCTTGACTTCGTCCGTTCGCTCAATCAGAAACCTAAGGTCATCTTCACGACGGCCTACTCCGAGTATGCCATTGAAGGTTATAAGGTTGAGGCGGTTGACTACTTGCTCAAGCCTTTCTCGTTTCAGGACTTCCTGGGTGCAGCTGATAGGGCTCGTCGTATGATCGAGGAAAAGCCGGTGGAAGAGGTGAAGTTGCAGGATAACTCAATATTTGTGAAGAGCGAATACCGTATCAGCCGTATCGACGTCTCTAATATTAAATATGTGGAGAGCATGGGAGAGTATCTGCGCATCTTCCTCGACGGTCAGCCGAAGCCGCTGATGCCGTTGATGAGCATGAAGCGCATGGAGGAGATTCTGTCGGCCAAGAACTTTATGCGTGTGCATCGTTCCTATATTGTCAATCTCGATAAGATTCAGGAAATCAGTCGCATGCGCATCATCTTCGACGATGTCTATATTCCCGTTGGTGATAATTACAAGCAGAAGTTCTTGGATTATATCAATGAGCGGTCTATCTAGAATTCGCTTAATTCCTTCCTGAGATCACGCCGTCCACTCCTGAAAACAAGAATGGACGTCCTGAGTGCAAGGCGTCCATTCCTGATAAAAAGAATGGACGTCTTGAGTGCATGGTGTCCATTCTTGCAAATGCTTTTATTACTTTACAAAATACTTCTTTCCTCCCTGAATGTAGATGCCGTGAGTCGTGCGGTTGACTCGCTGGCCGGAGAGGTCATAGAGAATATCTGAAGCTTCATTGGTTTCGATCGTCTCGATGCTTGCCGCGCTAGGGTCTGAAAGGACAGCCTTGGAGAGTGTGAACTTATCTCCGAAGATGATAAGACCGCGCTTGGCCAGTTCTGCTGTCACCTCCTTGCTGAAGGTGATGGTTGTGGTGACGGTCTCAGTCACATCATGGTCGTCATGTGGGTCGTAGTCACCGTCATAGGTCTTGCTGCCGATAATGAATGAAGGTTTTGACGACCAGTCTCCATAATATAGCTGAATATCTGTATTGTCTCCACTGAAGGTATAGGTGAGGGTAATCTGGATGTTGTCACCGATGCTCTTAAATTGAGCGCCCGGAATGTTGAGTCGAGGGTCTCCCCAACCTACGAAAGTCATTGGCTCGGTGATCAGATCTACAGAAGAAACTTTATCCGGCTGCGGGTACTTGCCGCTGAAAGAAGCTCCGTGATAAGCCTTGGTGACACACTCGGCCAAGTCTGGCTGGCTGAAAGCTGGCATAGAACGGTAGAGACCATCGGACATACCCATCCAGAAGAAGGTACCCATACCTTTCGCCTTGGTAGCCTGTACGAAATACTCACAGAACTGGAACATCAGTTCTCGGCGAGCATCATAGTCGGTCTTGCCATCACCCGCATCGACATTGGAAGTACCCCATTCTCCGAAGATTGCAGGGTAGTCCTTGCTGCCGAAATTGTCGTCCATGAGTTTGACCATGCTATCGACCTCTTTCTTGATGTCGGCAATGGTTCTACTCTGGATGTTTGGATAAGCATGAACCTCGACAATCATGTGGCCTGCAGCCTCAGGGAGAGTGAGCTTTGTAAGAGGGTCGGTGAGGTGTGTATTCCAGTTGCCGTAGCCATTGGCTGCAGCGTAAGTGTTGACGATGAGGTTTCGCGTCTCGTTGTTGCCACCTGTGGCACGGACGACATCACGGAAGCTTTTGGCGTAGCTGTTGATGGCATTGTATGATGAGGTAGCAGAGGCTGCATCGTACTTGCTAGGGCTATTGAATGATGCAAAACACCATGAGCTGTAGTTGTCGAGCATCTCGTTGTAGCTCTCGAAAAGGAGCTCTTTGCCATAATCCTTAAACTCGGTAGCAATCTGCTTCCAGAGACCTTCGTAACGCTCCTTGACTGCGTCATAGCTTTTCTCGTCAGCTTTGATCCATGAAGCATGGTCTTTAGAGTCTGCGCCTGTGTCGTGATGCACGTTGATGATACAGTAGAGACCATTGTCGATGACATAGTCGACCACCTTGTGGACACGTTCCATCCAGGCTTTGTCGACGTTACCGTCCTTGTCCATGTGATTGAACCAGGTCACTGGTACGCGGATAGCGCCAAAGCCAGCTTCCTTCATCATCTTGAAGAGCTCTGGCTTAGTGACTGGCTGACCCCAGTAAGTCTCTGATTCGAGACCCTGCTGTCCCCAGTAGGAAGTTGCATTGAAGTCTTTGCCTGCACCTTTATTGGCATCGAGGGTGTTACCGAGGTTCCAGCCCACGCCCATATTCTTGACGGCATCTGTGGCTGACTCTGTGATTTGTGCCTGAAGGCTGAATGCTCCACAGGCAAGAAGGGAAAAGAGTAAAACTTTCTTCATGTGGTAATATGTAATAGTGAAGGGTGCCAGGATCATTGACACCCTATATTATTGAGAAACATTAGAAGCAATAGCTGATACCTGCTGAGATATAAGTTCCGCTCACGCGATTCTCTCCTGCGATGATTTGATACTTTATCTCACCGAAAAAGTTGAAACTATCATTGAGAGGGATACCAATACCAGCACCTGCGTTGATGAGTGCTTTGATACGCTTGTGGTCATCGCTGAAATAATGATAGAGGCCACCACCCACAACAGGATAGAGATAGAAGTTGTCAAAAACCTCAGTGAAATTATAATGGAAATCTACCTCAGCATTGAATTTGGTGGCATCACCGTCGAGGTACCAGTGGAAGCGTGGTACCATATCAAAATTCTCGGCAAGTTCCCAGGTAAGGCCGAGGCCAATGCCAGGATCTCCCTTAGGACCAATAATACCTGCACGGTAGTCGGCCATGACATCGACAGACTTGATCTGTGCAAACGAAACGACTGTCATAAGGCAGCAAACGAGGGTAAGAAGAATCTTTTTCATAATGAATAGTTTTTAGACGCTGCAAATATAATACTTTTAGCAGAAATGTGCAAATTTTGAAACTAAAGATAGCGAAAAATACCTAAAAAAGAGTGTTGATAACTCAAAAAACAATAAAAATCATAGGAAATTGCACATTTTAAAAATATTCTTCTTACCTTTGTACCCCTATGACAAAATATTTTTATTTCATTCTAGTATCACTTGGGCTGTGTATTCTGACCGGATGCTCGCTCTTCAAATCGCTGTCTGGCCGCAGGGAGCAGCCTCGTATGGCTGAATATGACCCTTCGTATGGCCGACAGGTAGAAGACATGAGCGGGTGGCAGTCCTACAACTGGCACAATGACGCCGAACTGGTGCGCCTGCATGCTGTGGCCGACTCGCTGATCGCACTCGGCGAACAGGTGCCTGAGGAAGTGCAGCGCCGCCTCCATCCGAAGAATTATGTCGAGACCCTTGTGCCACCTATCTGTAACGATATCCTCATGACTGCCAAGGACTATATCGGTTGTCCGTATGCTGCTGGTCGTATGGGGCCGGATCGTTTTGACTGCTCTGGCTTCACATCGTTTATCTATGCGATGTTCGACATCACTCTGGCGCGATCGTCACAGGATCAGTTCCTGCAGGGACGCGAGATACAAGATACGCGCTTCTTGCAGCCAGCCGACCTGGTATTCTGGACGGGTTCGAACGCGCGTCGAAAGAACATCGGCCATGTGGGTATTGTGGTGGATGTCAATGAAGACACGGGTGAGTTCCATTTCATCCATGCCGCCAGTACAGGTATCCAGATCGACTCTTCTACTATGGACTATTATGCGAAGCGCTACCGTGGTGCTCGTCGCATCATAGAGTAAAAACTAAAACTTATGACTTTACAAGGTGGTACGCTCACGTTGAGCGATGATACCCTTTATCGTACGTTGCCGGCAGTGTGTGGCACAGATCTGCTCATGGATCTGGTGCAGAGCACAAAGTCGGCATCTGCGCGTTATCTGCTCCTGCAGCTGCTGCCAGGCGAGGTGGAGCTGACGCAGCAGGAAGTCTTGCGCTTGCAGAATGTGCTGGAGGACACGGGTAGTGCGATGGTGTATGCTGACTTCCGTCAGGAGTCGGAGTTGTGCGAGACGATCGACTATCAGCTAGGATCAGTGCGCGATGATTTCGACTTTGGCGCACTGGTGATGATACGCGTGCCGGCGCTGGCTGCTGCTTACGCGGAGGTGTCGGCGCTGGCTGCTGCTGATGGGAAGTGCTGGCAGTATGCGGCGTGGTATGCCGTGCGACTGGCCTTGTCGCGCCAGGTGTTGCCTTTCCACCTCAATGAGTTCCTCTATACCTATCGTCCGGCGGTGCAGGAGGCAGGTAGTCAGTTCGACTATGTCAATCCTCGCAATCGTGCGGTGCAGGTGGAGTATGAGCAGGTCTTTACGGCGCATCTGAAGACCTTAGGAGCGTACATCGACCATCATGTGATGCAGACCTCTACTGCGCTGACTGGTGCGATGACAGCGAGTGTGGTGATCCCAGTGTATAATCGTGTCAGGACCATCCAGGATGCTATCCGCTCGGCGCTGTCGCAGCAGACAGACTTTGCCTATAATGTCATCGTGGTGGACAATCATTCGACCGATGGCACGACCGAGGCGATTGCCGCTCTGGCTGCAGAGGATGAGCGTGTAGTGCATATCGTGCCAGAAGAGGACTCGCTCCGTATCGGTGGCTGCTGGAATAAGGCGGTGGCTTCGGAGAAGTGCGGCCAGTTTGTCGTGCAGCTCGATAGTGACGACATCTATAGCCGGACGGACACGCTGCAGAAGATGGTCTCGGCCTTCATCGAGCAGGACTGCATGGCGGTGGTAGGTAGCTACCGACTGACGGATTTCAACCTGCAGGAGTTGCCTCCAGGAGTCATCGACCATAAGGAATGGACACCTGAGAATGGTATGAACAACGCGCTTCGCATCAACGGCCTGGGTGCGCCTCGTGGCTTCCGTCGTGACTTGCTGCTCCGTCATCCGCTACCTAATACCAGCTATGGTGAGGACTATGCTGCCATGCTGCGTATCTGCCGTGAGTATCGCATCGGACGTATCTATGAGTCGCTCTATGACTGCCGCCGATGGAGCGGTAACAGCGATGCGGCGCTGAGTCGCGAAAAAATCAATCGTAATAACCTCTATAAGGATCGCATCCGCAGTATAGAAATCCATGCTAGAATCTCTCTTTGATCGTCAGTTGCCACTCTGGCCTGCTTGTCGTGAGCGCTATGAAGCGTTGCACGAGGCGCGTCATCGCACCATCAGTGTCGATGGCTGTAGCTATACATTGACCTACAATCCGGCGCGAGCCAAGAGTGCCAATGCCAAGATCTCAGCCGATGGTAAGGTGGGAGAGGAGCGTCCTTGCTTCCTCTGCGAACACGCTTTGCCTCAGGAGCAGCTCAAGGTGGAGGTGGAGACGTTGCCGCTGCACCACAAGTATCTGGTGGCGGTCAATCCGTATCCGATCGTCGATCATCACTTCACGATCATTGCCAAGGAACATACGCGCCAGACGCTGAAGGGACGTGTGTGGGATATGGCGTTCTTTGCCGATCTCTTCCCGGAGTATCTGATCTTCTTCAATGGCGCTTGCAGTGGTGCCAGTGCGCCTGATCACATGCACTTCCAGGCGGTGCCTAAGTCGGCCGTACCGATGCTGCAGTGGGGTGAGGACCAGAAGCGTCAGCTGGGTGTGACGAGTCAGTTCCCAAACGTCGACGACACCGATCATCAGAACATCCTGACCTGGACGGAAGGCTCAGAGGCCTATTGGCTGGTCATCGATCGTAGTCAGCATCGCCCCTGGCAGTACTTCGCTGGTACGGAAGGCGGCAAGGGTACGGAGGCCGATCGTGTGGTGATCAGTCCTGCTTCGCTGGAGTTCTGCGGCTTGGTACCATTGAGCCGCGAAGAGGATTTTGAGAAGATGACACCGGCTCTCCTCGCTGATCTGCTTGGCCAGTGCTGGCAGCGTGAACCGATGCTGCACGTAGGTATCATGGAGGGTCAGCAGATCCGATTCTCAGCCGAGGAGCGTGTGCATAGCATGAACTATCTGGCTGACGACCAGATGCGCGATGTGATGGATTATAGCAGCAATCGCGCCGAGATCAAGGAGATGAGCGAATACTGGTGTCATACCGAACCATTCACGCTCGAACAGGTGACCATCGGCAAGGAGTTCCACTGGCAGCAGCAGGAGGATCAGATCTTCCGGGGTTCATTGCATATCATTGCGCGTGAAGGAAAGCTGCATGCCATCAACCTCATCCCGGTGGAGCAATATCTGGAGAGCGTGATTTCGAGCGAGATGTCGGCAACGAATTCTCTGGAGCTGCTCAAGGCGCATGCTGTCATCAGTCGCAGCTGGGTGTTGCGACAGCTGCGCTGCCGCAGTGAGGAGTTAGGAGTTAGGAGTGAGGAGTATTCTTCTGATACGCCTAATTCTTCTTGCGATACAGGCAATCAACTCCTCACTCCTCACTCCTCACTCCTCACTAAAACAGGCAATCAACTCTTAACTCCTAACTCCTCACTCCTCACTAAAATCTGGGATCACACAGATCACAGATTGTACGACGTTTGTGCTGACGATCACTGCCAGCGCTATCAAGGTATCACTCGTGCTGCCTCACCACTCGTCAAGCAGGCGGTGGAGGAGACGCGTGGCATGGTATTGACCGATGAGACGGGAGCGATCTGTGATGCACGATTCAGCAAGTGCTGTGGTGGCAAGACGGAGTTGTTCTCGACCTGCTGGCAGGACGAGGACTACAGTTATCTGCAGCCAGTGGATGATCCTTATTGCGATCCTGCATTCATCGCCACGTTGCCAGGAGGACTGGATGGCGTGTTGAGCCAGGTGCTCAATAACTACGATCAGCAGACGGTGGATTTCCACGACTGGGAGGTACGTTATACGCAGGAGGAGCTCACTTCGCTCATCGAGAAGAAACTGCAACTACAGTTAGGAACCATCCTTGCGCTGGACCCTTGCGAACGTGGTGCATCGGGAAGACTGAAGACCCTGTGTGTCGTCGGATCGGAGAAGACCGTGGTCATCGGCAAGGAGCTGATGATCCGCAAGGCGCTCTCGGAGACACATCTCTACAGCTCGTGGTTTGACGTAGAGACCGATACTGACGCTAACGGCCACACCTTATTTATAATAAAAGGAAAAGGCTGGGGACATGGCGTAGGACTCTGCCAGATCGGTGCTGCTGCGATGGCGCTGAAAGGCTTTAAGGCGGAGGAGATCCTGGAACACTACTATCCGGGAGCAAAGATTACGAAAAAATACTAATTTGATAATATGCAATTATCTGATAAATGGTTTACCGCGCTGAGTGAGAACGAGGACGGTAGCTATACTTTTATTTCTGGTCGCTCAGACATCGACGAGTTTATCCAGCAAGGTAAGATGAAGGAGCGTATCGAAGTCACCTGGCGCTTTGAGGCTGATGCCAAGGGAATGCCAGCCATCGATAAGGAGGCTCAGATTATGGAGGCCGTAGAGGAGCGTCTGCGTAAGGCGATGGAGAAGGACAAGCTGGCCATCCTGACCGGTATCTATACGGGTCAGGGTAAGCGCGAGTGGGTCTTCATTGCTCGTAACACTGCCGCCTTCGGTGAGCGCCTCAATGAGGCTTTGGCAGGACTCCCTCAGTTGCCGATCGAGATCTATGCAGAGAAGGATCCGGAGAACGAGGAGTATAAGTCGCTGCTGGAGATCAGAGGAGAGGAGGATTAAGGTCTTATTATGAAAGTCACTATTTTAGGAAGCGGAACGAGTATCGGAGTGCCGATGCCGACGTGTCAGTGCGAAGTATGCCAGTCGAAGGATCCAAAGGATAACCGTCTGCGCTGCAGCGCGCTGGTAGAGACCGATGAAGGGAAGAAGATCCTGGTGGATTGTGGTCCTGACTTCCGTCTGCAGGCTATTCGCGCGGATATACGAGAGCTCGACGCGCTGCTTTTGACACACAATCATTTCGACCATTGCTATGGTCTCGATGACTTGCGTCCGTTTGCTTACTTCAAGCCATTGGCTACCTATGCCGATCAGATCATGTCTGACGCGCTGATGACGCGCTGGGACTATATCTTCGTGCATAAGTACCCTGGAGTACCGAAGCTCGAGCTGACCACGCTGCATCCGAGCCAAGGTGACAGCTTCAAGGTAGGAGAGACCGAGGTGACTCCGATCCGCTGCTATCATGGCAAGCTGCCGATGCTGGGTTATCGCATCGGGCCATTGGCCTATATCACCGACTGTACTCGCATCGAAGAGCGTGATCTGGAGAAGCTCCGTGGCGTCACTCACCTGATCATTGATGCACTCCGCTGGCATGAGCACCCTACACACTATAGCGTGCAGCAGGCCATGGAGATCGTCCATCTGCTGAAACCTCAGCGTACGGTATTTACGCACATGAGCCACGAAATGGGCCTGCATGCGCTCTTTAAGGAGCATCTCTTTGCAGAGCTTGCAGAGAAATACCCTGCGTCATTGCTCAATACAGTAGAGCTGGCGTATGATGGCATGGTCATCGATATTACTCCTAACTCCTAATTCCTCACTCCTCACTGATATGATGATTACTATTGTTGGCCCTACCGCCTCTGGCAAGACACGTCTGGCTGTAGACGTGGCACTGGCACTGAATTCGGAGGTGATCTCTGGCGACAGCCGACAGGTATATAAGGAGATGACTCTGGGTACCGGCAAGGACCTGGAGGATTACTTGGTGCGCGATGCTGATGGGAAGGTCGTCAAGGAGGTGAAGTGCCACCTGATTGACATCCGAGAGCCAGGATATCGATATAGCATCTATGAGTTTCAGAAGGACTTCCACGAAGCGTATAACGACATGGTGGCGCGTGGCTTGACGCCTGTCTTCTGTGGCGGTTCAGGACTCTATGTGGAGAGTATCCTCAAAGGCTATGAGATGCACGAGGTGCCAGAGAATCCCGAGCTCCGCAAGAACCTCGAAGGCAAGAGCCTCGAAGAACTGACCGAGATCCTCAAGACCTACAAGACGCTGCATAACCAGACAGATACCGACACTGCCAAGCGTGCCATCCGTGAGATTGAAATCCGCGACTACTATCGCACTCATGCCGAGCAGCTCACCGGCTATCCTGCCGTACCCAGTGTTGTCGTTGGCACTGAAGTCGACCGTGACGTGCGCCGTGAGCGTATCTCGCGCCGTCTGCGTGAGCGTCTGGAGGCGGGTATGGTCGATGAGGTGCGTCACTTGCTCGAAGACCGTCAGATCCCGCCACAGGACCTGATCTATTATGGCTTGGAATATAAATACCTCACGCTCTATCTCACAGGAGAGCTCTCATACGACGAGATGGTGCGACAGTTGGAGATTGCGATCCATCAGTTCGCTAAGCGTCAGATGACGTGGTTCAGGGGTATGGAGAAGCGCGGTATCCACATCCATTGGATACCGGCTGAGTTGTCAAGAGAAGAAAAGGTGGAGAGAGTATTGGAAATTGCTGGAAGAGTAAATCAGTAAGAGAAATTCAGCAATACCGGATCCTCAGCAGAGATGCGTCCCTTCTTCCTGCTGTTCATCGCCTCGACGAAGTCCTGAAAGTTCTTCTCGAGGCGTTTTTCCAATTCTGCTGGGTTCATTTCCTTGAGCATGAGATACGTGTCGAAGCGCTTGATCTCACCGGCAAAGTCCTTGTTCTGTTTGTAGTAGTCGAGGAGGCGATACATGGCGGCCTTGTACTGCTCGACGCTGTAGCGCTGATCGTCAGGGTGCTGCAGTGCATATTCGATTGATGCTGCGATGTAGGCTACGTAGAAGCCTGCATTTTTTTTGACCCATTCGAGTTCGGCAGGCCCCAGATAGACAGCTGCATCCGGAGTATGCTTGCGGAACTGGATAATAAAGTCTGCCGCCTCCTTCATGCCTTTGGTCGAGAGATAGTTGTTGAGGATCCAGCGGCTACAGAGGAGTGCTTCGATATTATGACGTCGGCAGAGAACTGGCGTCGATAGGTCTGTAGGCTCAGGCAGGACGCCGTCCTCGATCTCTTTTTTCAGCTGGCGGATCTCCTCTGATACCTGGTTGTGATGCTCCTTATCTTCTGCGCCGCTATAGTATGCTCGGAGGGTAGACAGGAGTTCCAGAAAGTTGTCGTGATGCTTGTTGAGGTGGCGTCCGGTGATCGTGATGATCTCGCGCTGGTGGTTGATGGCCTCTTTATACTTTCCTAAGGCGAAGGTAGTCTTGGCTGCAGTTGTGAGGTGCTTGAGACGGTCGCTGTCCGATGGCTTGACCTTGTTGCTGATCCGCAGAGTCTCGTTGACCCATTGCTCTGCCAATTTTTTATCATCCATGGCGAGGTAGAGGCCGGCAATGTAGTTGCTTCGGTTGGCCAGATATGCGTCCTCTGAGGCAATATGGGTATAGAGCGTGATGGCGCGCTTATTGACCTCTATAGCCTTGAATGGCAGGTTGAGTTTCTCGTAGCAGAGTCCTATCTTGACGAGCGCCTCGATGTAACGCTTGTCATCTGGTGTCCGCTCTAGGATATTTGTCTCACGCAGCAACGTGTTGAGCGCCTCCTCGTAGTTTCCTTCTACGAAGAGGGCGCTGGCGATACTATCAAACCGAATGATCTTTTTATCGTCAACCTGCTGGGCCCACGTTTGTAGGCCAGCAAGCAGGAGCATCAAGGTCAGGATCGTTTTTCTATACATTATTTATATAAAGGTGTTGGAAAGACTTGAGTCGCTCCTGCTATTTTTCTTGCATGTAGCCAGTGTAGAGCTCAAAGTAATGGTCATAGCGGCCATCGCTCACAATCTTCTTCATAGCCAGCTGCACATCCTTATTCCATCGGATGAAATCAATGATCTGTGGGTTGTAACGAGTACCAGATTCTTTGATAAACTCCTGAAGAACGATTTCGAATGGTTTCGGACGATGATAGTTTCGGCCGATGTTCTCGGTCGCAGCATCGAGACAGTCGCAGATGGTCACCAGACAGATAATCGGGTAATATGGCGACTTCAGGTTGCGGAAGTTGCTAGGATAACCTTTGCCATTGTACCATTTATGATGACCGAGTGCAATGTCCTGATAGGGTTTGAGTGAAGGATCGACGGCAAAGAAGTTACGAGACTTCTCTGGGTGCATCTCCAGGATTCGGTACTCATGGTCATTGAGCTTACGGATGCAGTTGTTGACCACCATTGGCATGGTGATCTTGCCCAGATCGTGGAAGATGGCCGCCTCATAGATAAAGTTGAGCAGCGAGTCCTTCTTAGCCTGTACCTCTTCCACCGAACTGAAGTTCGGCATGCTGAGGAAGTACTCTGGCTGTCTGTCGATCATAAACTCTGACAGCTGTTTCGCCAGTGAGGCTACCATGGTTACATGCACGTAGGTGGTCGGCTGCTCGAGGATGATGAGGCGGTAAATCAGGTCCTTACGCTCTTTGGCATTGAGGTACTGCAGTACTTCAGCCTTACGAGCGATGTGTGCCAGGATCATACCCTTCTCAAACGGATAACGGCTATGTTCATAGCGTCTGACGAACGATAACAGCCTGTTGAGCATGATCTTCATCGATTCCTTCTTCTCCTCAGCCGTGCGGTTGGTGCGCTCTAGCACATAGACGGCTGACTCAAACATGTTGTTGAGGTAGTTGATCTTGATTGTTGGTACGCCTTTTCCTTCCGCATTCATGTCTGGATCTTTGGACAGAAGGTTTCTAAGTCCCAGATGTGCTTCATTCCAGGAGATATGACCCATGTAGGCTTCGATCAGGAGGTCGTCATATTCGAGCTTCGAATAGTAGCGGTTCTTCAGATTTCCGAAGTCATTGCCGATCTCCTCCTTGAACTCCTTATATACACGATACAGGTCATCACGCAGAGCATCATTCTTGACACGCTGGCAGATGAAGCTGATGATGCCACGCAGGCGGAAGATGTCGTATGACCAGTCTGCAAAGGCATTGAGCAAGCTATCGCGATGCAGGATTTCCTGCACCTCTGGCTTCCGGTACACCTCAAGGACTTGTTCTGTGATATCTCTGGCTCCGTTGATGGAGATGTTTCCTGCCTGAGTATGGAGCACAGCCAGATTGACGTAGGCTGCGATGAAGTAGTAATAGTTGAGCGGATCCTTGAAGCTGGCAAAGTGCTCCTTCATATCGAGCACCTTATGGTAATACTTCTCTGAGCGCATGCTCGCCTGTTCGTCTCCCATTCGTGAGCTCTGATAATGCAGCATGCCTGCACACATATAGCAGAAAACCAGGTGCTCCTGATCCTCGAGTTTTTCGTAGTGAGGCAAGAGGATATCCATGAACTGCTCTAAAAGGAAGACGTCATTGACATTGCGATGATACATCTGACGTGAATAGAAAAAGAGCGAGTCATAAGCGGCTTCAGGTACATCCTTTCTCTTGAAGTATTCCTGTATCTGTGCCAGAGCGTCGTTATCCTCTTCGTAGAACTGAGCATAGCTCACAGCACGACGTTTGAACATGCTAATCCATTCCTCGTGCGACAGATTGTAATAGATACTGTCGTTGTAGGTGTTCGACTTACGATAGGTGTAAGTGAGCTTCTCGAATATCTGACCAAAGTTCGGTGCTCCAGGCAGTGGATCTGCTTTGAGCATGGCTTCTCTCTGTTCCCGTTCTATACCGGGATAGACATCACGACACCAGGACGTACCGGTGGTCACAGAATAAGTATAGTTCTGAGCCATCAGTACACCGCATTGTATCAGTATTGCGATCAGTATGATTATTTTGGTCTTCATTGCTGTTGCTTTAGGTTAGTTCCTATGGCAGGCCTTTGCCTGCATACTCCTTAATTCAGGACGAATCCTGCATGCTTCACCTCACGGCAGTTGAGGCCGATCATGAGGTCGAAGTCGCCAGGCTCGTTGACATACTCAAGCTTCGCGTTGTAGAACTTGAGCATCTCAGGCGTTACCGTGAAGGTCACCTCCTGGCTTGCACCTGGTGCCAAGGTCACGTGTCGGAAGCCCTTGAGCTCCTGGACAGGACGGGTGATAGAGCCAGCCAGATCGTGAGTATAGAGCTGCACGATGGTGGTAGCCTCGCGCTTGCCGGTGTTGCTGAGCGTGACGGTGGCGGTGAGAGAGCCATTGGCAGTCATTTTGTCGCTGCTGAGCTTGATATCGCTCATCTCGAAGGTGGTATAGGTCAGACCCCAGCCGAATGGATAGAGAGGAGCGTTGGTCACGTCGAGATAGCCAGAGGTGAACTTGCCATAGTCATTCTCACCGATAGGACGGCCCGTATTCTTATGATTATAATAAATAGGTAACTGACCGACGTGCTGTGGGAAGGTGGTGGTGAGGTGACCCTGTGGAGCCACGTCGCCGAAGAGGACGTCACAGATAGCGTCACCTGCCTCACTGCCTGGGAACCAGATGTCGAGGATGGCAGGAACGATCTCCGACTCATGCTTCAGTACCATCGGGCGGCCGTTAGCGAGGAGCAATACCACAGGCTTGCCTGTCTTGACAAGCGCGTCGAGGAGGTCACGCTGCGAAGCTTGCATCTCGATGTCGCACATCGAAGCTGCCTCACCTGTCTGCTCCTTCGATTCTCCGAGGATGGCTACAATGACATCTGACCAGCGTGCAGTAGCGAGCGCCTCGTTGAGGAGCTCCTGATGCGAGCGGGTCGATGGAGCATCGTTCCAGAGGAAGCGCTGCTCGAGGGTAAGATCGTATGAATAGTGGCAGCCCTCAGCATAGCGTACCTCAGCGGCACCTGCCAGACGCTGCTTTATCACGTCATAGATCGTAGAGTACTGAGTATGATCTGATGGCACACTCCAGCAGCCACGCAGCTGTGACTGGTTGTTGGCCATAGGGCCGATGAGTGCGATCTTGCCTTTCTTCTCAAGAGGGAGGAGGTCGTTGTCGTTCTTCAGCAGGACGAAGGTGCTGGCAGTGATCTTGCGTGCAGCCTCACGGTTCTCTGCCTTGAAGAGCTCGGTCTTGCCACGCTCAGCGTCGTTGTAGCGATATGGATCGTCGAAGAGACCGAGGCGGTACTTGGCCTGCAGGATACGGTAGCAGGCGTCGTCGATCTGCTTCATGGTGATACGCTTCTGTTCCAAGAGCGATTCGAGCTGTGAGATATAGAGTTCCGAACACATATCCATGTCGACGGTAGCGTTCATGGCACGCTCAGTGACTACGTCGTCGCCACCGAGACCGTGAGCCTTCATCTCCTTGATAGCACCGTAGTCGGTGACGATGAAGCCATCAAACTTCCACTGCTTGCGGAGGATATCGTTCTGCAACCAGCTGTTAGCAGTGGCTGGAGTACCGTTGATGTCGTTGAACGAAGTCATCACGCTACCCACGCCAGCCTCTACGGCCATCTGGTAAGGAAGGAGATACTCGTTGAACATGCGGTTCTCGCTCATGTCGGTCGTATTGTAGTCGCGACCTGACTCAGCTGCGCCATACAGCGCGTAGTGCTTCAAGCAGGCCATCAAGGTCTGTGGATCCTTAAGATCATCGCCCTGCCAACCCTTGACGTATGCCGCACCGAGGAGGCCGCTGAGCCATGGATCTTCGCCATTGCCTTCTGCGATACGTCCCCAACGAGCGTCGCGACAGATATCGACCATAGGACTGTAGGTCCACGCGATGCCATCGGTCGAAGCCTCGCGAGCAGCAATCTGTGCCGAGAGTTTGACGCCGACGGTGTCCCAGGCACAAGAGACGGCCAGTGGGATAGGGAATTCTGTCTGATAACCATGGATTACGTCGAGGCCGAAGAGGAGAGGGATGCCGAGGCGTGTCTCTTCGACGGCGATGCGCTGGTACTCGCGGATAGGCTCTGCACCCTTGATGTTGAGGATCGATCCGACCTTGCCTTCCTTGATCTGATTCAGAATGTCAGCTTCTTCTGAGATGCCAGTAAAGATAGGGCCAGGAGCTGGCAGGAGGTTGGTTTGTCCGATCTTCTCGGCCAATGTCATCTTCGACATCAGCTCATTGATAAATGCAGCTTCAGGATCGCTTGGCTTACTCTGACAGCTTGCCATGAGTACAGCGGCCATAGTGGCCAGCGCGACGTAATTATGTGTTTTCATATTTTAATTTAGGAATTTTATTTATTTGCGATGGCTTCTGCCTGTGACTTGTTCCACACGATGATGGAATTATTGAGGCGGAAGTAAGTGTCGAGGACTGGATGATTGAGGTCTGATGGTTCAAAACCGGCTGTTCCTTCGTAGATCTGATTGATGAGCGTCTGCATGTCCTGGATGTACTCCCAGCCGATCTCACGGCCCTCAGGAAGCGTCAGCCAGTCCTTCTGCCAATAGTGACCACCATAGATCTGGAGCTTCTCCTTGTCGATGCCATTGGCAGGATCCTCGATGTACTTGATGAGGTGAGGAACCGCCTCGGTATACTCCTTGAAGCCTTCGGTGTTGAAGATCCACACACCGTGACCCGAGCCGATGGCATCGCCCGTCAGTACCATGTCGAGGCCTTTGACGAAGAAGACCATCGAACCGTGAGTGTGTCCTGGCACCATGACGGTATTGACTTCGATACCTCCGAGGTCGAAGGTCTGGCCTTCGTCATACAGGGCGTATTTGCTACCTTCGAGCTTCTCCAGAAGTGGTTCGAAGTCGATACGTGGCAACATGAAAAAGACGGTAGTATCGCCAGCGTATGCTGGATACATGCCCGTATGATCGCCATGATTATGTGTGAAGGTGATGGTCAATGGCTTGCCGTCGATGCGCTCTGCTACGAGCTGTCGGAGCGACTCTACTGCGGTGCTGTCCCACTTGATAAAGTTTGAGAGGTCGACGAGCAGCGCCGCCTTCTCGCCCTTGAGCAGGTAGAGGTCCGAGCAGTTATTAAAATGAATCTTCTCTCCATTCTCGTCGTATGACTCACCTGCTGGATTCGCTGCATTGAAGTCCTGAATGTGATAGATATTCTGTGTGAGCGCTGTGATGTGATAAGGTCCTACCTCTACATCAGCTGGCAATGCCGCAGGCTCCTCCTGTGTCTGTGCTGGCTTCTGGGTACATGCAGTCGTCAGGGCTGCGATGGCGGCAAATACCAGGGTCTTCAGAATGTTCTTCTTCATATCTTTGTCCTTTTATCTTTCATCCCCCGATCCATGAATCTTATCACGCTGCATTCTCGAAGCCAGCTTGTCCAGATTCATCTGGCAGATTTCTTCGAGCGAATAGCCGAGGTCGTGAGCCAGGGAAGCAGCATACCACATGACGTCGCCGAGCTCCAGCGCGATCTGATGCTTGCGCTCATCGGTAAATTCGTCATTGTTGTCGCGTATAACCTTCTTCACCTTGTCGGCTACCTCTCCGGCTTCACCGGTGAGGCCCAGGGTAGGATAGATAATCTTGCGCTCGTCCGGATAGATGGCTGTGCGGCGTGCGCCTTCCTGATATTCGTTGATGGTCATGGTCGGTAATTTTTACTTCCTATAATTTATAATTATAATCTTCTGCAAAGATAATAAAAAAAATCGAATTGCGTGCATTTTTTGTTAAAAAAATACCAAAATACCCCGATTTATTTCATAGACCTGCCGTTTTGGTTCAATCTGGTGCCAATTTTAATCGGAAAGTCTGATCCGTGATGCGCGAAACCATCACTGAGTACCGGGTTATGGCTTCCTGCATCGTGGCATCTCTTCCACGGTACAGTGGAAGAGATGCCACGATGCAGGATCGGACGCCGTGAATGCAGGACGTCCGATTTTTGTTGCAGGATGTGCCAAACAGAAGTCAGAAGTGCTAATTTTGATTAAAAAATAGCAGAAAATAGAAAAAATGTAATACGAAAATCAAAAATAAATCGTATCTTTGCCCCGTCAAACAACAAATCATGATGGCAGAGAAAGGAAAATCAATTCGCGGAGGCCGCCGTGCAGGCGCAGGAAGGCCTCGTACAGACAGCCAGCTCTTCACCTTCAGAGCCGGAGGCAGTGTGGCGCAATGTATCAACCGTCAGGAGAATAAGACGGACTTCATCGTCGGTTGTATCGCCTCCGAAATGGAACGTGAAAGGACTGCGAACCAACAGAGAATAAGCACCGTAACACACGTGGAGAGAATTGATACAATAGGAGAGGTACATCCGGCCTCGCAGGTCAAACCACTGTCTATTCCAGAATTCGACGTGAAGGTCGTAGCAGGCTTCCCGATCCCGCTCGACAGCCAGGAACAGGCGCAGATGGTGGATATGCTCGGCATGCTCTGTCCGCATCCCGAGAGTTCGTATTTCATCCACGTCAAAGGCGACTCGATGATCGATTCGGACATCCATTCAGGCGATGTGCTGATTGTAGATCGGAGCAAGCGTAATCCGTCAGAGAGTGAGGTGGCGATGTGCGAACTGAATGGCGAATATACCGTCAAGTTCGTCCGTCATCATGACGATGCGCTGTGTCTCGTGCCTGCCAATGAGAATTATCCGCAAATCAAAGTATCAGAGGATGATAACTTCAATGTGTGGGGTGTTATTACCTATGTAATCCATAAGCCGAGAGTATAGCCATCATGTGATTATTATGGCCTCTAATTAATTGTAAAATGTTCCCAAAGTCTCCCTCCCAGCAGCGGTCGTATGTCGCCATCGACCTCAAATCTTTCTACGCCTCAGTGGAGTGTGTGGAGAGAGGTCTCGATCCGCTTACGACCAATCTGGTGGTGGCCGATGTGAGCCGCACGGAGAAGACCATCTGTCTGGCTGTGACGCCTTCGCTCAAGGCTTATGGTATTTCGGGGCGAGCACGGCTCTTTGAGGTGACACAGAGACTTCGGGAGGTCAATCGAGAACGTTTGCTGACGTCTCCTGCTGGAAGGTTTACGGGGAAGTCAGTCTTTGATCAGGAATTGAAGGAGCATCCGGAGTGGGCTGTCGACTATATTGCCGCTCCTCCGCGCATGGCTCATTATATAGAATATAGTACGCGCATCTATCGGATCTACCTGCGTTATATCGGCGCGGAGGACATCCATGTCTATTCGATCGATGAGGTCTTCATGGACGTGACCGACTATCTTTGGACGTATAAGCAGACGCCTCATGAACTGGCCATGACCATGATCCGCGACGTGCTCCGCGAGACGGGGATCACCGCTACAGCAGGTATCGGAACCAACCTGTACCTGAGCAAGATAGCCATGGATATCGTGGCCAAGAAGATGCCGGCAGACAAGGATGGTGTGCGAATCGCCGAACTCGACGAGATGTCTTACCGCACGCTGCTCTGGGACCATAAGCCGATGACCAGCTTCTGGCGAGTGGGTAGTGGCATTGCCCATCGCCTGGGACGTTATGGCATTGACACGATGGGTAAGCTGGCGCGCTGCTCTGTCGAGCATGAGGAGATGCTTTACAAGCTCTTCGGCGTGAATGCTGAGCTGCTCATCGACCATGCCTGGGGGTGGGAGCCTTGCACCATCGACGCCATCAAGAAGTACCATCCGGTGGCACATTCGCTCAGCAGTGGACAGGTGCTGACCTGCGCATACGACGTGCCGAAAGCGCGTGTCGTGATCCATGAGATGGCCGACATGCTAGCGCTCGACCTGGTGGCCAAGCGCGTGGTGACCGATCAGGTGGCGGTGTACGTCTCGTACGACACGGAGAGCCTGACCAATCCTGCCATCCGTGAGCGCTACGAGGGACCTGTCGCCTATGACCATTATGGACGGCAGGTGCCGAAGCATGTGCATGGCTCGCTCAACCTGCCTTGCCGTACTTCTTCCTCGCGGCTGATCATCGCGGCGGTGCTTGACATCTTTGACCGCATCGTCAATCCGATCTTGCTGGTGCGTCGATTGAATATTGCTGTCAACCATGTGGTTAGCGAAGAATATGCCAAGTCGCGCCGCGAACCTGTGCAGCTCGATCTCTTCACCGATTATGAGGAGTTGATGCGACGTAAGCGAGCCGAGAAACAGGCGCTCGACAAGGAGCGACGCATGCAGCTGGCATTGCTCAAAATCAAAGGGAAATATGGCAAGAACGCTATCCTCAAAGGACTGAACTTCGAGGAAGGAGCGACGGCCAAGATACGTAATTCACAGATCGGCGGACATAAGGCCTGATGCTTTCACGTTGGCCAGAAAGATAAATAGGAAGCATGAATTATAACAACGAAGATATCATCCACCTGCCGCATCACGTCTCGCTGCGACATCCTAAGATGTCTATGCTCAACCGTGCGGCTCAGTTTGCGCCTTTTGCTGCGCTGACCGGCTATTCTGAGTCGATTGACGATGCTACGACAGAGTGTAATCAGCTGACCGATGAGACATATATTGACGAATGGTGAAAAAAATATAGGATTTTTCTTGCAGGATAGGAGAGAAATGCTTAAATTTGCAGCGCAATATTGATTGCAAATAAGAATCTTGTTAAGAAATATGCGTAAAATCTTTTTACCACTCATTGCCCTTACTATGGCTGCATGTTCAGAAAAGGATATCCAATGCGATATCTCAGTAACCCCTTATCGCGATGGCAAGCAGTGTGCCATCAGTTTCACTTACGACGATGGTATGCTCTGCCAGTATACCGATGTGGCTCCAGAACTCGAGAAACGTGGCTTCCGTGGCACTTTCTGGATCATCGGTGCCAACATGGGCAAGGACGAGCCTGGCTATCCCTGGATGAACTGGGATCAGGTGGCCGACCTCGCTAAGCGTGGCCATGAGATGAGCAATCATACCTGGACACACCCTTCGTTGCCTAGTCTCTCCGCCGAGCAGGTGGCTGACGAGCTGAAGCAGTGTGACGATAAGCTGGAGGAAGTAACAGGCATTCGTCCGATCACACTGGCCTATCCTTATAACGCCATGAGTCCGGAGGTCGTAGCTCTTTGCGAGGAGAATCGTGTGGGTACACGTACCTTCCAGGTCGGTCATGGACAGAAAGAGAGCCATTCGACCATCGAGAACATGACCGAATGGATGAACGACCTGCTGGCTAAAGGCGAATGGGGTGTGACCATGACGCATGGCACCACCTATGGCTGGGACATGTGGGACGATCCTTCGGCCCTCTATCAGTTCTACGATGTAGTGAAGGCGCAGGAAGACAGCATTTGGGTCGGCACCTTTGCCGAAGTGGCAGCGTATATCAAGGAGCGTGAGACAGCGCAAGTGCAGGTCAATGTGGCCAAGCATGAGGTCACCGTCAGCGTGACTCATAGCCTCGACGCTTCGCTCTATCAGGAACCTCTCACCGTATCGCTCAAGAGTGAGGACTGGAAAGATAAGGTCGTCACCGCAGAACAACTTGGCAAGTCTGTCGCTGTCATCAATCGTGGTGATGAGCTGCTGGTCAATGTGATGCCAGGAGAGAATCCGCTTACCCTCCGCTGGTAATCATCTTGTTAATACTCCTATAAACACATATATGACAATGAGAAAGCTTATCGTATCTACAGCGCTTATCCTCGCTGCTACTCAGCTCTCAGCACAGAAGTATGAGGGCCTTGCTTTGACCCCACAGATGGGTTGGAACTCTTGGAACAAATTCGCAGACAAGATCGACGAGAACCTCATCCGAGAGACCGCCGACGCTTTGGTCAACACTGGCCTTCGCGACGCTGGTTACATCTATTTGAATATGGATGACTGCTGGCATGGTCAGCGCGACAGCCTCGGCTTCATTCAGGCCGATCCAGATCGCTTCCCAAGCGGTATTGCAGCCTTGGCAGAGTATTGTCATAACCGTGGCTTGAAGCTCGGTATCTATAGCGATGCGGGTTGGCAGACCTGTGGTGGCCGCCCAGGTAGTTATGGCCATGAGTTCCAGGATGCTATCCAGTATGCTAAGTGGGGCATCGACTACCTCAAGTATGACTGGTGCAACACCGAGAACATCCAGGGTCCTGGTGCATATAAGCTGATGTCTACCGCCTTGAAGCAGGCAGGTCGCCCGATCCTCTTCAGTATGTGCGAATGGGGTGATACCAAGGGTTATGAGTATGGTGCGCCGCTGGCACACTCATGGCGTACTACAGGCGACATTTGGGCTCATTTCGATGGAATCCTCGACAAGGGAAGCTGGCACGCCAACGGTGTGATGCAGAACGTCGAAATCAACGCCAAGCTCCGTAAGTATGCAGGTCCTGACCACTGGAACGATCCTGATATGCTTGAGGTCGGCAACGGCATGAGCTATGCTGAGGATCGTGCACACTTCTCGCTCTGGTGTATGATGGCCGCTCCATTGATCCTGGGTAATGACCTCAACAATATGAGCGACGAGACCTTCAGCATCATCACCAACCGTGAGGCTATCGCCGTCGATCAGGACAGCCTCGGCATTCAGGGTATGCGCATCGAGCAGAAAGATAGCATCGAGGTGTGGCTCAAGCCATTGATGAACGAGGAGTGGGCCATCTGTCTCCTCAACCGCAGCATTGAGCCTAAGCAGGTAGCTCTCGACTGGGAGCGCTGGAACACCGTCGATGAGGAAGTTTCTGGCCGTGCCATCTCATTCTCAGACAATATATATAATGTACGCGATCTCTGGGCCACTGACGCAAAGAAGGCCAACTGTGGTGATACACGTCCGAAGAAGCAGAAGAGCGTCCTGATTCCTGGCCATGATGTGGCTATGTACCGCTTGACGCTCAAGCCTTCGAAGAAGAAATAAATACAATATAACCTAAATAACTAAAAACAATCGATTATGATTTATTCAATTATTATCGGCCTCCTTGCTGGTCTTATCGCTAGCAAGTTGCAGAGCGGCAGTAGCAATGGTTTTATCATCAACCTCTTCCTCGGTATCGTAGGCGGTTGTGTCGGTGGCTGGCTTTTCAGCCTGATCGGCATCAACACCAACTCATGGATCGGTGACCTCATCTGTGGTGTCGTTGGTGCAGTGATTGTCCTTTGGGTTTTCGCAAAGCTTAAGAAGTAATTTTACTAGCAAAGATTCTGGTAATAAGTAACAAATAGCACCACCCTCAATAATAAGTTGCAGGGTGGTGCTATTTGTTATATTTACCTTGTTTGCTATTTGATAATTAGTTGTTCACCTCGTTGGTCAGCGTGATCGATCGGATTTCTGTCTGTGTATGCATCTGTTTAAAGAGGAGCGTGAAGTTCGGCTGTCCCTTGGCGAGGATGATGAAATTGATGATCGTATGATCTCCGCCATAGTCGTAACGGATGAACTCATCGATAATCTGGATATTGAAATCCTTGAAATACTGGCGATAAGGCGTCAGATCCTCCACGATGCCATGTGTCTTGACTCTGACGATCTTGCTCTCGCCAGCCTTGAAGAGCGTCTGCTCGTAGCGTTCGGCAAAAGCAAGGATGAAAAGGATGAACAGAACGGCGATGAATGAAACCAGATACATGCCAGCACCTACTGCCAGGCCGATGGCAGCGGTCATCCAGATACCTGCAGCCGTGGTGAGTCCTTTGACCGATCCCTTCATCTGGATGATGGCTCCTGCACCCAGGAAACCGATACCCGAGATAACCTGAGCGGCAATACGCCCAGGATCGCCGTTCTTTAATCCCATATATTCCTGTGGGATATAGATCGAGACGAGCATGGCCAATGTGGCACCCATACAGATGAGTGAGAAGGTACGCATGCCGGCAATCTGTCCCTTGCGTCTTCTCTCAAGTCCGATGATACTGCCTAGCACGAGGCTCAGCAGCAGCTTGAAGGTGGCTCCGACCGTATTGACACCCGGATCCATGATCATGTCTAAGAGGTTTTCCATATCTTTATAATGGTAAAAATGACTCAATCGTTTTGAAAAATCACGAGATAATTAATTTGAAAATGCAAAGGTAGGGCATTTTTTTGTCTTTTCCAAATATTGAACCTAAAAACAATCATTTCTACTCATTTTTGCCCAGCGTGTTAGGGTGATAAAAAAAATATGCTCATTTTCATGATGAAATTTGGTAGTGTCAGAAAACAATAGTATATTTGCACGACTAAATAATGCAGACAAACTAATATGATAGGAACAATCTGGTCTTTGTTGCCGCCCGTGGTGGCCATCGCCCTTGCATTGAAGACCAAGGAGGTTTATTCTTCGCTCTTTACGGGTATCATCCTGGGTGCAGGACTCTATTGCATCTCGGTAGGATCTGGCTTTGAGGGCTTCCTGACCCACGTCCTCAACGATACGGTAGGAGAGGGCGAGGATGCGAAGTCCTATGGCCTGATACACTGTCTGTCCGATCCGTGGAATGTGGGTATCCTCGTGTTCCTGGTGATGCTCGGCTCTATCGTATCGCTGATGAATAAGGCGGGAGGTTCCGCAGCTTTCGGCCGTTGGGCCGTGAAGCATGTCAAGACGAAGATCGGAGCGCAGGTGGCTACGATCCTCCTGGGTATCCTGATCTTTATCGACGACTATTTCAACTGTCTTACCGTAGGTTCTGTGATGCGGCCGATCACGGTGCGTCATGGTATCTCAAAGGAGAAGCTGGCCTATCTGATCGACTCGACTGCTGCTCCGGTTTGTATCATCTCGCCGATCTCCAGCTGGGCAGCAGCCGTGTCTGGCTTCGTCTCTGGGGGCGAGAACGGCTTGACCCTGTTCTGCAAGGCCATACCTTATAATTTCTATGCTTTCTTTACGCTGATCTTCATGTTCGGTGTGGTGCTGCTCGGCTTTGACTTCAAGGCGATGAGCAAGTATGACACCACGCTTGAGAAATGGTATAAGATGAATGGCATCGAACCCGGAGAGGTCATCGAAACCAAGTTGGAGGTCGTGGAGCATGGCGTAGGAGCGCCGGGTAAGGAGTCAAAGGACTGCGGTTCTGTCGCCGATCTAATCATTCCGATCCTGATGCTCATCGTCTTCTGTGTCGTGAGCATGATCTACTCAGGAGGCTATTTCGACGTTACCAGCGAGAATCATCTCGACTTTGTCAACGCCTTTGCCGCCAGCGACGCTTCTGTCGGCCTCGTCATCGGTTCGTTGGCTGCATTGATCCTGACCATCGGCATGTATGTCATCCGCAAGACCTTGTCATTCGATGACGCCATGAGTAGCATCATCAAGGGCTTTGAGGCCATGGTGCCGGCCATCCTGATCCTGACGTTGGCTTGGACGCTCAAGAGCATGACCGACTCCCTGGGAGCAGCCGAATATGTCTCAGGCGTCGTGGCCAGTAGTGCTGCAGGCCTGCAGATGTTCCTGCCAGCCATCATATTTATTGTAGCAGCCTTTCTGGCTTTTGCTACCGGCACGTCATGGGGCACGTTCGGCATTCTGATTCCTATCTGTATCGCCGTCTTCCCTGACGCTGAGACGCTTCGAATCATCTCCATCTCTGCATGTATGGCGGGAGCTGTCTGTGGCGATCATATCTCTCCGATCTCCGATACCACCATCATGGCCAGCGCAGGTGCCGACTGCAAGCACGTGCATCATGTTTCATCACAGATGCCTTACGCGCTGACCGTAGCCAGTGTTTCGTTCCTGACCTTTATAGTAGCAGGCTTTACGCAGTCATTGGGTCTCTTCGCTTCTGCGGCTTTGTCCTGGGTCGTAGGACTTATCCTTTTGACAATAGTATTCTTTTTTATTCGATTCCTAATAAAGACTTCAAATAGCTGATGCCGAATTTTGCAACGGCAAGGTCGTCTTCAGAGAGGCCGCCGCTGAAGGCAAAGGCGAATTTGTAGTTCTCAGTCTCGTCGTATGCGCCACCGGTAAAATTCAGTTCTCCCATCATACAATTTCTGTCAGGATTACCACTGTCGGCGCCTGAAGCAATCACCTCGCCAGCCTTAGACCATGCGATGGCAACCAGGTTCCAGCCTTTATCTCCTCCTTCTGCATTGTATGGAGTATCAACGACTTTCATCTCACCGATCCAATCCACTTCCGATTCCTTTGGGAGTATTGCTGCGACCGCAACGCCCTGCATATCCATTGACTTGGCTTTCTTCGCCATTTCCTCGAGTGTCTCGATTAATGCTGTTCTAATGTCATTCATATCCTTTTCTTTATTAATGGTTTCGATATTGGTGGTTTTGTGCTCATTATTTCCGCATCCTGTAGCAAAGAATGCGATCAGGCAGAGTAGCACTGATGTGCTAAATAGTATGGGTCTGAATTTCATAATTAGGTTCTACTGGATTTAATATGAAAATGTTAATTTAACAATTAGTGCTCATACAAGTCCAAATGACCATGAAAGAATAGAATGGCAATTCTGAAATGTTCTGTGGTACGGTATCCTCTACCTCTGGTTTTCAGTTCTTGAA
>JAZRVB010000008.1:0-7465 GCA_045598885.1 Bacteroidales bacterium
CATGACGATTGAGTGCTCCTGAAGGTTGTGGCCCTCACCTGGGATGTAAGAGTTAACCTCCTTGCCGTTAGTCAAGCGAACACGTGCTACCTTACGCATAGCAGAATTAGGCTTCTTAGGAGTAGTTGTGTAAACACGAACACATACACCACGACGCTGTGGGCATGATGCCAGGGCCGGTGACTTGCTCTTGTCTTCCAAAACTACGCGACCTTTTCTTACTAACTGTTGAATAGTAGGCATTTTGTTTTACTTTTTGGTTAATTATTTTGTTTAATCTCTATTTTGCTCAAACGTTTGCATAAGCTCCAGAATCAGCGCTTGCGCGCGTTTTAGCGAGTGCAAAGGTATGCAATATTTTTTAAATATCAAAGACTTACACCTTCTTTTCGTTAAATCTTTTTCACTTTTGAGGCTTTTCAGCACGTCCACATAGCAAATTCATGACTCAAGTTTGGAACTTTCATCCTTTTTACGTATCTTTGCACCCGCATAAAACCAATAGTTATCAACACTCTTTTCATGCTTTTACCCTATCTCAAACAAGGCCGGCTCGAAGCCGGATGTGACGAAGCAGGTCGCGGTTGTCTGGCAGGACCAGTCTTTGCCGCTGCCGTCATCCTACCTCTTGATATCGAACAACGTATTGCCAACGGCCAGAGCGGACTCACGCTACTCAACGACTCGAAGCAGCTCACTGAGAAGCAACGCTACCAGCTGCGTCCTATCATAGAAAAGGAAGCGCTGGCATGGGCGATAGGCGTATGCACACACGAGGAGATAGACAGACTTAACATCCTGCACGCCAGCATCGAAGCCATGCATCGCGCCGTGCGGGGATTGCAGACGCGACCAGAATTCCTGCTCATCGACGGCAACCGTTTCACCCCTTTCGAGAACCTTCCGCATCAGACCATCGTCAAAGGAGACGGAAAGATGATGTCCATCGCTGCAGCCTCGATCTTAGCCAAGACTTATCGTGACGACTTCATGGTCAAACTGCACGAAGAATATCCTTACTACGACTGGGCAACCAACAAAGGTTACCCGACAAAAAAACACCGTGCTGGCATTGCCGCACACGGTGCATCTCCTTATCATCGCATGACCTTCACGCTACTTCCAGAAGATCGTCAACTGGAAATCAAATTCGAAGATTAAGCGAATGATTATATTCTAAAGATCAAATCATTAGCAGGAAGTTTCAAGAGAACAAGCGTCTATAAAATTCTGCTTTCTTTTCCAACTTCATCGGATAAGCACGCGACGAACTTGGCATACGCCACCAAGTCAAAGTAAATGGCGGCAGGCCTAAAGATGACGAGAGTTCTACCTTCGTCGCCTCCCCTACTTTCGGGATTTTGACCAGAATACCCTGCTTCTCAAAATAAGAGCAAAGCTCCTCGCTTGCCTTTCCTCCCGTAGTAATTACCGTGTGACAAAGCGGCATCTCACGGAGCAAGGCAAAGACGTCTGTTCCCTCAATAATCTCCAGAAAATTATCGTCAGCATTATCCTTCAGCCTACATACTTTTCTGGCAGTATCGAAAAAAGCCAGACCTTCCTTTTCACAAAAAGAAACGATACGATCCCGGTCAAAACGTTTGGCCGGGATTAGTGTTCCTATTGCGTCTTGCGTCTGAGCCTCAAAATACTGCTTGTCTCCAAAATGAACCAGGCCTTGGATGCGCCAAAAATCATTGATCCAGTTCGGATAAAACCACTCCATACTCCACTTTGCATGTGGAGGAGGAAAACTGCCGAGGAATAGCATACGGGCATTCTTTGGCAGAAAAGGCTGTAATGGATGTTCTTCGATTGTCATAACCAGTTTATACCAAGAAGAGGAGTAGAATCTGAATTAATACGACGCGGAGGAACATACCCAATGGATAGACAGTAGCATAGCTTACCGAAGGAGCGTCACCTTCGACACAGTCGTTGGCAAAGGTAAGAGCCATCGGATTGGCCATACTGCCACACAGCAAGCCGTAGGTGGTTCCGACGTCCATCTTCTCCTTTTTTAGACACCATACAGCCATCAAAAGGACAGGGACAACGGTAATAAGGAAGCCAAGAGCGATCCAGAGGAAACCTTCTGGACGCATGACCGTCTCAATGAAGTGTTTACCAGAATCCAATCCGAGACAAGCCAGATACAGAGCCAATCCAATGCCACGCAACATCAAGTTAGCCGAGCGTGTCGTATAGGTACGCAAACGCAGACGTGCACCATAAGCGCCCATCAGGATACCTGCAATAATCGGACCTCCCGCCAAGCCTAAGCGAACAGGCAATGAGACTCCAGGGACAAAGATTGGAATGCAGCCAAGCATCAATCCCAAGGTAATACCCACGAAGATGGATGCCAGATTCGGATCCTTCAGCGTAGCAACCTTACCTCCCATCTCAGCCTCTACCTTTTCGAGGTTTTCTGCTGTTCCAACCACTGTCAGTCGGTCGCCAAACTGCAAACGGAGATTTGGGGTAGCCAACAGGTGCAGGCCCATACGGTTGATGCGACTCACATTCACGCGATAGCGATTATGCAGACGCAATGAGCCGAGCTTACGACCATTGATCTCACTGCGAGAGATGACAATTTTGCGCGAAATAAGGGTTCCGTCAATATGATCCCAGTTCACTCCCTGACGATTCCAGTTCTCCGACTTATCCTGCAAGCCGAAGAGCAGGGTAAGCTGTGGGATGAACTTCTCTTCTGTCACCACCATCAGATGGTCATTGATCTTCAGCGGTGTATCGCCCGTTGGCGAGTCGGCAGGATTGTCGTCACGCCAGATGCGAGAAATAATAAACTTCGCAGGAGTCAGTTTCGCGACCTCACTGAGTATCATGCCATCACAAGCAGGATTCTTCACGAGGAATGTAGCGACATACGGCTGAGCCGCACCTTCGCTGGCAGCCACCTTGCTGGCGTTCTTGGTCAATGCCAGCTTATTCAGGAAAGCCATGGCCAGGATCACACCTACTACACCCAACGGATAAGTCACAGCGCAACCGAGAGCCGCACTGGATGCATCGACGCCCAACTGCGAGAGCGTCTGCTGAGCAGCTGCCAAAGCTGGCGTATTGGTCACTGCACCGCAAAGAATACCTGCCATATCCTGGATGGGTACGCTCAATGCATAAGCCAAACCAATGGCCATCGCCGTACCCAGAACGACATTGGCCACACTCAGCACATTAAGCTTGATGCCAGTGCCGAGAAAGGAACGGACGAAACCTGGACCTACCTCAAGACCGACTTCATAGACAAAAAGCACCAGTCCAAAGCTCTGAGCAAAGACCAGCATATCATGATCGATGCCGAATCCCAGGTGTCCGGCCAGAATGCCCACGAAGAAGACAAAGGTAGCGCCCAACGAGATACCAGCGACTTTTATCTTGCCAAGAGCTGTTCCCAAGGCAATGACAATAGCCAGTACCACCGTGGCTTGTATTGGTGAAGGGGTAATGAATATTTCGTTAATCCAGTCCATTTTCTTAGTGAGGAGTTAGGAGTGAGGAGTTGATTAAGTGAGGAGTGAGGAGTTAGGAGTTAGGAGTAATCTGCTACGCTCATTTATTTAATAATTTGGCGCGGCGAGGAAACAACTCCTCACTCCTAACTCCTCACTCCTAACTAAGAGACTACTCCTCACTCCTAACTCCTCACTCCTAACTAAAAGGGATCTTAGGGTGTCATCATGATAATGTCCCTAAAATCCCTATACATTATTTATATATAAGGGGTGAACAAAACGTGCACCCCTTACACTTCTTACTTGCGGTAATTGTCAAGATCCTCTGGCTGAGCGTCAGCTACGAAGTCAGCGTGCTTCTCAACCTCTGCAGCAGCGTAGCGAACGAATACCTTAGCCGACTTCTCGAAGAGGTCAGGACGCTGGGTAGCATTGCGGAGAATGAGGATACCCATGATGGTATCAGCAGCCATCTCATAGAGGTGACGTGAGCAGAAGTCCTTGAACTCGTCGTTCTTGAGGTCGTTGACCTTAGCGACAGCAGCGTTGTACTTCTCTGCCATCTTCTCTACACGAGCCTTGAGCTCTGCGTATGCAGGAGCGATTTCGGTCTCAGCGAAGAGATCGTTGATTACCTGAGCATAGAAGCCGTTGGTAACGTAGCGGATAGCTGCAACGGTCTGAAGCTGGGTGGTACCCTCGTAGATAGAGGTGATACGAGCATCACGATAGAGGCGCTGGCAAGCGTACTCAAGCATGAAGCCTGAACCGCCATGAATCTGGATACAGTCGTAAGA
Source organism: Bacteroidales bacterium (assembly GCA_045598885.1). Taxonomy (GTDB): domain Bacteria; phylum Bacteroidota; class Bacteroidia; order Bacteroidales; family UBA3663; genus Liminaster. Next base: position 4,280 of record JAZRVB010000008.1, read on the forward strand.
GTTCTGGTTAGCATACTCTGAGTTCATACCCTTAGCAAGTGGGGTAAATGAGTCAGCGAGCTTAGAGAACTTCTTGAGCTCCTGCTTCTCCTCTGGGGTAAGTTTGCGCTCACGCTCGATGTCCTCGAGGCACTTGTAAACGTCAACGTAACGAGCTGTCTGATAAAGGAGTGCACGACCAGCGTCGAGCTTAGCCTTCATGATAGCGAGCATGTCGTAAACTGCAGGGAAGTCGATGATAGCCTGGCCGAACTGCTTACGATCCTTAGCGTAAGCAAGACCCTCCTCGTAAGCTGCAGCAGAGATACCTACTGACTGAGCTGCGATACCAAGACGAGCGCCGTTCATCAAAGCCATAACGTACTTGATCAAACCGAGCTTGCGTGAGCCACAGAGCTCAGCCTTAGCGTTCTTATAAACGAGCTCACAGGTTGGTGAACCGTGGATACCGAGCTTGTTCTCGATACGACGTACGTTCACGCCACCCTGACGCTTGTCATAGATGAACATTGAGAGGCCACGACCGTCCTTGGTGCCCTCCTCAGAACGAGCAAGAACCAAGTGGATGTCTGAGTCACCGTTGGTGATGAAGCGCTTACAGCCATTGAGCAACCAGCAGCCCTCCTCCTCAGAGTAGGTAGCCTTGAGCATAACTGACTGGAGGTCAGAACCTGCATCTGGCTCGGTGAGGTCCATTGACATGGTTTCGCCTGCACAAACGCGTGGTACGAAGCGCTGACGCTGATCCTCGTCACCGAATTCATACAGGGTCTCGATACAATCCTGGAGTGACCAGATGTTCTCGAAGCCTGCATCAGCGGTAGCGATCATCTCGTTGATGACAGTGTAAGCGGTGTTAGGGAAGTTAAGACCATTGTAGCGACGTGGCATGGTGACACCACAGAGGCCAGCCTTGACGGTAGCGTCGAGGTTCTCGTAGGTCTTGCTAGCGTAACGTACGCGGCCGTTCTCACAGTGAGGGCCCTCAGCATCAACAGCCTCAGCATTTGGAGCGATGATGTTAGCGCAGATGTCGCCAGTGAGCTCACATACGCGGTCGTATGAATCAAGAGCGTCCTCAAGATCCTGAGGAGCGTAATCATAAGCATCCTTATCAGCGAAGTTGCGCTCCTTGAGCTCAACGATGCGCTGCATCAAAGGGTTATTCTGAAGCTCGAACTTGAGCTCAGGATGGTCAGTATAGAAATTTGCCATAATAATCAGACCCTCTCCGCCCTTCGGGCACCTCCCCCATAATGGGGAGGATTGGTCACCAGACGGAGTTCAGGGCAATTTTAAAAGTTAATATTTTGAATTCTCCCCTATTGAGTTCGTCCCAAAAGGTAACTAACTCTCCCTCCCCATTAAGGGGGAGGGCCGGGGAGAGGGTCTTTTACTTACTATTCTTCTTATAATACTTGATCATCTTTGGAACAACCTCCTCAACGGTGCCGTTGATTACATAGTCAGCGATGGTGTTGATAGGAGCGTTTGGATCATTGTTGATCGAGATGATGATGCCAGAATCCTGCATACCAGCGATGTGCTGGATAGCACCGCTGACACCACAGCAGATGATGAGCTTAGGACGAACGGTGATACCGGTCTGACCGATCTGACGATCGTGATCAGCGAAGCCGGCATCGACAGCAGCACGTGAAGCACCAACCTCAGCGTGGAGCTCCTTAGCAAGCTCGAAGAGCATATCGAAGTTCTCGCGTGAGCCGACACCGAAACCGCCGTCGATTACGATTGGAGAACCCTTCAAGTTGTGCTTAGCAGCCTCAACGTGACGGTCGATAACCTTTACTACATACTCGCACTCAGGAACATACTTAGCAACGTCGTGACGGATCACCTCGCCCTTGTAGTTCTCGTCGAGAACCTCGCGCTTCATCACACCCTCACGAACGGTAGCCATCTGTGGACGGTGCTCTGGGTTAACGATGGTAGCCACGATGTTACCACCGAAAGCAGGACGAATCTGCATCAACTTGTTGTCGAAGTGCTTGATGATAGGCTTCTTGTCTGCGTCGAAACCACAGTTCATATCGAACTCATCGATCTCAAGCTCAGTACAGTCAGCGGTCAAACCACTGAAGAGAGCAGAAGAAACACGAGGACCGAGGTCACGGCCGATAACGGTAGCACCCATGAGGCAGATCTGTGGATCCTCCTCCTTGAAGAGGTTCACGAGCACTGCGGTGTGAGGATTAGAAGTGTAAGGGAAGAGACCTGGAGCATCGAAAACATGCACCTTGTCAACGCCATACTTCATTACCTGGTTCTCAACGCCGTCGAGGCCAGCACCAGCAATGATACACTCCAACTGTACGCCAAGAGTATTGGCGAGCTTGCGGCCCTTGGTAAGGAGCTCGAGGCTCACGTCCTTAACGGTTGTACCCTCGATTTCGCAATATACAAATACTGAATTCATATGCGGCCCCCATCCCCGGCCCTTCACCCCTTACAGGGGGAAGGGAGTAGATAGTTAAGCTATCACGGGGATATTGTGGGGTAGTATTTATTGTTAGTAATCTAGTTTATATCAAATAAAGATTCTCCCATCGTTCCGAAAGTGTGGTAATCACTCCCTTCCCCCTGCAAGGGGGTAAGGGCCGGGGATGGGGGCTTCCCTTATCCGATAATCTTATCATTCAAGAGTTCAACCATCAGGTTCTCGATCTCAGCATCGCTGCCAGTCATAGAGCGGCTTTCCTTAGCCTTGAAGACGATGTTCTTGACAGTCTTCACGTTGGTTGGAGAACCAGCCTTACCTACCTGCTTGAGGTCTGCCTCGATGTCAGCAGCACCCCACTGGGTGATATTGAGGTATGGCTTAGCAGCAACGAGAGCTGCCATTGCCTCAGCCTGCTCAGCTGGACGCTCAGCAGGAACGGTAGCGTTCTTATACTTCATGACGCGCTTTGCGTTACGAGGACGGCAAGGAGCGGCAGAACCGTTAACAGTTACAACGAGTGGAAGTGGAGCCTCAACGGTCTCAACGCCACCGTCGATGTGACGCTTGATGGTAACCTTGCGGCACTCCTCACAGAGAGAAACGATCTCCTCAGCGTAAGTAACCTGGGTAAGACCGAGCTTCTCAGCGATCTGAGGACCTACCTGTGCGGTATCGCCATCGATAGCCTGACGGCCACCGAGGATGATGTCATAGTTACCGATCTT
>JAZRVB010000009.1:0-1341 GCA_045598885.1 Bacteroidales bacterium
ATAAAATTTAAAACATTGTGTTATGAGTAAGTTAAGATTTGATGCTATTGAGCAGGCGTTCAAAAAGCACGCAGTAGAGGTTGAAGCCCCTAAGGGTCGTCCATCAGAGTATTTCGGCGAACTCGTCTTCAACCGTGAGAAGATGCAGAAGTATCTTGATTCAAGAACCCTCAAGGCATTGCTTGACTGTATTGATAATGGTCAGCCACTCGATCGCAAGATCGCTGACGGTGTAGCTGCTGGTATGAAGCAGTGGGCTATGGAGCATGGTGTTACTCATTGCTGCCACTGGTTCCAGCCATTGACCGAGACCACCGCTGAGAAGCATGACTCATTTATGGAGTATGACTGGAAGGGTGGTATGATTGAGGAGTTCGAGGGTAAGAGCCTCGTACAGCAGGAGCCAGATGCTTCGAGCTTCCCATCGGGCGGTATTCGTGCAACCTTCGAGGCACGTGGTTATACTGCATGGGACCCTACTTCACCAGTGTTCATCCTCGATGACTGCCTCTGTATCCCTACCGTATTTATTTCGTACACGGGCGAGGCGCTCGACTATAAGGCTCCTTTGAAGAAGGCCCTCAAGGCTGTGAGCGATGCTGCAGTACCTGTCTGCCAGCTCTTCGACCCAGCTGTAAAGCACGTAACCAGCAACCTTGGCTGGGAGCAGGAGTACTTCTTGGTAGATGACGCTCTCTATGCTGCACGCCCTGACTTGATGTCGACCGGCCGCACCCTGATGGGTCACGGTTCGAGCAAGAACCAGCAGATGGAAGACCACTACTTCGGTCAGATTCCTACCCGTGTGCAGGCTTTCATGAAGGATCTTGAGATCATGGGTCACCGCCTCGGCATCCCAATGAAGACTCGTCACAATGAGGTGGCTCCTAACCAGTTTGAGTTTGCTCCAATCTTCGGCGAGACCAACTTGGCTGTGGATCAGAACATGCTCATCATGGGTGTGATGAAGAAGATCGCACGTAAGCACGGTTTCCGCGTATTGCTCCATGAGAAGCCATTCGAGGGCATCAACGGTAGCGGTAAGCACAACAACTGGTCACTCTCGACCGATACTGGCGTGATCCTTCTCGCCCCTGGCAAGGATCCTGTATCTAACCTCCAGTTCGTCACCTTCTTCGTAAATATCCTGATGGCTGTTAAGCGTCACGGTGCATTGCTCAAGGCAAGCATCGCATCGGCAACCAACGCTCATCGTCTCGGCGCTAACGAGGCACCACCAGCAATCGTTTCGGCCTTCCTTGGCAAGACCATGACCGACGTGCTCCGCAAGCTCCTCACCGTAGCTGACGACGCAGAGATCGTCATCGCTGGCAAGCAGGC
>JAZRVB010000010.1:0-29815 GCA_045598885.1 Bacteroidales bacterium
AAGAAGGCTGGCGTGAAGCTCTACTTCCTCGCTTGCGGTAAGGCTGACTTCCTCTGGCAGGGTTCTGTAAAGCTTGACGAGACTCTCACCGAGCAGGGCCTCGATCATGAGTTCTTCGTATCTGAGGGTGGTCACGTATGGGCTAACTGGCGTCTTTACCTCAACACTTTTGCTCAGAAGCTGTTTAAGTAACTTTTTTTAGGGATATTAGGGAATTTGGGGATATTAGGGATTTTAGGGACGTTACCCACGTTGCTAAAATCTCGGTATCTGATACATTCGTCCCTAATATCCCCAATATCCCTTAACATCCCTCTCTAAATCCCCATGGAAGCAAACAAATTTCCTCATCTGACCAGCCCTATCACTCTGGGTCGTGTCACTTTCCGCAACCGCATGTTCTCTGCACCGATGGGTGCAACAGATATTACCGCTGACTGCTGTCCAGGTCCTCGTACCCAGGGCTTCTACGAATTGCGCGCCAAAGGTGGCGCAGCATCTGTCACCGTCAGCGAACTCGTCGTACATCCTGAGACCGATGCCAGCCACATGCTGCACCTCAACCTCGAGACCGTAGGTTGTCTGCCAGCACACGTCTTTGTTGCCGATGCCATCAAGCGCCACGGCTCTATCCCAAGCATCGAACTCTCACACTCTGGTCAGTATGCAGGAACGTATATGGCCGACAAGAACAAGAAGGCCAGCCTCTGCCAGTGGGGACCGAGTGAAGGCACCCGTCCTGATGGCCGCCCAGTCAAGGCTTTGTCGAAGGAGCAGATTGCCGACATCGTCAAGTCATACGCCGACGCTGCCACCCTCTGCAAGCGTGCTGGTTATGAGATGATCATGGTGCATTGCGGCCACGGTTGGCTCATCCACCAGTTCCTCTCGCCTTATCTCAATCATCGCACTGACGAGTATGGCGGTTCGTTGGAGAACCGCATGCGTCTCTGTCTCGAAGTCCTCCAGGCTGTCCGTGAGGCCGTTGGCCCTGGCTTCCCTATCGAAGCACGTATCAGTGGCAGTGAGCTCTTCGATGGCGGCTATGGCATCGAAGATGGCATCAAGATCGCACAGGCCATCGAACCTTGGGTCGACATGATCCACGTCTCTGCAGGCTCTTATCAGTTCGGCTTCTTCAATACCACCCCTCCGATGTTCGACCCTCATGGTGTCAACGTCTGGCTCGCAGCAGAGATCAAGAAGCACGTCACCAAGCCAGTGGCTACCATTGGAGGATTGAGCGATCCTGCACAGATGGAGGAGATCATCGCCTCAGGGAAGGCCGATGTCGTCTACATGGCGCGTCAGTTGCTGGCCGATCCATTCCTGCCACAGAAGGTCATGGGCAGTCAGGACGACCGCATCATCCGCTGCCTCCGCTGCTATACCTGTATGGCCGAGCGCCCAGTCACCTTTACCCGTCGTTGCGCTGTCAATCCGCTCATCGGTCGTGAGATCGAAGGTATGGAGGTCCTCCCAGCCGCTCGTAGCAAGAAGGTCATGGTCGTTGGCGCAGGCGTTGCAGGCCTCGAAGCTGCCCTCACCGCTGCCAAGCGTGGCCATAAGGTCATCCTCTGCGAGAAGTCCGATCAGGTAGGTGGCATCCTCAAGTCCGAACAGGCTATACCTTTTAAATATGAAATGTATCAGCTCGGCCCAAGCCTTGAGCGTCTGTGTCTCGATGAGGGCGTAGAGATCCGTCTCAATACCACCGTCACACCGGCTTATGTAGAGGCCGAGAAGCCAGATGCTCTCATCCTCGCTGTCGGTTCATCGCCACTCGTTCCGTCGATCCCTGGCATCGATGGCGACAATGTAGTCATCGTCAACAACTACTACCTCGAGAAAGAGAAGGTAGGCGACGAAGTCGTCGTCCTCGGTGGCGGCCTCGCAGGTTGCGAATGTGCAGTTCACTTGGGTCAGGACGGTAAGAAGGTTCACCTCGTCGAGATGCGCGACACTCTGGCTCCTGACTGCAATATCCGCAATCGTCCTATCCTGATGCGCAAAGTGGCAGAGTTTACCACCGCTCACACTGAGTATGCCGGTCTTCGTGTAACTCCTGAGGGCGTTATCTGTCGTGATAAGGAGGGCAACGAGGTTCTCGTCCCGGGCAAGACCGTCATCTGTGCTGTCGGCCAGCGCGCCAACCGTGCAGATGTCGACGCACTCCGTTTCTGCGCTCCATTCGTTCGCGAGATTGGTGACTGCATCCGTCCTGCCAACATCACCAAGGCTATCTACGAAGGCTATCACGCAGCACTAGACATTTAATTCGTGTTATAATACATTCCCCCTTATCATGAAGAAAATCATTTCATTAGCCATTGCTACAATGTGTGTCAGCAGCGCCCTGGCACAGCAGGCTCTCGGCCCTGGCACCGGCATCATCTCCCCTGAGATCAATGCCGACAACTCCGTCACCTTCCGTTACGTCAATCCGAAGGCCGTCACCGTGCAGGTCACCGGCGACTTCCTGCCATCGCAGGAGATCGACATCCCTGGCGGAGGCAAGTATGCAGCTCCTGGCAGAGCCAATCTCGTAGAGAAAGACGGCGTCTGGACCTTCACCTCGCAACCGCTCAAGGGCGACTTCTACTCGTATAACTTCGTCGTCGACGGCCAACGCAGCCTCGACCCATCGAACGTCTATATGAGCCGCGACATCGCCACTTGGACCAATACCTTCACGATGAGCACCGAAGCTGGCGATCCTGGACATTACTACATGACCAACAACGTGCCACACGGCACCATCACAAAGGTCTGGTACGATAGCGATAACGCCAAGATGGATCGTCGCCTCACCGTCTATCTCCCAGCTGGCTACGAGCAAGGCAAGGGAAAGTATCCTGTCCTCTACCTCCTCCATGGCTCTGGTGGCGACGAGAATGCCTGGTCAGAGCTTGGCCGTGCTGCTCAGATCCTCGACAATCTCATTGCCGAAGGGAGGGCTCAGCCGATGATCGTCGTCATGCCCAATGGCGTAGTGCGCAATCCTTCGGCTCCAGAGGTCAACGAGACCAACATGTTCCAGCCGACGATGACCAACAGCCGCGATCAGGACACCCGTCCGTTCGAGGATGAGTTCCCTGTGATCCGCAAGTTCATCGAGAAGACCTACCGTGTCAAGACCGGCCAGTACAACACTGCCGTCGCAGGCCTCTCGATGGGCGGCCGTCACTCATTTGCCATCTCGCGTCGCTATCCTGGCACCATTGGTTACGTAGGCATGTTCTCTGGTGCAGGCAGTGGCCCTGACAATGAGAAGGAACTTGCCGCTCTCTTTGCTGCCAAGCCTAAGCTCTACTGGATCGGTGTCGGTTCTGCCGATGGCGTCAAAGTCTCTGCCTCAGCTCTCCGCGACTACTGCAACGAGAAGGGCTATCCTTGCGAATACTACGAGTCAGACGGTGGTCATATCTGGAAGAACTGGCGCACCTACCTCACAATCTTCGCACAGAAGCTGTTCAAGTAACACTGGCAGTTCGGACTACAGCAAATAACAAATATCACCACCCTTGGCTTCAGACATTCTGTAGCAGGGTGGTGATATTTGTTATTTGATACTAAGCTTTGTGATATTTAAGCCCTTATAGGATCTTCTCCATCCAAATCATGTCATAGTAACGTCCAAACTTATAGCCGCACTTGTGGAAGTGAGCGACCTTGGTGTAGCCATGCTTCTCGTGGAAGGTCTCGCTGGCGTTGTCAAGATACTCGTCTGGGGTCTCGATCCATGCGATACATGCGTTCATATTCTTGACTCCGATCGCTGGCATCAGTCGCTCCAGCTCTTCGTACAAGGCTGAGCCGACGCCTTTGCCTCGCATATCCTCCTTAACGTATATACTCGTCTCAACGCAGTGATCGTAGGCGCTACGCTCCTTGAAAGGACTGACGTAGGCATAGCCGACGATCTCTCCGTCGATCTCCGCAACGATATAAGGAAATTTCTGCAAAGTATGCATGATTCGCCCTCTAAACTCATCTGCTTCCGGAGCTACCAGCTCGAAGGAGATAGCAGTGTGGTCAACGTATGGGGCGTAGATCCTGGCCAGCGCTTCTGCATCTTCTGGAACGCAACTTCTAATCTTCATGACTCTATTCTTTTATTCAATTCGCTGCAAAAGTACGATGTTTTTTGGAAATATGCAACTAATTGCGCTTGAAAAATTGAAAATCGCATAACTTTGCACCAGATTATCAAAATAATTATTATCTTTGCACCACTTTTTGGAATATCAATCAAACAAATATAATCAGAATCGATGAAAAAGAATCTTGAAACCATCTGCATCCACGGCGGATGGAAGCCTGTCAAGGGCGAGCCACAGCAGTTGCCAATCTATCAGAGTACCACGTTCAAGTATGATACCAGCGACCAGATGGCACGCCTCTTCGACCTGAAGGACGATGGCTATTTCTATACTCGCTTGGCCAATCCTACCAACGACGCTGTCGCTAAGAAAATCAACGCCCTCGAAGGCGGTGTCGGCTGCGTCTTGACCTCATCTGGCCAGGCTGCCAACTTTTATGCAGTCTTCAATATCTGCCAGGCAGGTGATCACTTCATCACCACCAACGCTATCTATGGCGGTACCTTCAACCTCTTCGGCACCACGATGAAGAAGCTCGGCATCGAGTGCACCTTCGTAGATCAGGAGTGGACCGACGAGCAGATCGAGGTTTGCTTCAAGGAGAATACCAAGTGCTTCTTCGGCGAGACCATTTCTAACCCTGGCGGTAATGTGCTCGATATCGAGCGCTTTGCCAAGATCGCACACAAGCATGGCGTGCCACTGATCATCGACAATACCTTTGCTACTCCTATCAACTGCCGTCCATTCGAGTGGGGTTGCGACATCGTCACTCACTCTACCACCAAGTACATGGATGGCCACGCTACTCAGGTAGGTGGTGCTGTGTGCGACAGCGGCAACTTCGACTGGGAGAAGTATGCAGAGAAGTTCCCTGGCCTCTGCACTCCAGATGAGAGCTACCATGGCCTCATCTATACCAAGGCCTTCGGCAAGGGCGCTTACACCACTAAGCTCGTCAGCCAATTGATGCGCGACCTCGGTAGCATCCCATCGCCACAGAATTCCTTCCTCCTCAACCTCGGCCTTGAGACCCTCGCTCTCCGTATGAAGCAGCATTGCGCCAATGCACAGGCCATCGCTGAGTGGCTGGAGAAGAATCCTAAGGTGGGTTGGGTCAACTATGCAGGCCTTCCATCGAACAAGTATCACGCTTTGGCTCAGAAGTACATGCCAAACGGCACCTGTGGTGTGATTGCTTTTGGGTTGAAGGGAACTCGTGAGGACGCGATCCGCTTCATGGACAACCTCGAGTTCATCAGCATCGTTACCCACGTAGCTGACGCTCGCACTTGTGTGCTCCACCCAGCCAGCCACACCCATCGTCAGATGAGCGAGGAGCAGTTGCGTGAGGCAGGCGTCGCTCCAGATCTCGTACGTCTCAGCGTCGGTATCGAGAACGTCGAAGATATCATCGCTGACCTCGAGCAGGCAATGGCTAAGATGTAAGAAAAATCATAAAACCATCATTAGGAACCAAATTGTGGCTTCGTGCAGAACTAAAACCATAAACGTGTACCAGGTTATGGTTTCGTTCTTGCGCGAAGCCATAATTGTGTACCAAGTTATGGTTTCGTAAAAGTGCAAAGCCACAGATGGGTACCAGATTGTGGTTCTGTATAAAAATAAAGCCATAACCTGGTACCAAGTTACGGCTTTGTATTTGAGAAAGGGAATCTTTGTGCTTATTTCTTGTTCTTCTTGTTGATCAGATACAGACGGGTGGTGAGAACCAGGCCGACGAGCGAGAGGAAGAGCAGGAAGTAAGAGATGTTGATGATGTGAGCGGCCCAGAAGGATGAGGCCTCGATCTCAATCTGAATCGTACGTGTTGCGGTCTGATTAGCTACACCTACGGCACGGATCTCCAGTTGATAGAATCCAGGAGGCAGATGTGAGAACTTGATCTGACGGGAGTTGTCGATGAGTGCCCATTCGTCTTCGATACCATCCATGCGATAGAATAAGAGATACTCCTTCTGATGATAGATGTCGGTGGTGGCAAGCTGGATATCGATGGAATGAGATTCGTCTCTGCCGCGCTTGATATGGTCTTCGACCAGCCCCTTGGCGTCGACGACGATCTTGAAGTCCTTTTGTGTAGATCGCATGTCAGACTCGTGCAGCACTACCGCACCATTGTCTCCACCAAAAAGGAGTTCACCGTGATGCGAGATGGTGCTGGAATTCTGCAGGAACTCATTCATCGGGAGACCGTCGCTGGTTACCATGCTTCGGATGTAGCATTGATTGATACAGTCGAATGCAAATATACCATTTTTCTCGGTCGAGATATAGAGGATCGAGTCATGTGCTACGCTCATGCCGCGGAGCTCAAGGGAAGGGAGACCCTGCTCCAGACCGAAAGACTTGATACTGTCGTTCTTGAGATCGTAGCATAGCAGACCTGCTCCTGCTGTAGCAATCCAGATCTCATGACCGTTGCGTGAACGTGCATCGCAGATATAGTTGGTGCCGTACCATTGCTCCTCATCTCGGAGGTATTCCTTGACCTCATTTGTACTCGTGTTGACCAGCTTGAAACCGTCGGTCGTAGAGGCAATGATGGTCTCGTCATCGAGTTGCGCGAGACTGTTGATCAGCGTGACGGGATAGTGCTCTTTCTCGAAAGTGCCGTCTGGCAGCAGATGCATGCGAGTGAGTTGGAAGTTCAGGCCTCCGACCCAGATATCACCATGCGAGTCCTCATAGATGTCGTAGACACAGTCAAGAACCTTCTGATCGACCAGCGAAGCGAAATGCTCACTCTTGCCCGTACGAGGGTCGAAATGATAGGTTCCCGTGTTGAAACCGCCTGCCCAGATGGTGCCATCGTTGGCAGCACGGACGGTCAGGAAGCCGGCGGCATGCTCGAGGTACATCTTAGGATCACTTCCGTCAGGAGCAAAACTGCCGATAGACTGGCTGAAGGCTACCCAGAAACGACCATCAGGAGCTACGTCTACGCCGAAAGCATAGTTGTCAGATAGGGTTCGTATCTTGCCGGCATTAAGAGACGTAAGCGTGCTGCCTGGTTGCAGGCAGGTGACGCCACCCATGTAAGATGCAATCCAGATACGCCCCTGATCGACCAGAACGTCTCGGGTTCCTGCTGTGCGAAGGGTAAATGGAGCACCATCGATGTTGGCCAGCAAGCGGAACTTAGGATTTGTTTCTATATTGTCGGATGGGAAAACTGCAACACCTCCACCATCGATGCCGATGAGCATTTCATTCTCACTGAAAGGTTTGATGCTTGTGACGATGAATCCTTCGGTATTGCCCACCTGCTGTACAACTCTTGGGTGTGATGGGTCAAGTACATAGATACCGTTTCCGTTGGTGCCTACCCAGAGCTTCTGATGCTGCTGATCGTAATAGAAACTCTTGATGTCACTGTTTACCCACTGCTGCAAGGTGCCATGGAGGTCATTGATGTTGAACACGCCTACACCACGAGTAGCGCCAAAAAGCACTTCTCCATTACGGAATCCGTAGAAGACATGAATGTCCTCATCCGGGCAGAGACGCTTTGTGATAGTCTTGGTCGGGATGTCATAACAGGTAATGCCATCGGTAGCACCGATGACCAGCAGATCGCTGACACAGTACAGGGCCTGTGCACTACCCCAGATTTGGTAATCTGCGAGGAAGAGGATTTCTTCGAACGCATCTGCCACAGGATTGTATCTATAGATGTCGCTACGCTCAGTGAAGGCCCAGATATCTCCCTGCTCGTCACAATAGAGGCTGATGACCAGGCCGGAATGCATGGTGCGCATCTTTGTATTGCCCAGGGTATAGTGACGGTATGAGATGCCATCGAAGCGGTCGATGCCGTTACGCGTCGATACCCAGATAAATCCGTTGTTGTCACGGGCGAGGCAGAATGTCGTCTGGCTTGAGATACCTGGCGGAGTCACCTGCACGTAAGGGCGGTCAAAGACTGATGTCGTCTCATCCTGTGGGGTAAAACTGCTCAGCATGAGGCTGAGTACACAGAGAAGAATCGTATGGAGAGCTGTTATACGTCTTTGCATAATTAATTGTTTTATCTCAACGGTGCATAGAAAGCATCACGATAGTAGTCAATGTGTGGCATACCCTCTGGCGGGAGTATGATAGAGAAAACATCGAAACGGACGGAATGAGAGTCATGGTGCATCTTCATGTAATGATCAGCAGAGGAAACCAGCCGGCGTATCTTTAAAGGTGTGATAGCCTCTTCAGGATCTCCCCATTGCCCACTGACTCGGGTCTTGACTTCTACGAAAACGACTTCCTGTGATACTGTGTCAAAGGCGATGATGTCGGTCTCGAAGGAATGGTCGCGCCAGCGAGTCTCAAGAATGTGCATTCCTAGCAATCGAAGGTGGTCCGCTGCCAGGGCTTCTCCCTTCAGTCCTAAATCATAGGAATTGCTCATGGTGTTCTACTCCGATGTTTTATATAAAAGGAAAACCGGCATCTGGACGTGATGAAACTCCAGTAAATATAGCTTTGGAGCTGCGGTCCGCCTCCGTAATCTGCTCCGGTCCATCCCGGTGGTACCAGTGTTCGTGGCGTCGTTATGGTGGGCAGCGCGCCTTTGGCATACGCTTGACTCCGGTAAAATGTAATCGTTGAGTTTCCCGCTCTACATAAATCCGGTTTTCCTGAGGCAAAGATAGCTTATTTTCTGTTTAAAACCAAATTTAGGGCCGAAAACTTTGCGTTTTCGACCCTAAATTGCTTATGATATTGATTGTACAATAGGATTGCGTATCAAATACGACTCTTTAGAGTCCCTTTCCGTGGCAGTTCTTATACTTCAGGCCGCTGCCGCAAGGACAAGGATCGTTACGTCCGACGTGAGGAGCAGAAGCCATTGGCTTGCGCTGAACCTGATTCTCTCCGTTCATGCCAGCATGGATTGCCTGCATCTTGCTGAAGTCCTGACGACGCTCTGGAGCAGCCTCCTTGAACTCCTGTGGCGCTACTGGAGCCTTAGCTGCTGCTTCAGCTGCCTGCTGTGCAGCCTCGGTCTGCTGCTGAGCGGCAGCCTGTGCTGCTGCAATCTGCTCAGGGGTTGGCTCTGGGATATAAAGCTGTGCTCGCATCAGGGCGCTTACCGTCTTACTGTTCATCTTGGATACCATACGCTCAAAGATGTGGTAAGACTCCAATTTATAAATAAGGAGAGGATCCTTCTGCTCATAGTGAGCGTTCTGGGTGTTCTGCTTGAGATCGTCGAGGTCGCGCAGGTTGACACGCCATGCGTCGTCGAGGATATTGAGCATGACAGACTTCATATAATTCTTCATGATGCTCTTGCCATTGCTCTCAGCAGCTTCCTGCAGGTTGCAAGGAATCTGGTAGACGCGCTTGCCGTCGGTAATAGGGACGATAATGTTACGGATGGTTCCGCCTTCGGCCTGTACCCTCTCCCAGATCTCCTGGAGGCGAGGAGCTACGATCTCGCAAAGCTTCTCGTTGTGGCGGTTGAAGCTCTCCATACCAGCATTATACAGGCGATCGGTCATGTCCTCAACCTTGAGTTTCTTGACATCTTCTTCTGCGAAAGGTGGCTCGATGCCGAAGGTGCGGTAGGTTTCGAGCTGACAGTTCTCATAATCGCCAGTCTCTACGAGCTGCTGTGCCAGGTTGCTTGCAACGCCGTATGCCATGTTCATGAAGTCGACGCCGATGCGCTCGCCCATGAGGGCATGACGGCGCTGGGTGTAGACAACCTCACGCTGCTTGTTGAGCACGTCGTCGTACTCGAGGAGGCGCTTACGGATACCGAAGTTGTTCTCTTCGACCTTCTTCTGTGCGGTTTCGATGCTCTTGTTGAGCCAAGGATGTTCGATGACGTCATCCTCGGCCATGCCGAACATCTTGCTATCCATGACCTTAGAGATACGGTCAGAACCGAAGATTCGCATGAGGTTATCTTCGAGAGATACGAAGAATACAGATGAACCTACGTCACCCTGACGGCCAGAACGGCCACGGAGCTGACGGTCGACACGACGGCTCTCATGACGCTCGGTACCGATGATGGCGAGACCACCGGCTGCCTTAACCTCAGGAGAGAGCTTGATATCGGTACCACGACCTGCCATGTTGGTAGCGATGGTTACAATCGATGACTGACCTGCCTGAGCAACGATATCTGCCTCACGCTGGTGGAGCTTAGCATTGAGCACGTTATGCTTGATGCCACGGAGCTGGAGGGCCTTTGAGAGGGTCTCAGAAATCTCGACGGAGGTAGTACCGACGAGGACTGGACGGCCAGCCTTGACATACTCCTCGACCTGTGCGATGACAGCCTTATACTTGGCGCGCTTGGTCTTGTATACGCGGTCGTTGAGATCCTTGCGAGCGATAGGACGGTTGGTTGGGATCGAAACGACGTCGAGCTTGTAGATGTCCCAGAACTCACCAGCCTCGGTCTCGGCAGTACCGGTCATGCCCGAGAGCTTGTGATACATACGGAAGTAGTTCTGCAGGGTGATGGTTGCGAAGGTCTGGGTGGTAGCCTCGATCTTCACATGCTCCTTAGCCTCGACAGCCTGATGCAGGCCATCGCTCCAACGACGGCCTTCCATGATACGGCCTGTCTGCTCATCGACAATCTTGACCTTGCCGTCCTCAGAGATGACATAGTCAACATCCTTGTCGAACATGGTGTATGCCTTGAGCAGCTGGTTGACGGCGTGTACGCGCTCAGCCTTGGTGGTGTAGTCGGTCATGAGCTTGTCCTTCTTCTCGAGCTTCTCCTCGTTGGTGAGACCTTCCATCTTCTCGATCTCAGCAATCTCAGAACCTACGTCAGGAAGCACGAAGAACTTAGGATCCTCAGAAGCACCGGTGAGCGCCTCGATACCCTTGTCGGTGAGGTCGACCTGCTTGTTCTTCTCCTCGATGGCAAAGAAGAGAGGCTCGAGAGCTACAGGCATCTCCTTCTGGTTGTCCTGGAGGAAGTAAGCCTCGGCACGGAGCATCTCCTGCTTGATGCCGGGTTCGGAGAGGAACTTGATGAGTGCAGAGTTCTTTGGCCATGCACGGTAAGAGCGGTAAAGCTGGGTAGCACCTTCGTCCTTGATCTTCTTATCTGGGTCGTTGACCTTCTTCTTAGCTTCGTTGAGGAGCTGGTTAGCGAGGGCCTTCTGCTGACGGACCACGTTCTCGACACGGTCACGGAACTCCTGATAGAGTTCCTCGTCGCTATATTCGCTGGTGCGTGGCACAGGACCACTAATAATAAGAGGAGTACGGGCATCATCGATCAATACGGAGTCAACCTCATCGACGATAGCGTAGTTATGCTCGCGCTGCACGAGGTCCTCTGGATGAGTAGCCATGTTGTCGCGGAGATAGTCGAAGCCAAACTCATTGTTGGTGCCGAAGGTGATGTCGCAGTTGTATGCGCGGCGACGCTCTTCGGTGTTAGGCTGGTAGCGGTCGATACAGTCGACGGTGAGGCCATGGAACATGTAGAGAGGCCCCATCCAGTCACAGTCACGCTTAGCGAGGTAGTCGTTGACAGTTACGACGTGAACACCGTTGTGGGTCAGCGCGTTGAGGAAGACAGGGAGGGTAGCTACGAGGGTCTTACCTTCACCAGTGGCCATCTCGGCGATCTTACCCTGATGGAGTACGGTGCCACCGAAGAGCTGTACGTCGTAGTGTACCATGTCCCACTTGATCTCATTGCCTCCCGCGTTCCAGGTGGTCTTATAGAGCGCCTTGTCACCCTCGATGGTGACGAAGTCGCGGGTAGCGGCCAGGTCACGATCCATCTGGGTGGCGGTAACCTCTACGAGGTCGTTGTTGGCAAAGCGGTAGCCGGTATTCTTGACGATGGCGAATACCTCAGGAAGGTACTCTGTGAGCTTATCCTCAAGGGTGTCGAGGATCTTCTTCTTCAGGTCATCTACTTCGGCCCATACTTTCTCACGCTTCTCTACTTCGAGATCTTCGATTGTGGCCTTCAGTTCTTCAATCTTCTTGCGGTCCGCCTGTACCGAATCCTGCAGGTTCTGCATGATAGCCTGTGTACGGGCGCGCAGTTCATCATTGGTGAGCTTCTCGACGGCAGGATAAGCCGCCTTGACCTTCTCTACCCATGGCTGGATGAGCTTCATGTCTCGGCTGGACTTGTCTCCGAAGAGCTTCTTTAATAAATCATTAAATCCCATATATGTTAGTTTTTTAATTTTGCTTGATTTCCTTTGTCTGGAAGATATTTATAAATGGATTCATTGTCACTTTTATCTGATCGGCAGCGTGCGGCAAGCGCTTGGTGCCCTGATCCTTATCGCCTTGGCTACTGTTGGTGCAATGACGGTAGCATCGACCGGAGTAGTGATATGCTCTGGCTTAAAGAATGCCGGAGCGAAGAGGATAGCGGGTCCTGGATAGATGTCGTGGCGTATCTGTGACTGTGGCTGGCTGCGGTCACTGAGACGGAGCTTCCAGCCAGGCTGCAGGATAACGACAAGATCGCCTCCGCTCCGCTTGTCATAGCCATTGCGGATACGCGTAATGCGCTGGCTATAGTCCTGATGCAGCAGTTGCTGCTGTGTATAAACTTCCTCAATGCCACTGAAGAGAGAAACCAGTTCGGCAGACTTGTGTGCAACGTCATCAATCTGCAGGCCTTTCTGTTCGATTGTCTTGTGATTGAGGTAGATCTGCCCGTCGTTGAATCCGTCGACCCACTGACCCTGACCATACAGGGAGATGAGGTGAGAATTGAGGAGTGCGGTGCATCGATTGGCATTGAATTCGCCAGTGCTGATGCCTGGTACGTCACTGACATTATCGTCTGTGGCACCCGTACCCATGAGATAAATGAAGGTATTCTGGAGACCGACTGCCTTGTCGATGTATTGCAGCAATTGCTCCAGAGTGCGATCTAGCTGCAGATAGATGTCCTGTAGTTCCGCAGGGTAGGTCTCCAATTTCTCATGCTGATATGTGCCGGCATAGAAAGTAAGCTGGAGCATGTCGGTCGAACCGGCCAGACCCATGTGCGAATTAAGGATATACTGTTGAGCCATCTTCGAGACGGCTTCATTGACTATCGGAGAAGTCTTGATCCACGAATAATTGACCTTGCCTCTCTCGGTGAACTTATGGCTGAATGCTGGCGACGCCTGCAGGTAAGGAGCGATAGCGTCAGCGCCATTGCTGTTGCCCGGCGCATTCCACGCATATTTATTGAGGTTGCTGAAGAATAGCACCTCGTTAGGCATAAGGTTCTGGCGGACAGCACTGACAGGGAACTCGTGATAGTAAGAAGTAGAGGCCCAATGTCCGGTCTTCTCGTCGAACCAGACAGCACTGTTGGCAGCGTGCCCAGCTCCGATGAGCGCCTGTTCCGGATTAGGAGCAATGCTGTAGACCTTGCTGCGGAGCTGTGACGCCAGCTTGAGCTCATCGCCAAGCGTACTGCTTTGCAAAGCGCGAGGAGACCAGTTGCCGGCGGTCTCGGTGCCTGTGTAATCACGATCCTGGAAGACCGAATGACGCTGTAGGGTCTGTAGATCAAAGACCATCTGCGCCGGGATGCCATGATGATAGGGATAACTACCTGTAGCCAGGGTGGCCATGGCAGCGATGGCATCTGGATTGTCCAGATCGAAGGTGACGTTGTCATACACAACGCCTTCCTGCATCAGCCGACGGAATCCACCTTGCGACAGCTTGCCTTTCAGAGCGTTGAGGTAGTCGCTGCGTAGCTGGTCGATGGTGATGCCAACGATGAGGCGTGGTGCTGTAAAGCGGCTTGCATCTGCACGGTTATCTGGTTGCACAGCGTTGGCCGGCAATGCACACAGCATTGTCAGCAGCACCAGAGAAGTGGTGAGAGCGGTTATGTCGTGACGATGATTCATTTCTTAGTTGTTGCTGTGCAGATGCTATAGCAACGGAGTAGGATGGTTGCCAAAAGCAGCAGGAAAGGAGCAGGACAGTATTGTCCGAGCGTCCAGTCGAGAATGACATACAGTATGACTGCTGCAAAGGTGATGCCAAAATAAATCTGGCAGATACGGCTGAGAGGTCTGACCCAGAGGAGCACTGCCATTATGACATGCGTCGGTAACAACCAGAAGCAGTTGAGATTATGATCGACAGCCGGATGCTCTGAAATAAAGTTGAGAAACCAGACGATACAGCCGGTGATTCCTAAGAAGAGGAAGAAGACGGTATCAAAGACATTGGCACTCACTCGGAGCGCCTTGCTGGCAGACTTTCCCAGCTTCTGCGCTTTCTTCTCAAGGAATTGACGCAAACTGATGACCATGGCCAGCAGGAGGACAATGGCAAAGACGATGGCCGGCTTCAATGAGTCTGGGGCTGCGATGGCAGATTCAATCTCCGGACGCATGACCAGAAGTGTATCCTTCTCGGTGACGAGTGTCTGGTACCAGATCTGCTCACCGAGGCGAGCAGGGATTTCTGCATGATCGACAGCGCCAGCAAGATAGTCTGGCAGAAACATCTGCTCCTCATAATGGGTCGGGATGTCTGAGCGACCAGCGACGGCCAGTGCAATGCCAAAGTCGAGCCAGTTGTCGGTTCCAGAGCGCTCCTGTACCATCTGACGGAGTGTGATGGCGTGAGTCCAGGTAGAGTCGTATTTGATGCTATTGTCTGTAACTGCCTGCAATAGGCGATAAGGTCGGGTTGAGCAGTTGTCGAAGAAATAACTATATCGGTAGGTACGGTTCTCCGGACGGTAGTTAATAAGCAGTCGCTGGATCATGTCTTGAGTTTGGGCAGAATCCAATCTGAGCCACTGTTGCGTCATTCCTAATCCGCGTCGGTCATAATCGTTGATAAAATCACGGGTATGGACAGCTCCCAATTGGTAGTCTGTCTCGCCTTTGACAAAACGATAGACGAAATTCGGCGTGTTGAACGAAAAGACTCCGTAATGGAATGTGATGTCTAATCCCGGATTCTTCAAGTCAAGGACACGGATTCCTGCATGTCCAAAGCGCTCATAAGCATCAGGCCCTGAACTACAAGTGAGCAACCCGATGCGGAGAGAGTCGCTGAACGTAATCTGCGCACGCGCGGGTAAAAAAATAATTAGCGCGAGGAGCGCTATGAATAGGGATTGTACCCCCGTTTTCTTATGCATCATATACCACACAATAACACATCCACGTGCGGGAGGCGCATGGATGTATCAAACAGGGTTTTGTTAATACTTGTTAGCCTTAGCTTAAAGAATTAAGCCTTAGCCTTTTCCATAGACTGCTTACGGAACTCCTTGAGGAGACCAATGATTTCAAGAGCTTCCTTACGAGCACGAAGACCTGCTGCCTTATTGCCCTTTACTGCCTGAGCGGTAGCGTCAGCGTTGAAAGCTGCTGAAATTTCGTTGATTTTCTGGACCAGTTCTTCCATAGTTGTTTTTATTTTTGGTTTATGAATTTCAATGCCATTGGTACTCTCAAAGTACTTTCGACGTTGCAAATGTAAATAGAATAATCCGGATATGCACTATGTTTTATGAAAAAAGTTGCTATTTTATTATTTTTTTTAACGAATTAGGATTTTTTTATACTTTTTAAGGTAAAAAGCAAAGAGTTTTTGCGAAAAAAAGACTACCTTTGCACCGAAAATGTGGCATTAGAAATGTACAAATGCTTAATTGCCAAAGATATTGTAAATGAAAAAGACCTCTTTCCCTCCGATGCATTTCGCGTTGATTGCGGCTGGAGAGGGATCTCGACTAAGGGAAGAAGGCGTTTGTGAGCCCAAGCCTTTGGTTTGCATTCAGGGATTACCGATGATTGAACGTCTGATCCGTATCTTTGTGCAAAATGGAGCTCGAAGTTTCTCGGTAATCTGTAATGAGCAGATGAAGGAGGTGCAAGAGTATCTTGAGGCATTGAAGCAAAGCGATGTGCTACGCTGTACGTATGATGGCGGTGAAACTTTCCTCTGCCCGTTGAATGTGGTGGTACAAACAACACCGAGTTCGATGCATAGTCTGGCAGCACTGCAGGAGGTAATACCTCCGGGAAAATTCTGTTTGACGACGGTTGATACGATATTTCGAGAAGAAGAGTTCGCTTCTTTTATCCGTTCGTTTGCAGGAATGGAAGAATGTGACGGAGATGGGCTTTTTGCAGTGACACCTTTTGTCGATGATGAGAAACCACTGTGGGTGGCAACTCGATCAAAAAAATCTTTTTTACAGGCGTGCGCGTCACAAGAGAGCGCACTGCACGATGAGAAGATTGCTGAGATTGTCGGGTTTTATGACCGGGAGGAGCAGATGCCGGCAGACACGGACAAGATGGTAAGTGGAGGTATCTATTGTTTGGATACGCGGACAGCGTTTCCGGTGCTGCAGGCTTGTCTGGCACAGGGACAGAGCAGGATGCGGAACTTCCAGCGAGCTCTGATAGCGTCGGATCTGAGACTCAAATCGTATGTCTTCCCGAAGATCATGGATATTGATCATGCTGCGGATATAGCCAAGGCAGAGGCATGGCTTTCGTCCTGCAGAAAAGCGGACGACGCTCCGAGAATGCTGGCAATTGCTCGTGATGAGAGATTCTCTCCGAACAATGAATCGAAGGATGCGGCGGTCTTCCGTGCCGTCATCCAAAACCTGGAGCAGCAGGGATGGAAGGTAGATTCCTGCTCGGAAATCGAATGGGTGAAGATGGAAGTGCAGCAGGTCTGGAAGGATTATCAACAGATCATTCACATGTCACGCAGGATGCGGAGCCTGATGCGCTTGGAACAAGCTGCGATTCCTGTATGGAACACTCCTCATGCAGTTCGGACTGTGGCGAAGAGCAGGGAGTTGACACTCTCTTTGCTTGAACAAGCAGGAGTGAGGGTGCCCCGCTGGTGGGCCTATGAACCGGAAGAGGACGAGATGTTCCTGTGCGAACCAACGTTGCAGCAGTTACTGCCAGGATGGGTTAAGGCAATGCGAGAGGACGGAGCGAGGGCAGAAGATGTCACTTTCGTGCAGACTCCATTAGAGACCGATACTTGCATTCTGAGACTTGCTTCGGAGAATGTGCCGGATATCGTGGTGACTCGCCATGAGGACGGCGAGCTCATCAAGTGCTATGTGGTGCTTGATTCAGATGCTGCTCTGCCACGTCTGCTTCGTTGGTTCAGACCGATGGATAGTGGCTATACTAAGTTTGGCGATGCGGAACGACATAATACAAAGCTTGAGCAGCTGACAATCGATGAGGCTTCGCTGGCGACGTTGGCCGCCAAGATCGGAGCTGCATTAGGCTTGCAGATTTTTGGGTTTGATGCCATCGTCCGTCCTGATAAAGAGGTGGTCGTCATAGATGTCAATGATTGGCCAAGTTTCAGTATCTGCCAGACAGAGGCGGCAGAAGCCATAGCATCGGTTATCGGAAAGCCTCAGGTGTTTTGAGATTGAAAATAAATATCGACAAGAAAAGTGACCGTAGAAGAAAAGTCGCAGTTTGAGGCTTCGCTCAAACATCCTGATGTTGAGGAGACGATAGATCTCTGGTTCTATCGACCTTGGGGTTTCCGCCTAGCTTTGCTTGGAAAGCGTCTTCGTTGGACTCCTAATCAGATCACCATTGCAAGCATCTTCTTGGGTGTAGGATGTGGCCTGCTCTGCTATCCGACGGCTTGGTGGCTCAATGCTTTGGGTATTCTGTTGCTGATTCTGGCTGATATATGTGACAGTGCAGACGGACAGCTGGCGCGATTGACACGACAGTATAGTCCTCTGGGACGCATCCTGGATGGCGCGGCTGGCGATATATGGTTTATCACCATTTATCTGGCTATCTTCTTTCGCTTGTATTCTGAGTGGGGGATGTGGGGATTCTTATTGGGCGCGTTGGCAGGATTGAGCCACAGACAGCAGGCGGCATTGGCCGACTATTATCGTCAGATCCATCTGTTGATGGTCAAGGTGTCTTCTGGATCGGCACAGACGCTGAGTGAGTTTACGACATTGGCACAAGAGCAGGAGAAGATGCGGACACTGTCTCTTCGTAAGCAACCTATCGAGACATTCTTCCAGTGGTTCTATGTCGGATACCTCCGCTTTCAGGAGAGTCAGACACCACGCTGGCAGGAGTTCAGAAAAAGAATCGGCGATCAAGATCTGCTGACACCAGCTTTGGCCGAGAAGTTCCGCGCCCAGTCACGTTCGTTGATGCCGATAGCCAATGCATTGACTTTTAACTGTCGCGCCATTACGCTCTTTGTCTCCCTGATGCTGGGTTTGCCCTGGCTCTATTGGGTCGCAGAGATTACCGTATTCAATGGACTCTATTACTACATGAATCGGAAACATGAGAAGATCTGTCGTCAGTTCATGTCTTAAGGCGCTACTGTTCGTCGCTTGTTTCGCTTTGCTGGCATGGATGGTCGTAGCAGCGGGTCCTGGTCAGTTATGGCAGACGCTGACGGATATGCCACTGTCCATTTTGGGATGTGTGGCTGTCTGGGGAATAGGGTATATGCTCAACGCTTCTTCGTTCCGGCAGATACTTCTGGCAATGTGTGATACGTCGCTTGACGCGGGAAAGAACCATCCGCTTTTCCGTTGGTGGCAGGTGCTGAGGCTGACGATCGCGGGTTATGCCATCAACTATATAACTCCTTTCGGTCTTCTGGGAGGCGAGCCTTACCGAGTACTGGCACTACGTCCGGCGCTTGGAACGGAGAAGGCTACACAGAGCGTCATCCTCTATTCTATGATGCACATTGCCTCACATTTCTGCTTGTGGCTGATATCCATTGCCTGGGCGGTGGTGGCAGTGCAGAGTTTATCTGCAGATCATTGGCTCGGCCTAAGCGCTACACTGATAAGCGTGATCGGACTCATGATACTCTTCTGGTATTTGTATCGTCACGGTATCATGCTTCGGTTTATGAAGCGATGGGTTGATTGGCCTCTGCTCAATCCGAATCTCCTGCCAGCAGGTACATTCGTCAAGGCGCTGGGATTGGAATTGTTGAGCCGTCTCATTAATGTGATTGAGTATTGGCTGATCATGCAAGCGTTAGGGTTTTACTCCTTCAGTTATGGAGATGCCCTGCTTGTGGTGGCTTTCAGTTCACTGTTGGCCAATCTGCTCTTCTTCTCTCCCTTGCAGATGGGCACCAGAGAGGGAGGTATCCTACTGGCATTGCAGTATCTTGTACCGTCGGTTGCATTGGATTTGCCGAGTGGTATGACATTGCTGGCAGTAGCCGTGGCGCTAAGCTTCGCCACACGTCTTCGTGAATTCATCTGGATTGCCATTGGCTTGTTCCTGATGCGACTGAGCGGGACTTCCGACAAAGAAAAGTAAAAATAAAATATAATGAAAGGATTAATTCTTGATTACGGTGCTACTATTGATAGCAATGGAAAGCACTGGTCAGAGGTGCTATGGGAAGGCTATTGCCAGGTCTCATTGCCTATCACGAAAGACCAGTTCCGTGAAGCCTATATCTACACGGAGCGATATGTGTCTTTCAATCCTGTAATACAGCCAACGTATAACTTCTTTGAACTGATGCAGACACGTATCGGCATTCAGATCGACTACCTGATACAGCAGGAACAGCTCAATGAGGACATCCTTCAGACGACGCTTCGCCTGATCAGTGAAGGTGAGACTCCGATCGTTGATAATATGCACGATCTGGCGCAGCATTTCGTTGACATCATTGCAGGCTATTGTTATGACTATGCTCGTCGATGTACGCTCGACGCCATTCCATACATTGAGAAACTTTCGGAGAAGTATGACTTGGCATTGGTAAGTAATTTCTACGGTAATTTGTCTGCCGTGTTGCAGGACTTTGGCTTGGGGCGTTGCTTCCGTATTGTGATCGATTCTTCTGAGGTCGGTATCCGCAAGCCAGACCCTCAGATCTTCCAGTTGGCTATCGATCGTCTGAACCTGAAACCAGAGGAGATCACCGTCATTGGTGATAGTTATCAGAAGGATATTCTTCCTGCCATCGGCCTTGGCTGTAAGGCTATCTGGTTCAAGGGAACCTCATGGAATAAGGCAGATGATGAGATCAACTATGAGCCAACGGCATCTAGCATTATGCAGCTTTTCGATATGCTGCAGTAATACTCTCAATGGGTATTAATATGACTTTACGAGAACTAAAAATAGGAAAAAGCGCCATTGTCACCTCTGTTGGGGGCGATGGCGCTTTGCGTCAGCATTTCCTCGATATGGGCATCATACCTGGTACAAAGGTGACGTTGATGAAGTATGCGCCGATGGGAGATCCGATGCAGCTGCAACTTCATGGGTACCTGCTGACGTTACGTCTTGATGATGCTTCGAAGATCGGGATCTCGCTCGATGTGCCAGATTCTCCGCCACAGCCTCAGATACATGATTTGATGGAACACCCAGGCTTAGGAGAGGGAGGTCGATATCACGAGGAGGAGCAGAAACAGCTCCGACAGAATAAGCAGGAACCGTCATCTGCAAGCGAAAACCAGCATCTGACTTTTGCCTTAGTGGGTAATCAGAATTGTGGCAAGACGACATTGTTTAACCAATTGACTGGCAGTAATCAGCATGTCGGTAACTTCCCGGGAGTCACTGTTGATCGCAAATCCGGGCCTATCAAAGGCCATCCGAATACGGAGGTGACAGACCTCCCTGGCATCTATAGTCTATCTCCATATTCCGCTGAGGAAATCGTCTCTCGTCAGTTCATCCTCGAGGAGAAGCCTTCGGCCATCATCAATATTCTTGATGCAACTAATATCGAACGCAATTTCTATCTGACGATGCAGTTGATGGAGCTGGGTGTCCCGATGGTGCTGGCATTGAACATGATGGACGAAGTGAAGAGTAATTCCGGAGCCATCCTGATCAATGCGATGGAACAGGCGCTCGGCGTTCCTGTTGTCCCCATTTCTGCTGCTAAGAACGAGGGTGTGCACGAGTTGATACAGCATGCTATTCACATTGCCAGGTATCAGGAGGTGCCCAAGCGTCAGGATTTTTGCGATGCGCATGAGCATGGCGGTGCCATGCACCGAAGCCTGCATGCGGTCATGCATCTGATCGAGGATCATGCACAAGCTGCGCAGCTCCCGGTTCGCTTTGCCGCCAGCAAGGTGATTGAAGGAGATCATTTGGTGATCGATGCCCTTAAACTGGCAGAGAATGAACGAAAGTTGGTCGGACATATCTTGCGACAGCTCGAAGAAGAGCGAGGTCTCGATCCTGCGGCAGCAGTGGCAGATATGCGCTATGGCTTTATTCTACAGCTTTGTAACAAGTGTGTCGTGAAACCACGCCGTAGCCGAGAACAGCGTCGCTCGGAAATCTATGATAAGGTATTGACCGGTCGCTTCACTGCATTGCCTGCGTTCCTGCTAATTATGGGACTTATCTTCTGGCTCACCTTCAATGTCATCGGAGATGCTCTGCAAGGATGGTTTGAAGAGGCAATAGATTATGGAACCACAGCGCTCGACGGATTGTTATCTTCGTTGCAAGTCAATGAAGTGGTGCACTCTTTGGTGATCGAAGGTATCTGTGCAGGTATTGGCTCAGTGCTGAGTTTCTTGCCAATCATCATCCTGCTCTTCTTCTTCCTTTCGATGCTCGAAGACTCTGGCTACATGGCACGTATCGCTTTTGTGATGGATAAGCTGCTGCGTCGTATCGGCCTTTCAGGTCGTAGTATAGTCCCGATGCTGATCGGGTTCGGGTGCTCGGTCCCCGCAGTGATGTCGACGCGAACCTTGCCGTCCGAGCGAGACCGCCGCTTAACCATCATGTTGACGCCTTTCATGTCCTGCACGGCTAAGCTGCCGATCTATGCATTCTTCTGTGCAGCTTTCTTTCCGCATCATGGCGGCATGATCATGTTCTCATTATATATAATAGGTATAATGACCGGAGTCCTGCTGGCTTTGCTGTTCAAGAATTCCCTGTTCAAGGGAGAGGCGGTTCCCTTTGTGATGGAGCTCCCATGCTATCGTATGCCAGGCACTCGTAATGTGTTGATGCTCCTTTGGGATAAGGCGCGAGACTTTTTGCAGCGAGCCTTCTCGGTCATCTTCATCGCTTCGATCGTCATCTGGTTCCTGCAGCATTTCGATTTCCGATTTACGCTGGTCGATGATGCTTCTCAATCTGTTTTGGCAAGCATGGCAGGTCTTCTTGCTCCTTTGTTCCGACCATTAGGCTTTGGAGAGTGGCAGTGGGTCACTGCACTTGTGAGTGGCTTTATGGCCAAAGAGAGCGTAGTCAGTACGCTGGGTGTCCTTATTCCCGATGAACAAGCGCTTTTTGCGATGCTCAATCCTGTATCGTGCTACGTTCTGCTCGTCTTCTGTCTGCTTTACACGCCGTGTGTGGCCACCATTGCCTCCATCCGTCGCGAATTGGGTAGCCAATGGACATGTCGCATCGTAATCTTCCAGTGTGTGATTGCATGGGGATGTGCATTCTTGGTCAAGCTGCTGCTCGAGCTGTTTGTCTAGTCGAAAGAAACAAACCTGGATTTTTATCGAGGATATTATTATACATAAAAAACAAAATACATTTCAACATGAAACATTACCTTTTTCTATTGGTTGCCTGTCTGTTTATGACTACAGCACAAGCGCAGAACCCTAATCTTAAGTGGGGTAAGCCTTCTCAGACTGAATGGTCTCTGCAAGCATGGGGAGAAGCGCCAGATGCTGAGGCCGTGGTGCTTAACCGTACGATGAACGTCACCTATAAGATCTCGCGTCAGTTCTCGAGCTATAGTAACGTCGATACAGAATTGTCAGTTTCGAATGTAGAGTATTTGGGCAGTAGCGAGAATAGCAATGTCCGTGCTTCATACGATAACAAGCTTCGTATCAAGATCCTCAAGGACTCAGGTGCAGGCTACGCTAATATTGATATCATTTATCTGAAGGATGAGGCTGATTCTAAGATCTATGATGAGCTCGAGAGCATGAAAGTCGTTGTCTTCAGCCAGAATGAGAAGGGCAAGGTGTCTCGACGCTATCTCAAGAATGATACTTTCAAGACAGAGCGCATCGATGGTCATTATGTCGTGATGCATGTCCAGGTTCCAGACGTCAAGAAGGGTGATATCATCGAGTATCAGTACTCTCTCGCCAGCACTCGTGTAGCCTTCCTTTATGACTGTTCTTTCCAGGAGGACATCCCTGTTCTCTATGCTAAGTGCGATATGGATATTCCTGCTTTTATTTCTTTCGACATGAAGGTGCCTGTTCATCCTTTCATCAAGTCAAAGGTTGAGCGTAGCAGCATCAATGGCGAGCAGGCAATGGGCGATATGCAGGCTCCAAAGAGCTATCCTAGCAACCATTATATGATTGAGGGCCATGACATCCTTCCTAAGGATCTTGACCTGCAACGTAAGGATGCCGAGACAGAGGCGGCTAAGGTCAATTCTGCTCCTGGCCAGATCATGAAGACTATGGCTCAGATCAAGTCTGGAGCAAATGCTTCTCCTGTGCCAATGCCAAAGGGTATGAGCCACATCATGATTAATCCAAAATAACCTAATTGTATTTTAGTACAACAAGTGATATGAATCTTCCGACAATTATACTGCTAATACTGATAGCTGCAGGTATCTGGTTTGCTCTAAAACGGATGCGCCGACATAAAAATTGCAGCTGTGAGGGTTGTGATCATCCTTGTTGTAGAAGAGAATAAAAAACAAAGGTCGTCATCGCGACGGCCTTTGTTCACATTACCTTAAATCTAATACCATGAAAAACACGTTGCAAAGATAGAGGTATTTATTTAATAGTGCAAACGTTTGTGCATGTTTTGCGCAAAAAATAATAACAAAACGCTCCAAACGGGGCGTTTTGTTATTTGTAGTTTTCAAAACAAAACAGTTGTATAATGCCGGATTTGTACAATAACCATTAGCCGATGGATTTACACTTCTCTGCGAGCCATTGCTGATCGTTGGCATTCAAATCGTCTTTTAACTCGTCATAAACCCATTGGTTGTAGCGGTTGATCCACTTGATTTCTTCGTTGGTAAGGAGCGAAAGTTCAAGACAGCTAGTGTCAAGATAGCATAAGGTCAAAGTGTCGAAACAGAGGAAATCTCCCTGTTCGCTCTGGTCGCATGGCGTAGCGTCAGGAGCGTCGGCAGATGGGTCGAACGTCCTGGCCAGGATGCAGTTTTCGTGTCTTACACCATATTTATTATTTAAATAGATAGCTGGTTCGTTGCTGACTATCATTCCTGGAAGGATCGGCTGTGGATTATGCTCCATGCGGATGCTCATTGGACCTTCGTGGCATCCCAGATAATGACCGACGCCGTGACCGGTGCCGTGGCGATAGGTCTTAGCGTCGCGCCAGAGATCCATACGGGCCAGTGCATCCAGCTGGTCACCTCTGGTTCCGACAGGGAAGGCGGCTGAGGCCAGTCGGATGTGGCCTTTGAGCACCAATGTGAAATCTCGCTTCATCTCTTTGCAGACATTTCCGATACCGATGGTTCGAGTCATGTCGGTAGTGCCGTCTAAGAACTGGCAGCCGGCGTCGATCAGTAGCAATCCATCTCCAGTGATAGGAGTATCGTGGTCATCGCCTGGTTCGTAGTGAGGCATGGCCGCATGCTCATTCCAGCCGACGATGGCAGGGAAAGATTCGTCACGATAGAGTGGCTGTAGGCTGTGGAAATAGGTAAGTTGTCTTACACAATCCATCTCAGTGACCGTGCGAGTCTTCATTTCCTGCTCCAACCAGTGGTAGAACTGCGTCAAGGCAATGCCATCCTTATGCATAGCCGACTTGAAGCCTTCGATCTCGGTCTCATTCTTGATCGATTTCATCAACTGGATCGGATTATCCTTGACCAGCTGCACCGTCAGGTGCCCAGGGACTTTGCTCTGCAGGTACTCGTTAATGCCATGAGTAGCAATGAATCCTCCATCCTCGTAAGGTAGGATGCTGATCTTATGAGACTTCAGATATTCCTCAACTTCCGTTGATACTTTCTCTTTGTCGACGAAAAGATAGCCACCGAAATTCGTGATCAGCAGATAAGCCACAAAGACGGGCGTGCACTGAATGTCCGATCCGCGGAGATTGAGCGCCCAGACGATTTCGTCAAGCGCTGAGATGAAAAGTCCGTCGGTTCTTTCTTTCAGGCAAGCTTTCCTTATGCGATTCAGCCTCTCACTGGTCGCTTCTCCGGCGTATGCTTCCGAGTAGATCTCTATCGGGTTCTGAGGCAAAGAAGGACGGTTGTCCCAAAGCGGTGTGATGAGATCTATGTCAATGGTGGCAAATGCTCGTGCAGCTCCAAAGAGTACTCTGTAGTCGCCAGCGATGACAGCTGTCTTGGTCGACTCCAGATAACACGTCAGCCACTCGCTGACCGTCGGAACACCCGGTACCTTCATCTTCATCAGTTCGACGGAGGTGTTCTGCAACTGTGCCGCTCCGCTGATGAAGAAACGCGAATCCGTCCAGAGCAGAGCCTTGTCCTGCGTGATGATGAGTGTGGCTACTTCTCCTTTGAATCCACAGATCCAGCGTATTACCTGCCAGTGGTCAGGCAGATATTCTGACTGATGAGGATCCGTATTCTCTATTACATAGGCATCGATACCTGCTTCGGCCATTGCCTTGCGTAGCTGCGAAAGTCTTTCTATTGCTTGATTCATTATTCTAATTTAAAGAGGGTTGAAGATCAAAGAATTGCGTCAGAGTGACAAGAGAAAAGCATGTCGACTTGACAAATACGCTGCAAAAGTAAAGAAAATTTTCGTCAAAAGCAAGAAATCGGCTCTTTATCAACAGTTTTTTACTCAATTATTTGGAAAATACAGCAGAAATGAATACCTTTGCACCCGCTTATCAAAGTGGTAAGCAACCGATGAGCTCAAGGCCATTAGAAATGGAGATGTAAAAAAGGGGGCCGGGCGATTCGGATTATTTAAAAAACCCGTACATTATGATTATTGTACCAGTTAAGGAAGGCGAGAACATTGAAAAGTGCTTGAAGAAGTTCAAGCGCAAGTTCGAGAAGACCGGCGTGATCAAGGAACTCCGTCGTCGTCAGCAGTTCGACGCACCATCACAGGTTAAGCGTGTCAAGATGGAGCGTGCTATCTATGTTCAGCACCTTCAGGAGTCTGCTGCAGAGTAATCTGTTACAGACTTCAGGTGGAAACACCAAATTTAAGAAATGGGGATTAGAAGCCGAAGGCGTCTGATCCCTTTCTTTTTTGTGTCCACTGATGCCTTTTCGTCCTTTATAAATTATAAATGTGGCAAGCATATCTGCTATTTACAGCAAAAATATGTAAATTGCAGATGGTAAAATGTTAAATAATGTTCAATTGGAGAGAGAGGAAACAAGAAAACTTCAATAAAAGTGCCATAAGTCGAAAATAATCACTAAATTTGCACCCTGAAAATTAGTGTTTAGACATAAGAATTAATGAAAGAAGTATCTGTTAACCCCGATTTTTTATTTGAGGTAAGTTGGGAGGTATGTAATAAGGTAGGTGGCATCTATGCGGTTCTCTCTACTAAAGCTGCCACACTCAAAAAACAGTTTGGAGACAATCTCGTCTTTGTAGGTCCAGATCTCTGGGATGAACAGGAGTCACCATTCTTTGATCCTACTTCTGCTTCTGCTGATCTTCAGCAGTGGGCTCAGAAGGCTATCTCTGAGGGTCTGAAGGTTCGCGTCGGTCGCTGGAAGGTGCCTGGCGAACCACAGGTAGCCCTTGTTGATTTCCGTCCTTTCTATAGCAGTAAGAACGCATTCTACGGCCAGATCTGGGAGTGGTATGGCGTCAATTCTATGGCTGCTTATGGCGACTATGACGAGGGATGTACATTTGCACACGCATCTGCTGTAGTTATTGAGAGTCTCTTCAAGCATGTCTGCCCATTGCGTAGCCACGCCATTGCACACTTCAACGAGTGGACCACTGGTATGGGCGTCCTCTATCTGAAGCATCAGGTTCCTGCTATCGCAACCGTATTTACTACACATGCAACTTGCGTTGGTCGCAGCATCTGTGGAAATAACAAGCCACTTTATGATTACCTGAAGGGCTACTTCGGCGATCAGATGGCCGATGAGCTCAACATGACCAGCAAGCACTCTGTCGAGAAGCACGCAGCTCTTGAGGCCGACTGCTTCACTACCGTGAGCGATATCACCGCAGCAGAGTGTACACAGCTCCTTGAGCGCGAACCTGTAGTAACTCCTAATGGTTTCGAGGGCGACTTCGTACCAAAGGGTACCGCCTTCAGCCGTGAGCGTCGCATCAGCCGTCAGGCTTTCTCAAAGGTTGTTGAGAGCCTCACAGGCAAGGCTCCTGCCGACAATGCACTCTTCATCGGCACCGCTGGCCGCTGTGAGTTCAAGAACAAGGGCCTCGACGTCTTCCTCGACGCTATGAGCCGCCTGCGTGAGCAGAATCTCGACCGTGAGATCGTTGCCTTCATCATGGTTCCTGGTTGGGTAGCCGAGCCACGTGCCGACGTCCTTGCCCGCTACAATGGCAATACTCCATGCGAGGGTGCTTTGAGCGATGCAGTGTTCACACACGCAGTACATAATTATTTTGAGGACGTCATCCTCAACCGCATCCACCAGCTCGGTTTCCAGAACAAGGCTGAGGATAAGGTCAAGGTTGTCTACATCCCATGCTATCTCAATGGTGATGACGGCTTGCTCAACCGCAGCTACTACATGATGCTTGCAGGTCTTGACCTCAGCATCTATCCAAGCTACTACGAGCCATGGGGCTATACCCCAATGGAGTCATGCGCCTTCGGTGTCCCAACCATCACCACCAGCCTCTCTGGTTTCGGTATGTGGTGCCAGGGCTTAGGCAAGGATACCGACATCCTCGATGCCGTAGCAGTCGTTCCACGTGGCGATGCTAACTATGCTGAGGTCGTTGCCGCTATCTCAAGTCTTGTGAAGCGCTTTGCTGAGGTTCCTCAGGTCGAGGTCAAGGCCATCCGTCAGGAGGCTCGCCGCCTCTCTACACGTGCTGGCTGGCACAACTTCATCAAGTACTATAACAAGGCATACGAGCAGGCTTTGGCCAAGGCCATTGCCCGCACGGGTTATTAAAAAGTAAAAACAGCGAGTTGTTTTTACTTGTGAAAGAAATCTTTATTTACACATTTTAAATATATAGTTATGAAAGTACAGGTTTGTAATACCAACGCTCCAGTATGGCGTGATATTACCGTAAAGTCAAACCTTCCTGCTGAGCTCGAAGGCTTGTACACTGTTGCACGCAACCTCTGGTGGTCATGGGATACCAACGCCCGTGAGCTCTGGCGTCAGCTCGACATCGAGCTCTGGCGTGCTACCGGTCACAACCCAGTGGCTATGCTCGAGAACATGTCTCTCGACAAGCTCAACGCAGTAGTTGCTGATAAGAAGCTCATGAAGCAGGTCAACGATGTTGTTACCCGTTTCAATGCATACATGGCTGAGCCAGTTGACACCAAGCGTGCTTCTGTTGCTTACTTCTGTATGGAGTATGGTCTCACCGCATGTCTTAAGATTTACTCAGGTGGTCTCGGCATCCTCGCTGGTGACTATGTAAAGGAGGCTTCTGACTCAAATGTAAACTTCTGTGCAGTAGGTTTCCTCTATCGTTATGGTTACTTCACACAGACCCTCTCTGCTGACGGCAGCCAGGAGGCTAACTACGAGGCTCAGAACTTCAACCAGCTCCCTATCGAGGCAGTTAAGGCTGAGGATGGCGCACAGCTCGTTCTCGAAGTTCCTTACCACGATGGTATCACCGTATATGCTAAGATCTGGCAGGTTAACGTTGGCCGTGTCAAGCTCTATCTCCTTGATACTGACTTCGACAAGAACTCTGAGTACGATCGCTCTATCACCCACCAGCTCTATGGTGGCGACTGGGAGAACCGTATCAAGCAGGAGTATCTCCTTGGCGTCGGTGGCGTAATGTTGCTCGATCGCCTCGGCATCAAGAAGGACGTTTACCATGCTAACGAGGGTCACGCTGCATTGATGAACGCTCAGCGTATGTCTGACCTCATCGCTCGTGAGGGCCTGAAGTTCGGCGAGGCTCTTGAGGTTGTTCGCTCAAGCTCTCTCTACACCTGCCACACTCCAGTACCTGCAGGTCACGACTACTTCGAGGAGGGTCTCTTCTACAAGTATATGAGCCACTTTGCTGGCAAGCTCGGCATCAGCTGGGATGACTTCATGAACATGGGTCGCGAGACTCCAGGCGAGGGCAAGTTCTCTATGTCTGTATTCTGTCTCAACACCTGCCAGGAGGCTAACGGCGTATCTTGGCTCCACGGTGCAGTTTCACGCAACATGTTCCAGCCAGTATGGAAGGGCTATTCACCAGACGAGCTCCACGTAAGCTACGTTACCAACGGTGTTCACCATCCATCATGGGCAGCTTCAGAGTGGAAGGCCTTCTACACCAAGCTCTTCGGCGAGGGTTACTATGCTAACCAGACCTCAGAGGAGATGTGGAAGAAGATCTACGAGGCTGACAACGAGGAGATCTGGAAGATCCGTAAGGGTCTTAAGGCTAAGCTCTTCAACTTCATCAAGGAGGAGGTTGCTGCTAACCTCCGTAAGAAGCAGGAGAACCCAGCTAAGATCATCCAGGCAGTCAACGCCCTCAACCCAGAGGCATTGACCATCGGTTTCGCTCGTCGTTTCGCTACTTACAAGCGTGC
>JAZRVB010000011.1:0-7391 GCA_045598885.1 Bacteroidales bacterium
ACCGATGGCAATCAGGAATCCGTATCGATTGCAGAAGAAACTGCAAACGATACCAATTCCGTTGCAGAAGTAACCGACAACAGTTCTAATCAGGCAGAAAAGGCTACATCTGTACCAGAAGAAGCCGTTTCAACCTGTCAGGATCCTGAGATTTCACCCTCTTCTGAGGTAGTTTCGGATGCCAGATTGGAGCAAAGCGGTTCAGATGATGAGTCCAAGGACACGTCAACAGAACCAGCACCAACATCTGGCATCGATGTGGACAGTTCTATGGACAGACAAGAGGAAATGACCACTGGTGATGATTCCCTCGCTGATGAACACATATCTAATGATAGTGTCGAACAGCAGGGAACAGAACCTACCATTCCTTCTTTCCCTTTCTTTAGTCTTGAACGACAGGATTCCACCGATGGCACTCCAAGTAAGGCAATCATCCGTTTCTTCAAGAACATTGCTTACGAACATTTCCGTCCTGTTTGCAATACCATGGAGAAGTTCAACGGACACCGAATTGACAGGTCTGTCAACTTCGAGTTTGCCACCTACGAAGATGCTCTTCAGGCGGCTCTGGCTATCGACCGATACTTGTCACCCAAACCCTTAGAGAACAACTAACGTGACTGCTTCGGGCAAGCCCCCAACAGGCTTTTTAAACTATGCTTTATCCCTCAGTTCATACCTGCCTACGGCATCCTGCATCTGGCAATTCTTCACAGTACCGTGACGCTCTGCAAGAGCAGATTTGCCGTAATGCACCAAGCTTGCTTGGTTATAGGTTGAACGGGGGTACGGGAGCAAGTTTGTGTTCTGAAATGTTCAGAACTCGAGGCAGCCGGCTGGGCTTCCCGTTATGCGTGTCACCATAATGATCAAGATTATATGGCAACACAGAAGAATAGTACCCCCGAAATTCCTAAAGCCAGACGCGATATGACACCCAAGAAAGGCGGAAGACCGAAGAAGGCTGATGAGGACAAGAAGAAAGCAGTCTCTGTTTACTTCACTGATGAAGAAAGAGCCAAGATTACCAAGGAGGCTAAAGGAAGACCGTTGAGTCAGTATGCCCATCACCAGACCATTCATGGAAAGGTGGTTGATGCAATACCGCAGGATCTTGGCGATGCCTTGAAGGACTGCTCTGGAATGTCGAACAATCTAAACCAACTCACGATGAAGTTCAATGCCGCCTTCAAGGACACATCCGACAAGCGCATTCAGAAACTCGTGCAACTGGCTCCTCAGTTGGAGTATCAGTCGCAGATGATTGGTCAGATTCTAATCTATATTGCTGGTCTATGTTCGCAAAGATAACCACAGGAAGTTTGGCGGCAGGTCTGATCAACTATATGGACAACGTGAAGGAGAAGGACGCTCGCATCCTGATAGCAAAAGGGCTGTGTGCAGTCAGCCACGAAGCCATTTGCGCAT
The DNA here is from genome assembly GCA_045598885.1 of Bacteroidales bacterium. GTDB lineage: Bacteria > Bacteroidota > Bacteroidia > Bacteroidales > UBA3663 > Liminaster. The sequence goes on from JAZRVB010000011.1 coordinate 1,432, forward strand.
CCTTCGAGATTCAGGCAAGTCGCAATCATAGCATAAGCGAGAAGATGCTTCATATCTCTCTGGCTTTCTCAGAGAACGACGGTCACAGGACGAAGAGTGACGAGTTCATGACAGCCTTCGCCCTGGACTACCTAAAACGCATGAAATGGGATAAGACACAGCTCATCATCATCCGACACGATGACCACGACTATGACCACATACACATGGCTCTGAACATCATCGGTGATGACGGAAAACCGCTTGACATGAAGTTCTACAAGACTCGCTCACAACGCACCTGTTATAAGATGACCAAGGAATACGGACTCTACTTTGCCAAGGACAAGAAGAACGTCAACCGCTCTGCACTGAAGGGCAAAGACAAGTTGAAGTACGAGGTTGCTGATACAGCCATGCCATTACTCGGAAAGTGCAAGTCATTGGCAGAGTTCCGTGAGGCTCTTGCCGACAAGGGAATCACTACTACCATCGTTCCGACCAAGGACGGAAAAGGACTCGGAATCATTTACACCATCAAAGACAAGAAGTTCTCGATTGGTGGTGCAAAGTGTGACCAGTCCTTGAAGTTCTCTGCTCTGGAGAAGGTCATGGATGTCAGCACAGACGAGGATGTTCAGATGTTCCGTGGTGGTCAGTATGTCCGACCAGAGGAAGGCAAGTTGACAGAACGTTTGTCTGATGGTCAGGACTTTGAGCCTGACTATGGCGATGACTTCACAACAGGTATCAGGGAGATCTCATACAAGGACTTTGTGAGAGAGCGTGAGAAGAACATGGAGAACAACACCTACTTCAATCCAAACGACGCTTTCGACATGAGTCTCAGAAATTCACATCAGGAGGACAGCAATGTTGCTTCCAACATCGCAGCAGCTGCCATTGAACTGGCTACTGGTGGCACTCAGATTGCGCCATCATCTGGTGGTGGCGGTGGCAATGATGATGAGTGGTGGGAACGTGAGCGTCAGAGGTCTAAGCAGGAGGAAGCAAAGACTCAATCACAACCAAGGAAAGGAAGACGATTATGACAAATCAAGAACAACTAAATCAAACAGAAAACAATATGCCGCCTAAAAAGAAGAAGAATCCAAAAGATGCAATGAAAGTGGTTGCAAACATGGGTGCGAATTTGAATGCTATGATGTCCGGGTCTTTGCCCCAGACTGATTCGCAGTCAGTTAATGCGGAAGGAACTGAGATAGGGTTGGTTGAAACTACCTTATCTCCAGGACCTTATAATCCGCCAGTTTCTAATCCTATTCAGGATGCCAAAGTGCAAAGTGCAGAAAGTGCAGGGTGCAATGACATTCCTGAGACAGAAGCACCTTCTGAGCCTGTAGAAGGGTCTAAAATGGACCCACCTACACCTGTTGAAGTTAACATTGGCATTGAGAAGACTCAGGGCAATGCAATTTACAGTTCATTGCTCGGACTTCAGAATACTTTGGATAACTTCGAGTTGGATGTTAACAAGGATTCTCTTCGTTTGGTAGTTCATAATGCTATCAAGGAGGCTATCAGTGAACATTTAGTAGAACAAGACAAGTCACAGCTGGAGAAAGAAGAGAAACTTCGTTCAGAAGGTAAGCCTGGCACTGTTTTGGAAGCCTATCAGCAGGCAACAAAAATCAATGCTGAAGCCATTGACAAGTTCAACAATAATACCCATGCCATCAAACGTCAGTACAAAGTTGTTGCAGATGCTTTGTGTGAAATTCTTGGCAGAGTCAACCTCAGTCCGTATGAGAAACCAAAGTTCAAGGATGACAATGGTCATGTTCTGTTGAACTCGTTGTATCTGTACCCTTGGTATTACTTCAAGTGCTTCTATTCCAGCAAGCATGTTCGAGGTTTCTTCAAGTTTGTTGCTTGGTCTATCTGGCTTATATGCATCGGACTTCTGTTTTTCATTACCCGAGATAATGCCATTCTCCAGAAGCAACAGAACATCAATCGCTATGTTCATGCCTACTTCAGCGACAATGACGAGGTCATGATGGAGTTGGAAGGTATCGACCTCATGTTCTCTGATGAGAATCTGAAGCCTATGCCTATCAAAGACTATCGTGAGTACATGAAGGAGCGCAAGAAGGAGTCAAAGGACAACGCCAAGGCTGGCAAGCGGAAGTAATCGCTACTTTGCCCACACTAAAATGATAGACGCACCATCCGTTTTGTTGGGTGATGCGTCAATTGGTTCTCTCAGGAGTCTTCACTTAACCCTTTTTGAGGCATAATTGAAGACCTACGTGAGACTTAATAGATGTCTTGTAGTAATTACCACTGAGTTCCCCAGAGGGCGCGAAGGATACTCGAGCACCAATTGTTTCTGGATGCCTTCCTTACTTATATGCGCTCTTTTATAGACGGGTGAAATTTAGCCGCGCACCTTCTGCTCGTAGAGGGTGCGCGACCAAGTGTGTATCTGCGTGTCTGACAGTCGCTACTTCACGTCTGTGACGAGGCGGACAGAGTGACCGCAGAATATTTTATTAGCAGCAGATATTCTTACACCCTGTTCCGAAGAATAAAAGTAATACGCATATGAATCGTAATATGAATCATCATATTTTGTAGATGACCAATAAAAGGCCGCCGATAATCCAAACCAAGAACCTTCGCGAAACCACCCATACGGTAGGAACACACATCCCGCGGCTTCCATCTCCTGCCAATAACGAGATTCAAAATCAGGAGGGAAATCCGAACGAGAATCATCATTGATGCCCCCAAATTTAGGTACTGATGGATGGGTATATTCATCAGGGAAAAGGATAATTCCTGGAGTAGGATAGTCTTCGTAACCTGTTTTTATCCGAGCCCTCACAAATCTGGCATTCTCTGTTCCCCTTACGGTGGATGCCGCTCTTTGGAAGAGGAGGTAGTCCCACTCGTCTTTTGTCAGTGTGCGCCAGGTGCCATTGTCATCAATGACTGTTCCCCAATCCCTGAAGTCTCCGGAATAGTCTTCATAATTTTCGGATGTACTGATTCCGTAATAGGTAGATGGCGTTGACCATCCGAAGAGATCTACCACAGCACCTACCTCCTGATTGTCTATCGTAGTATTGCCAGCGTTATTTCTAATCCTATCATACTGATGCTCAGCGAATCCCCAACTATAGTTGTTCGCCCCCGGACCAATGAATGTTGCCTGAAGGTTGCCCTTGGAGAAGTAAACCTTCTTGCCTTCGGCATTGACCGTAAACTCAAATGGGATAGCCCCACTCGGAATGACTCCTGTATGGTTAAGGGGATAAATCTTGTTGCGCGCCACCACGATGTCTGCATCCGCCCGGGTTGTCATTGACTTGGGGAAGGTTGCGCCATCGCTGCTCAGTTCTATCTTGAGCTGACGGTAAGCCTGTGCAGGTATTGCCACATAGAAGACGGTTCCTTCTTCGGTTGTCGGTACAGCCTCGGTGTAGGTCACGGTAAGTGTATTTGCCGTATTGTCGGGATTGGTCAGTACAGCGGCATTGTCACTGTTTACAGTAAAAGCACCACTCACAGCCTTGTTTGCGCTACTCACCCTGATGCCCTTCACCGCACTCATGCGGTCGCTCTTCACGATGATCTTCAGCACTCCGCACAGGTTCTTGAACTGAAGGGCGTTGTCCTCACTCTGGGCATACATCGGCATGTTGAACTTGCCGTCTGCCCACGTTTCTGTGACTGCAGAAGGGAGCACAGCCGTTGTGCCGTCATAGAGGTTCGAGGGGAAAAAGGCTTCGTATGGGGAAGTGACCGAAGGAGGAGTCACCACAAACTTCATGTCGGACATTTGCATATAACCATCCTTGTCACCTTCATTGTCCAACACGTCAATCCTGTAGTAGGTATAACCCTCAGTGGCGTTTATGGCAATCTCACCGGCAAGGTCCTGATTATTGATTGCCAAATCCAAGTTCTGAATCGACTTGATTTCCGTCCACGAACCGCTGGCAGTTGCCGAACCATACACCTTCATGGACTTCCAACGGCGTCCTGGATAACTACTGTTGGCAGCATTCCACAGCTTGATACTATTCAGCAGAGTGGCGTTGCCTGTAGTCACAACAATATTCCATACGCCATCATCATCCATATCTGTTTTGTTCGCAATCCAACGGGTGCTTGTACCTGCGTCATCCACAAGGTTTTGGGCAGGCTGATTCTGGTAAGAGCCAGTATTCGTAGAGCTGACAAACGCAGGACGAATCTCCTTCGATTCAATCGCCACCTCACGGAATGTCGTGCTCGTACCTGCCGATTCCGCCTTGAAGATGGTACCGTTCACACTGATTGGGTCATCCACCTCCCACGAGGCACACTTGTACGTTTCGTCAAAGATAGCCCTCGTCTCGGGCGCACTCTTCGCCATGGCTGCCCCAGGCGCACCCTCCATCGTAGCCGTGAAGACCATCGTCTCCACGTTCTCATTCTTCTCACCTTCGCCGGTCGAAGGCACAACATCGGTCAGCAACTCATCGCCTGAGCAGCCACAGAGAGCTGCGGCCACGGTCAGCATTGCAAAAAAAACTTCTTCATCATCTTGCCCTCCATCAATTGTTAAACCAGTCATCGGTGTCACCATCCTCATACGATTCGTTTTGAGGAGTTGGACTCGTGCAGATGATGTCACTGCTGTCAATCTCCACAACCTTTATCCTAGGTTGCTGATATGCCTTCTTCCCGGCATCAAATTCTTTCTTGTTCATATTGCTTGATTTTATATTTTAATGCTTGTTTCGATAGTTATGCGAAAGCTCCCGTCACGCTTAGAAGCATGACGAGGAGCAATAGTATTTTATTGATTCTTAACTCTTTTTACATTTCCTGGATCATAAAGACTTGCATCGTAATACAATTTATTTAAGTCTTTTTTATCGTAATCTAGTTCATCCATTCCTTCATGGATAAGGACTTTGAAGGATTTGCTTGGCAAATCATATATACAAGTATGAGTAGAGTACCAATATTCATTGGGAAATTTTTCACGTATATATGATGCCTTTTTACAAGGAGGCCATTTTTTACAGATTGCATCTAATGAATCAACGAAAATTTTGCAGATACGTTCCGACATAATACGAGAACGAATGATACTATCGGCAGGAATTATTCCTGGAATTGCAAATTCTGTCCGAAAATCATAGTCTGCTTTGTTATCGTGCTCATTATAATAGCGGTGGTAAAAATTGGAATAATGCAAAAGATGCATAAGTTCTCTCATAGAAGCAATATTACCGCCATGACTATAGTAATAAGTATGAACAGCTCCTGTACGTTCGTAACCACTTCCTCCATGTTGTATTAAGGCATATCTATCTTTGAGGCAATTGGTATAGTTGGTCATTACACTACCTTCGTCGAGGGATTGAATGTTCTTAGATGTCGTAATTACAGGTTTATTGTCAAGAAATTCAACTACTACGGACTTATTTGTATCACAAATGAGCCAATGGAAAGACTGCCCAAGTGTATCTGTGCATTGTTTTAATGAGTCATATTCGAAATGGTAAGGTTCAAACCAATTGAGGCGTTTAATAATATCTACCGCATTATCTACATTTTCCGCATAATTTAATATAATACGTGTAAGGTATGTTACGCACATCGCATTGGTAGTAGAGTCAGATGTGTTGTCCGGATTAGTGAATGCTGCACCTATTCCCCAATGTCCAGATTTCCACCTTGTAGAGTCTGCAGATGTTTCTCCTGCTGGAGCTACATTTACACCTATATAGACACCCTTCTCGTTAATTCCATCTGTTATAGACAAAGCAAGAGTATTCGAAAGCGTATCACCTACTTCTTGTGATATTATACAGGGGCACTGCTGTCCTAAAAAATTAGGACTCAAAATTAATAGTTAACTGAGTGCTATCATTTTGCTTGTTAATTGCCGAATTCTCTTGCAGTAGCAATTCTCGAATTGGAGTCTTGTCCAGCAGAGACACAGAGAGGATTTTAAG
>JAZRVB010000012.1:0-42472 GCA_045598885.1 Bacteroidales bacterium
CCACCCCAATCAGAGATGATGGCGCCATCGAAGCCCCACTCACCCTTGAGGATATCGTTCATCAAGTACTGGTTGTGGCAAGCGTGCTGACCACGGAAGAGGTTATAGCCACCCATCAGCGTCCAGGCGCCACCTTCCTTGATAGCAGCCTCGAAAGCTGGGAGATAGATCTCGCGGAGGGTACGCTCGTCACAGTTGGCGTTGCTCTGATAGCGTTCATGCTCGTTGCTGTTGAGTGCATAATGCTTGACACAGACAGCAACACCCTGCTGCTGAACACCCTGCACATACTGCACACCCATGCGGCCAGAGAGATATGGATCCTCTCCCATATATTCGAACGAACGGCCGTTCAATGGTGTACGGCAGATATTGACACCAGGACCGAGGAGTACGGCCTTCTGGCGATAACGTGCCTCCTCTCCGATCGACTGACCGTAAGCAAGCGCCAACTCTGGATTCCAGGTAGCTGCCAAGCAGGTCAATGCTGGGAAAGCTGTACATGAGTCATTGGTACAACCTGCCTGATTCCATTCGTCCCAGAGTACGTCAGGACGGATACCGTGAGGGCCATCAGTACACCAGAGCTCAGGGATACCCAAGCGAGCTACACCCGGGCTCGAAAACTTTGACTGAGCGTGGATGATACCGATCTTTTCGCGCAGAGTCATCTTGCTCAACGCATCCTCAACACGCAACTCAAGGGGTTTAGAAATGTCCTGATAGACAGGCAGGCTCTGCGCATCGGCTGGTGCCTGCGCCACAAGGGCGCAAGCTCCGACCGTCATGGCATAGACCAAGGTCTGGTTGTGATTTTTCATAATTAGCACCTAATAATTAAAAATGCACCTAAATCTATATATTGTATAAAAAACTATCACTTTTGGAATACGCGGACATAATCCACTTCCATTGTTACAGGAAGCTTCGATTCGTCCACGCCCTGGCTTCCACCCCAGTCGCCACCCCACGCGAGGTTGAAGATGACATAGAAAGGAGCATCGTACGGCCAATCGACCTTACCGGTGCCAGGATTTGCATAATAGAGGGTCTTCTTACCATCGACATAGAACTGGAAATAGTCCTTGGTCCACTCCATGCCGTATGTATGGAACTCTCCTTCAGCACCTTTGCAGAGGACCTCTTTGGTCACCTGTGTGTTGTTGCTGTGTACGTGTCCGGTAGCATGGAGTGAAGACGACACGTAATCCTTGTGGTAACCCACTTCCTCCATAATATCAATCTCGCCATCTGCTGGCCAAGACTTGAAGTTGACTGGCATCATCCAGAAAGCTGGCCAAGTACCCTTACCTGAAGGGAGTTTGATGCTAGCCTCTACGTAACCATAGGTCCATCCTTTGTTACGCTTACCATATACGCGGCCAGAATAGATCTTACTGCCTTCTTTGAAGCAATGGATCTGGAGTTTACCGCCTTTGATCTCTGTTACTTCCTTACCGTTTGGCGATACATGGTTGACATAGGTCTGCAACTCATGGTTCACCCAACCAGCACCTTGCACTTCATGTACCCAGTCATTACCGAGTTCTGTACCTTCCTCGAATTCATCGTGCCATACGAGATTGTACTCATCGCCTATCGGGCACTTGATAGCAGGACGAGCTGCACCCGCCTGAATGACATCGATAATCTGACGTGTCTGACCCGAACGGACGGTTACTGATCCATTACGCTCGTCAAACGATTCGTTGGCCTTGGCTGTGATCTTGACACTGCCACCATTGCCAGCACCTGGAGAAACGGTGAGCCAGTTATCGAGTGTGGAAGACTTCCAGTCGCCCTTGATCTTGACGTTCACATCAAAGTTACCACCTTCGGCAGGAATGTTCAATGTCTCTTTAACATCTGCTCCAACAGGTTCGTCATCGCCAGAGCCGCCACAAGCACAGAAACCCACAGCAACGGCCAATACGAGAAGGAAATGCAAGTATTTCATTAAATAGTTTGTATTTTTTGAGAATGAATCTCTAAAAGAAATAAAGAAATAGCGGCCCGAAGCACCAGATAGCCTATATCTCCGGGCCGCTATGTTATATTATCGTCAGATTAGTGCTCCTGAAGGTGCATATCGCTGATAATAATTTCAGTATCAGTTGCATTCTGACCGAAATCGAACGGAATCTTGAGATTATTGATTACACCCTTTCCATTTCCTGCAACAGTGAACTTGAGATCTGTGAGCTCAATCCAAGTTTCCTCGTAAGCCTCCAATGCATGACGAGCATCAGTGAGGAAGGTATCGTCATCATCCTGCTGGGTGAGCTTTACGGTAACACCTGGATGATCTGTGTTAGAGGTAAGCTTAACACGGAAGTCATAGCTCTTCTCTGGATCAAGGCTGATACCTGTGTTGTTGAAGGTGAACTGAGCCTGCCACTGAGCATCGGTAGCTGTTGGAAGAGTAATAGTATAAACACCATTCTCCGCAGAATGCTCATATTCAGGAAGACCTTCCCAAGAACCTCCATGAGCATAGTACTTAGAGATGTCTACTGGCATAGAAGCAAGGAGGTTTGGCTTAGTCCAATCGATAGCGACTGGACCTGACACCTTGTGCTCCTGAAGGTGCATGTCGCTAATAACGATCTCAGTACCAGCTGCGATACCACCGAAGTCGAATGGCATCTTGAGGTTGTTGATCACACCCTTACCTTCACCATTAACAACGAACTTAAGGTCACTAAGCTCAATCCAAGTCTCCTCAAATGCTGCAAGTGCATGACGACCCTCGGTAATGAAGGTGTTGTCATCGTCCTGCTGAGTAAGCTTAACGGTTACACCAGGATGATCGGAAGAAGAAGTAATCTTCACACGGAAGTCGTAAGTCTTCTCAGGATCAAGTTCAATACCTGTGTTGTTGAAAGTGAACTGAGCCATCCACTGGTCAGAAGCTGCCTCTGGGTAGGTGATAGTATAAACGCCATTCTCTGCTGTGTACTCAGCATCAGCAATCTGATTCCAACCTGGAGCATACCACTGGGAAATGTCAACTGGCATACCTGCGAGAAGGTTCTCACCTGTCCAGTCAACCACTGGCTTAGAAGGATCTACAGAAGGATCACCACCCTCAGATGGTGCAGAAACCTTGTTCTTGCTATGATCGATAAGAACGATGTCCTTAATTACGATCTCAGTATTGTCAGGGTTACCACCGAAGTCAAATACGAGTTTGTAGTTGCCATCGAGAGCCTTACCAGGGAGCTCGGTGAAGTAAACAACATTGTCCTCCATACCAACGATGTCAACACGCTGGTCGATAAGTGAGGTCTGGTCGTCACTTGATGTGAGCTTGATGGTCATCTGCTTGATATCGTTGTTTGGAGAAACAATACAAGAGAAGTCATAAGTTGCGTCAGCTGGAACGTTAGCGTTGCTAAGCTCTGTAGAGAGGAAGTACTGAGCCTGCCACTGTGCATTAGTTGCTGTTGGAAGGTTGATGGTAAATACACCATTCTCCTCAGAGTGGTCGTATGGAGGAAGAGCCTCCCAGCTGTCAGTATGAGCATAATACTGTGACATGAATGCAGGGCTAGCCTGCTTCCAGAGGTTGTCCTCGCTGTTTACATCGAAGCCATTGAATACCTCCTTCACCTCATGCTGAGTGGTGAGGATATACTGCCAAGCGATGCCACCATTGTCCGAACGGAGAGTCATCTGCTTGGTGGTCATGTTAACGACAAGGTAACGTGGAGTATTCCAGATGTCATCGTTAGCAATGTATGGGAAGTAAGTACCCTTAGGGAAGGTGAGATAGAGGTCATCACCATCAACCTCGAAGTTATAGGTAGAGTTCTGAAGTTCAACAGGTACGTTGAAGTCATCGTCCTGTACACCACTCCAGTAGGTATCCTGCCAGCTGTTGCTAGTCACACCCCAGTTAGCATAGAGCGTGCCGCTAACACCGGGATCGAAGGTGTACTTCATATCAGCGGTGAAGGTCAACGCGTTGTCATAAACGCCGAATGCAGCCTTCTCATCAGGATTTGCACTCCACCATTCAGTTCCCTCTGTACCAGAAGGACCACAACCGAGGTGACCCTTAACAGTGTTGTCGATATACCAAGGAGCCTTGCTAAGCATAGTGGTGTACTTGGTGAAGTCAACGATTGAGTTGTTGAGGTGGAACTTCTCCTCTACATAGCCAGAGCTGATACCGTTCTTGTTTCCGATCTTGCAGCGTACGGTATAGTCACCGCTGAGGGTGAAGATACGCTTAAAACCATTGACGGTGCTGACTTCGGTCTTACCCTTGCCAAGGTCGATCTCCCAGATTGGATAGATCTCCTTTGCATCGTTGAGGGTGAAAGTCACCTGATTGGTGGTCTGATCAACCTGAATGTTGATCTGCTGGCCAAAGCCTGCAGCTTCTACAATGCCAGCCTCAGACATGTGGTCGAACTCTTCTGGCGAGCAGGCAACCATAGTGCCTGCCAGCGCCAGAGTGCCGAGCATATATTTGAATGTATTCTTCATTTCAATCTAGAATTTAATAGTTACCATTCTGCTGCAAGGTACCCTGAGCAGCATCGATATCAGACTGTGGGATTGGGAAGAAGCGTACGGCCTCTGACCAAGCCTTGGTGCGGTAGCCACCCTCATCGTTAGCTGGAGTAAGGACAGAAGCAGCCTTGCCAGTACGAACGAGGTCGAAGTAACGCTTACCCTCAGCTACGAACTCATGACGACGCTCGTCGATGATGTTGTCGAGAGTAGCCTCAGCATCAGGAAGACCAGCACGACTACGAACCTTATTCAAGCATGCCTTAGCCTTGCCACTGGTGTCGCCAGTTGCAAGATAGAGCTCTGCGGCATTGAGGAGGACCTCAGCATAGCGATAGACGCGGAGGTTGTTGTTGAAGCCAAGGTCGGCATCTGCCTTCTGGTCCTTGTTATTAGCCTTCTTACAGATGTACTTATAGGTGTGGTAGCCGGTATACATCCAACCCTTATCGTCAGAGGTGCCATTAGCCTCGAGGTCGATGATAGAAGCCTTCAAACGCTTGTCTGATGGATCGAACATCTGATAGGTGTGTACAGGCACTGAACCGAAGCCCCAACCTGCATCGACATCAGCATACATTGGGTCGGTAGAGTTGCACTGGAATGAACGTGGACCCCAGAGACGTGGAGCTACAGAACCACCGGCAGCGAGCTGGTTGCTCCAACCACGTACTGAGTTGTCATCGTAGTAGTTGATCTCCCAGATTGACTCCTTGCACCACTCGTTCTCTTCGTCCCAGATAGCAGAGAAGTCATCCATCAGGTCGAACTTATAGTTTGAACTCATGAGATCCTCCATGAAACCAAGAGCCTTAGAGTAACGGCTGTTATCCTTCTGGATCATTACCATCTCGGTGTAAAGCATGTAAGCCATTGGCTTGGTAACACGACCCTTCTCCTCATCTGGCCAATCGGTCTTAAGTGCTGCGTCGCCAATGATATCTTCGAGCTCAGCGATGATCTTGGTGTAAACCTCATCAGCGGTTGACTGCTCGTAGATGTATGGAGCCTCAAGGTTCTCGAAGTAGCAAGGGATGTTGCCAAAGAACTTCCAGAGCTGGTTATAGTAGAATGCACGGAGAAGACGAGCCTGGATCTTAACCTCAGCCTTCTTAGCATCAGACATATCAGTAACCCAATCGAGGTACTTGATCACGTCGTTAGAACGCTTAACGCCTGAGTAAGAGTCGCCCCAGATACCTGCTGCACAGATCTGTGGAGTAGCAGAATAGTTGAAGAGGAGCTGGATGAAAGGCTGGTCCTCACTCGAACCTCCGTTTGGATAGAGGTCATCACCCAGGAGGTCTGCGATGAAGTTGAGGGAGCAGTAGTTGTAGCTGGTACCATAGTCATACCAGTGGAGAGGTGCGTATGCAGCAACGAGAGCCTCGTCAATAGACTTCGCAGTAGTATAGTACTCCTCAATGAAGGTGTCAGTAGGGCTGGTCACCTCAAGGAAGTCGTCTGAGCAAGCAGTCATGGTGAGACCCGCTGCAACGGCTGACAAAAGAATATATTTTGTATTCATAGAATTTCTATTTTAAATTATTGAGATTGCCATCCTTAGAAGGTTACGTTAACACCCACCTTGATAGTACGTGGCTGTGGGTAAACACCGAAGTCCATACCACTTGACATACCAGCAGAAGAGATTTCAGGATCAAAACCATAGTACTTGGTGAAGGTCAGGAGGTTCTCACAAGCGAAGTAAGCACGCAGACGGCTGATAAATGCCTTCTTAGTGATCCACTGTGGAACGGTGTAACCGAGCTCGATATTCTTAAGGCGCATGTAGCTGCCATCGTGAACGTAGAGGTCAGAAGCCTTCCAGTTGGCAGCATCACCGATGATGTAGATAGGATACTTATCAGAGGTACCCTCACCGGTCCAGCGACCACGCATCCAACCAGGGAGGTTGATGCCAGAGAGGTCAAGACGGCGGCTGGCATCAAAGATGTCGTTACCCTGAGTACCCTGCCAGAACATCATGAAGTCAAAGCCTTTCCATGCAGCGTTGAAAGTAACACCGAAGGTCCAATCTGGAGTACCCTTACCGAGCTTAACGCGGTCATCATCATTGATGGTACCATCACCATTGGTATCAACGTAACGAACGAAACCAGGACGTGCATCAGGCTGGATCTTCTGGCCGTTTGCATTGGTATATGCGTCGATCTCTGCCTGATTCTGGAAGATGCCTGCAGTCTTTAAACCATAGAAGAATGGGAATGGCTGGCCTGACTCAGCACGAGATACATTGCCGAGGTTCTGTACGTTATCATACATCTCGAAGCCGGCAGCATTACCGAGCTTTACAAGCTCATTCTTAAGGTAAGACACATTGCCCTTGATACCAAAGGTAGCGTCAGCTACGTTGAACTTGTAGCCAAGCTCGATCTCAAGACCACTGTTCTTCATATCACCTACGTTACCGATTGGCTTAGACTCACCGACGTATGATGGGATGTTCATTTCCTTCAACATACCGTTAGTGCGCTTGCTGAAATAGTCGAGGGTCAAGGTCAAAGAGTTGTTGAGGAAACCGAAGTCAATACCAAGGTCTGTCTGCTCAGACTCCTCCCACTTCAAATCAGGATTAGCAAGGCCGCTTGCCTTCGAAGAAATCCACTCCTTGATGCTCTGAGCACCGAAACCATAGTTGTTGCCGCCCTGAGTAAGAACTGTATAGCGGAAGTCACCGATGTTATCGTTACCATTCTTACCCCAGCTGAAACGAACCTTCAAATTGTTGAGCCATTCACGAGTACTTTCCATGAAGGCCTCATTCATGACATTCCAACCCAAAGATACAGATGGGAACACACCATATTTATTATTAGGACCGAAGCGGCTTGAACCGTCACGACGTACGGTAGCCTGCAACATATAGCGCTCGTCATAGTTGTAGCTGATACGAGCGAAGAGAGAAGACATAGTGTGAGCTACACCAGGACCACCCCAGCCATCGCGGTCACCATCAGCAGCGATACCGGTAGAAGCATTGATCCAAGGCTTCTCAAAGTCCTTGATGTTGTTACGAGAAGCACCGAGGCTCCAGCCAGTATTCTTAAAGGCAGACTGACCAAGAACGACATTAACTGTGTGCTTGCCGAAATCCTTATCATAGGTCAACACGTTTTCAAGCTGCCATACAGTACCGCGGTCACTCTCAGCACTTGCCTTAGAGTAACTTGCGTGACGGGTTGGAGAGATCCAGTGAGGAATCTGGTATGAGTTGCTGCCCCAGAAGCTCATATCCACACCGTAGCTGGTCTTGAACTTCAAACCATCCCAAAGCTGGAAGGTTGCAGACCAGTTAGCAACAAACTTGTGGCTCCAGTTCTTACCAGCAGGGAGCTGGAATTGGCCGAGTGGGTTAGCCATCTCATTGAAACCTGCACCAGGGATATTGAGCAGCATACCGTTGGTCTTGTCATACATTGGCACATACTCGTCAGGATAGTTAGCTGAGTAGTCCTTGATCTGAGCCTCGGCATCTGAGCCAGAAAGGTATGGAGAGATGATTGGAGGCAAAGAGAGAGCAGAACTCAACTGACCACCCCACTGTGAGTTGACATCGATACCGGTGCTCTTGATACGAGCATAAGAGATATTAGATGAAACGTCGATCTTGTTCAACCAGTTACGCTCCTTGCTCAGGTCATAGAGAGTAGCGTTGAGGTTGTTTCGCAGAGTGAGACGCTCATAGTTAGAGTGACCGTAGTTTCCACCTACAATACCTTCCTGGTTGTAGTAACCAGCCGAGAGATAGTAGTTAACGGCATCACTTGCACCGCTGAGTGTAACCTCATGGTTGGTTACAGGAGCATTATCGTTGAAGATAAGATCCTGCCAGTCGGTATCGACAGTTACATTATATGGATCAGCATAAATAGGCATCTGGCCGCTGTTTACGAGACCCTCATTACGCATAACCATATACTCCGATGCGTTGAGTACGTCACGATGCTTCCACGCTGTCTGCCAGCCTTGTGAGAAGTTGTAACTAACGGTTGCCTTGCCCTTCTTACCCTTCTTGGTGGTAACGAGGATTACACCGTTTGCAGCACGTGCACCATAGATAGCACCTGAAGCGGCATCCTTCAAAACCTCAATTGACTCAATGTCCGATGGGTTGAGGAAGTCGAAACCGCCCTCAATAGCCATGCCATCCACGATGTAGAGTGGATCTGAGTTGTTGACGGTACCGGTACCACGCACACGGATCTTAGAAGCTGCACCTGGCTGACCAGAGTTTGAGGTGACGTTGACACCGGCAGCCAGACCCTTCAATGCGTTATCCATACGCACAGGAGCTGTACCTGCGAGGTCATCAGAGCTCACCTTGGCAATAGCGGCGGTAACCACGCTCTTCTTCTGTACGCCATAACCTACTACGACGACGTCCTCAAGCATCTTGTTATCCTCGACCAAGGTGATGGTCATCTGTGGCTGAGCCTTCTTTTCCTGGGTAAGGTAACCCACGAACGAGAACTCAATCACGTCGTTCTGGTTTACACCACTAATAACGAAATTACCATCGATGTCGGTGGTAGATCCGTTGGTTGTTCCCTTTACTCGGGCGTTGGCGCCAATGATAGGCTCGCCCATTTCATCCTTAACCAAGCCCTTCACCGTCATTGTCTGAGCCAAAGCCCCCAATGGAGAGAAGAGCAGCAGGGCCAAGGCTAACATAGCCTTCATGGCCCACTTCTGGATTCGGTTTCTCATGCGAAAACTTTTTAATTTAATAATGTATAATATTGTTTGTGTATTTATATCTGGTAGTAGTGAGTCTTTCGGATAAGGCAATGATTTGATCATTCCTGATCATTCCGCTCACAATCGCTGAAAGAAATCCCCGTCTTCGGGTCGATTTCTTTCAGCTTTTGCAGCGCTACATTACCTATTATTAACCTAATTCACTATCTTGTGTGCGGGGTTGCGTCTTTTATTATTTTGACGCTGCAAAGTTAAGGCCTTTTTTTTACGTTCACAATATCAAGTATAGGCATCGGTAAACCTCGGTAATAAATCCGTATTTGATTTTCAATAATTTACTATTTTTAGTCGGTAAATTTTAAGTTGTGCCGAGATAGTACAATAACCTCACCGTTTTTCGCTTTTTCAGCTTGCCTAAAGACAAAAAAAGGCCGTGACAACGCCACAGCCCAATAGCATAATCGCCAGAATAAAAATCATTCGTTAATTACTTGTCGACACGTGTCGAACTGCGTCCCAACTGCTGGACAATCCGGACAAAGTCTTCCTTATCGACCAGTGCACGGCTGCGCACCTTCAGTCGGTTATTATAGACCGTCTGTGGCGAGCAATGAAGAAACTCTGCTATCTTTGTCGAGTCATTGATGCCCAGTCGCACCAGTGCATAGATGCGCAGGTCGGTGTTGAGCAATTCTCCCTTCTTCGGCATAATCTGCTCTTCCGGTGACAGCAACGCGTTGAACTGTGACACAAAGTCTGGATAAAGATTGAGGAAGATAGCATCGAAATTGTGATAGAACTCCTTGAGCTCATCCTGCATCACCGTGCTCTTATCGGTCATCTGCAGCACCTCATCCCACTGCTTGACCTTGGCCTTGCGGTTGATATTCTTGCGGAAGTCATCGATCTTGCTGATATAGTTAGAGCACATGCTGAAGAGGTAGCTGATATACTCCTCCTTCACCGCATTACTCTCACTGAGCTCGATATTGGCCTCGGCCTGCTGGGTCATCGACTCCTGCAACTTGACATTGGCCGACTTAAGCTGCTCATTAGCCGAAGCCAGGTCAGCACGATGCTGTTTCAGTTCGAAGTTGACATGCTGCAGCTCCGTACGGCTGCGCTGCAGGCGCTTATGCTGTCGTACTACGAATGCCACAACCACCAGCAGGGCGATGACGGCCAGTACCAATCCCCAGATCAGCCAGTTCAGACGCTGGCGCTGTGCATGATCTCGCGCCTGATAAGCCGTCAGGATCGAATCCATCACACGAGCCACACTGACCATGCGCACCTGATTGTTATAAAGGCGCGCCGTCTCCATGCACACATTTATATATTTATAGGAGTGGTCAAGATCACCCTGCTCGAACAGGACCAGAGCCAGCTCCTCGAGCGAAGCAATGTCAAGATTGGCAGAACGGACATCAGCCATGGCCGACGACACCATATACTTCATATAGCTGTCACGATCGCCCAAGCTGTCATAGAGGCGAGCCAGGACATACGACAGCATCGCATCCTGGCGGCAGTTGAGAGGCAACGTATCGACCTCAGCCTTCAGTCGGATGATCGATTCCTCCGCCTTACCATGCGACATATCCTGCCAGGCCTTAAACCAGACATAGTCAGGATCCGACGGCTCAGAAATGGCATAGATAGAGTCATTATAGAGATTATTCAACTGATTATACTGGTCCTTCAGCTCCGCCGTCCATGAGTATTGGCTCATGTGAGAGTAGAGATACTGCATCTGACCATAATAGCTCAACTGCAAAGGATGGGACAGCGAAGGGCCATTGATCCCCCCCAGCGAAGCAAACGCCTCAAGGAACTGGCCGGTCGATGCGAGGAGGAAAGACTCCTTGATCCGCCATTCGCAGACAGCCTCCATATCCTGGCGGCGATTCGCAATCTCCAGATTCTCCTTCACCACCTGCATGGCCAGCTCACTGTCGAAGGTGAAGCAAGCATCGTAGATCTCTGCATTATGCAGGTAACGGTCTGGTTCGGAAGTAATACTATTGCCCAACGCCCGCATACGCGACAGCTGGTCCCGCTTTACGACATGATACGACTCCAAACTATCTACAACGTTGTCAAGACGCTGCAGGTATTCTGTCGTAGATAGATCTTTCTGCGCCGAAGCTGGTAAGGCGCAGAAAAAAAATAATAATAAAGGTAATATTAGGTGCATTAAAATAGGTACAGTATTTTTGTGCTTTCAGTTTTTTCGACGCAAAGGTACTTTTTTTCTGCCAATAATGCAAAATTTCAACTAAAAAAGAGCATATCTTTGCCAGATTATCCGACAAAGATATGTTATATAACATAAAATATCAATCCTTTACGAATATTGTCTCACCTTTACGAAGCAAAACGCCTCGGGTACGACGTTCTTTCCGCGCCTTCATATTGTCGACATTGACACCTATGACTTTACCTCCATAGAACTCCGTCACCTCCGGGAAGATCGTGTGCCCCACGAAGAGCCGGTCAGCGTCATAGCGGTCGAGGATCAGCTGCAGCGAATCGGCCGGAGCCGGGTGGAATTTTTCATCCTCACGCACCAGGCCACGGTACCAGATAGGGCCATCCGACGCGAAGAGCGTGTAGACGAGCTCGCTCATCTCCCTCCGCTCCGCCTTGGTCTTGTAGAGGCCCGACGTGATGGTGGCATTGAGCGAGTCGACCGGCATATTGAGCCCATAGAACTGCGGCGAGAGCCCGGCATGCACGAAGAGGTCGCGACCGATGCGCATCAGCGTGTTGCGCGTCGTGAGCCAATGCCCCAGCTCCGTCCGTAGCCCGTAGAGGTCGGCGCACCTCATGCCCAGGGTGTCGGCCAGGGCGAGGTATTTCTTCTCTGTATATCGCACGTCATTCATCAGCACCAGCGTCTCGTGGTTGCCCAGCAGGAAGCTCACCTGACCGCCCGCCTGCTGCGCCTCGGCCTCCAGCTGGTAGATCAGCCAGAAGATGGGCATGACGTCCACGCCACGATCCATCACGTCGCCGATCACGACCAGATGCCCATCTGCGAATGCCCAATGATAAGTACTATCGATGACTCCCGCCGCCTTCAGCAGCGACTGGAAGCAGTCGAAGTTGCCATGCGGATCGCTCATAACAAAGGTCTGCGATGCCTCCGGATACACCGCCGCTGGCCGCTCCACCTCGTGCAGCTGCACGCTGAACTGATGCTGTCCGTCCTCCGTCCGAACCTCAAAACGATAGTCGGCAGCCAAGCTGTCTATATGCTGAACAAGTAGCCGACTGTCAGCCGAGACACTCACCAGACGAGCACCTGGCCCTATGCTGTCGCGCCAGATGTAAGGACCATCGCTATGCAAGTCATGCGAATAGTCCCGTTCTGCAGCCACGACAGATAGGACCAGGAAACTAAGTATTATCAAGACATAACGCTTCATCAGCGGACGCTATTGAGCAATGCCGGAGTTGGGCACTCGTAGTTGGTGATGCCGAGCTTAATAGGCACGAGCTCTTCGAGCGAGTGTACGGCAGGCCCTACATCGTCAGGGAATGGCATCTTGCTGAATGTCTGGAAGTAGAGCAGACAGCCGTCCTTCCACCACTGGGCGTCACGGGCCTGGGTGCGGAGGCGGGCGGCGATGTCAGCATAGATCTCAGCGTCGATCTTACCCTCGCACTTCTGCCATTCGCGCTGCATCTGGCGCACCTCATCAAGGCCCTGCTGATAGTGGTGGCAGAGGGCGTTCCAGAGGCTCTCGCGGAGGGTCTTGTCGCCACACTGATGGGTGATCTCCTTGCTCCAGCCGACGTGGTGGAACCAGAGGAGGTGGATGGCAGGACAGGTCTCTGCATTGTCGAGCAATGAGCCGTATGGCGCTGCATACTGGCCGGTGGCGTTGCTGCCGGTGCTTGAGCGGTTGAAGCCTAAGCCCTGTGCGTCTGCCTTATGATAGTAGGATGGCATCCAGTCAGGACGCGCGCCAGGGATGTCGCAGTATGGCTCAGGGCCGTAGTGGTGACCCCAGGCGA
The DNA here is from genome assembly GCA_045598885.1 of Bacteroidales bacterium. GTDB lineage: Bacteria > Bacteroidota > Bacteroidia > Bacteroidales > UBA3663 > Liminaster. The sequence goes on from JAZRVB010000012.1 coordinate 13,267, forward strand.
ACTGGTGATGCAGGCCGAGTGGCATCATATAGTCGACCACGGCCTCGCGGCTGCGCATCATCATGTCGGTCATGCTTGAGAGTGCCTGTGACTGAGCCTGCAGGTCGAAGGTCTGAGAAGCCCATTCCTGAGCGATAGACTCAGCTGAGAGCTCATCGTTCCAGGCGAGGCGGCCGAAAGCGTACCAGTTGCTCTGCGCCATGACATTGCCGCACCAGCTCACGCTGTTGCCCACGTTGCTCACACCACTGATGGCGGTGAGGGCGCCTGGGCGCGACTGCTTGTTATTGAGCGGACAATCAGCATGTTGGCGTACGTCCTCAATGAACTCCTGCCACATCGTGCCGAGGTAAGCCACGTGGTTGCTGTGACCGAGATACTCCTGGGTGATCTGCACCTCTGCCATCTCGCGGGTCTTTGGCATCGCACCGAAGAGGGCGCTGAATGGCTCGCGTGGCTGGAAGTCGATCGGGCCGTTCTTGATCTGGATGATCACGTTGTCCATAAACTGGCCGTCGAGCGGCTGGAACTCCAGATAGGCCTGCTTAGCGCGGTCTGGATCGGAAGGGCTGTAGACGAAGGCGCGCCACATCACGATGCCCTTGTAAGGCTTGAGCGCCTTGGCCAGCATGTTAGCACCCTCAGCGTGGGTACGGCCGAAGTCGTTAGGACCCGGCTGGCCCTCCGAATTGGCCTTGACAAGGAAGCCGCCGAAGTCTGGGATGAGCGTATAGATCTCCTTGACCTTCTTGGCCCACCACTTCTGCACGTCCTTGTTGAGTGGGTCGGCAGTCTCCATGCCATCGAGCACCATCGGTGAGGCGAAGTTGATGGCCAGGTAGGTCTTGATGCCGAATGGGCGCATCACGTCGGCCATCTTGCGCACCTCCTGGAGGTATTCTGGCGAGAGAAGCTTAGGCGAGGCGTTGACATTGTCGGGCACGAAGGCGTTGATGCCGATCGAGGCATTGGCGCGGGCATAGTCCTTGAGGATGTCGAGCGATGGGATCTCAGGGGCATCCTTCGGGTGCAGGAGGTCCTGCTCGTTGACCTCACCATTGGCGTCACGGCGCATCTGGTCGGCGCTGTTGCGCCAGAAGATGCTTCGGCCGGCATAGCCACGCTCGATGGTGCCGTTGAGGTTGTCCCAGTGGTTGAGGATGCGGATGTTATAGGATGGCTGCTCGAGCAAGGTGGTGTCTGCCGCGGTCTGGCCAAGCGACTGCATGCGCAGCAGGTGGTAGGCACCGTAGAGCAGGCCGGCCTCGGTGCTGGCCTTGATCTCGGCCTTGCCGCCAGCGAGGGTGATGCAGAACGAACCCTCTGGGAGCGACTTCATCTTCTTGTCGAGCGTCAGCACAGGCTGCTCACCTGTCCAGGCGGATTGCAGCTCAGCCTTGGCAATCTCCAGGGTCTTGGTGGCCGTTGGGGTATTGCCCTTGAGCCAGAGTTCATGGCCGTCACGCGCATTGGCCTGCATCAGGAGCAATGCGGTGAGAGCCGAAAGGAATAGCTTTTTCATGATTACAGTTTCTCCTGAAGGAATGGCTTCATGTTACCCTCACGGTCGAACCAGAGGCAGTAGTCGGTACGTCCTGGGATTGGCCAGTTGTTCTTCCACGAGTCGGTATCGGTCACACCCCAAGCGGTGACGCGCTTTACATGATCCTTATACTTGTCGACGATTTCGAAGAACTTGGTCATGCGAGCGTTCCACTCTGCTGCCACCTCCTCAGGAAGTCCGTTAGGATATGGATTGAGGCTCTCCTGATACTCCTCAGTCTCAGAGACGTTAGCACCGGTATTGACCGATGGAAGCGCGCTCATATCGACCTCAGTGAACTGTACATCAACGCCCTCTGCGATATAGGCCTTGATGCTTGCCTCGAACTCATCCCAATCAGGATGATCCATGCCCATGTGGCTCTGGAGGCCTACTGCATCGATGCGGCAGCCGCGCTCCTTGAGCTGACGAATAAGGCGGACGACGCCCTCACGACGGCCTGGCACGTTCATGCCATAGTCATTATAATAGAGCTCAAGGTCTGGATCGGCCTCATGAGCGTACTGGAATGCCAATGGGATGAAGTCCTCGCCGAGGATCTGATACCATGGGCTGTTGCGATACGAGCCATCCTCAACGATAGCCTCATTGACAACGTCCCAACCGGTGATCTTGCCCTTATAGCGGGTCACTACGGTGGTGATGTGCTCCTTCATGCGAGCCTTGAGTTCCTCTGCTGAGACCTGCTTGCCGTCATCGCCGACGAAGAGCCATGGAGCCTGCTGGCTGTGCCATACGAGGCAGTGGCCGATGATCTGCATGCCGTGATCGACGCCATACTGCACGAACTTGTCGGCATCCTCGAAGTTATAAGTGTCCTTAGCCGGATGAAGCTCCTCATGCTTCATGCAGTTCTCTGGCACGATGCTGTTGAAGTGGCGGGTAACGATAGAATCTGCGAACTTGTCCTGACCGTTCGACTGGCGGACATTGAGCGCTACACCGATGGTATAGTCGGAAAATACAGATTTGAGACTTGGCTCCTCTGCAACTTCTGCAGGCTTATTGCCTGTACAAGAGACGAGCAATGGGATACTTGCCAAGGCAAGAACTGGAAGGGAAAACAATTTGAATTTCATAATATAAATAGGTAATATAAGTTTTATGGCACAAAGATAGCAAAAATAATCGATTCTACCAAAAGCAAACCGATGATTTTGGGATATTTATGGGCAATTGGTACAATTCCCGCTATTATTTGATACAAAATAGACCATACAAATCGGGTCTTCTTCAATAAACAGAAACCAGGATATGGTTTCGTGATTGTACGAAGCCATATCCTGGTCCTTATTTAGATTTTGCTCAATTATGAAGCCATTACTCGTAATCCTGCCAGCTCTTGATCTGGATATCATCCTGCTGCATTGCGCAGAATGAGGTGATGAATGCAGAAGCGAGGCGGGCGTTGGTGATCAATGGGATGTTGTGGTCGATAGCGCCACGACGGATCTTGTAGCCATTGGTGAGCTCGCGCTTAGAGTGGTTCTTAGGAATGTTGACGATGAGGTCGAACTTGTGATCGGCAATCATTTCCATCACGTTAGGGATGTCCTTGTGCTCCTCGTCTGGCCAACCTACTGCGGTAGCCTTGACGTTGTTGTCGTTGAGGAACTTGGCAGTACCCTCTGATGCGCAGATGGTGTAGCCGTTCTTGACGAGTGCAGCAGCTGCGTCGAGCAGAGAAGCCTTCTCCTTGGTACCACCGCTTGAGAGCATGATAGCCTTCTCCTTTGATGGGAGCTTGTAGCCGGTAGCGATCATTGAGTTGAGGAGAGCCTCCTCGAAGGTATCGCCGATACAGCCGACCTCACCAGTAGAGCTCATGTCTACGCCGAGCACTGGATCCGCATTCTGGAGACGTGCGAATGAGAACTGCGAAGCCTTGACGCCCATGCGGTCGATATCGAAGGCCGACTTGTCTGGCTTCTGATATGGAGCGTCGAGCATGATCTTGGTAGCGGTCTCGATGAAATTGCGCTTGAGGACCTTCGAAACGAATGGGAACGAACGTGAAGCGCGGAGGTTACACTCAATGACCTTGATGTCGCTGCCCTTAGCGAGGTACTGGATATTGAATGGACCAGAGATGTTGAGCTCCTTAGCGATAGCGCGGCTGATCTTCTTGATCTGGCGAGCCTGAGCGAAGGTGATCTGCTGTGCTGGGAAGGTCATGGTGGCGTCACCCGAGTGAACACCAGCAAACTCTACGTGCTCTGAGATACCGTACTCAACTACCTCACCGTTCTGTGCAACGCCGTCGAACTCGATCTCGTTGGTCTCGGTCATGAACTGGCTGATAACCACTGGATACTCCTTAGAAACCTCAGAAGCTGCAGCGAGGAAGCGCTCGAGCTCATCGTCAGAGTAGCAGACATTCATGGCTGCACCTGAGAGGACGTATGAAGGACGAACGAGTACTGGATAGCCTACCTCGTCGATGAACTGCTTAACGTCGGCCATAGAAGTCAGTGCGCTCCACTTAGGCTGGTCGATGCCGAGCTTATCGAGCATAGCAGAGAACTTACCACGGTTCTCAGCGCGGTCGATGTTGACTGGCGAGGTGCCGAGGATAGGTACTGACTGGCGATGGAGCTTCATAGCCAGGTTGTTAGGGATCTGGCCACCTACTGAGACGATGACGCCGCGTGGAGACTCTAGGTCGATGACGTCGAGGACGCGCTCGAATGAGAGCTCGTCAAAGTAGAGGCGGTCGCACATATCGTAGTCGGTCGATACGGTCTCAGGGTTGTAGTTGATCATGATCGACTTGTAACCGAGCTTACGAGCGGTGGTGACAGCGTTGACCGAACACCAGTCGAACTCTACTGAAGAACCGATGCGGTAAGCACCCGAACCGAGGACGATGACTGACTTCTCATTCTTATAATAGTTGATATCGTAGCCCTCAACAGCGTAGGTCATGTAGAGGTAGTTGGTGAGCTCAGGGTGCTCGCTGGCTACGGTTGGGATGCGCTTGACGGCTGGGAGGATGCCGAGGTTCTTACGACAAGCACGTACCTGGAGCGACTCCTTCTCCATGTTGCCGCCCTGTGGTTTGAGCACGAAGCGTGCGATCTGGAAGTCAGAGAAACCGAGGATCTTAGCCTGCTTCAAGACGTCAGCAGGAAGCTCCTCAAGCGAGTTGTAGCCTTCGAGCTTGTGCTTGTAGTCAACGATATTCTTCATGCGCTCGATGAACCAAGGATCGATCTTGGTAAGCTCCTCGATACGCTCGATGGTGTAACCCTCTTCGAGAGCCTGAGCGATAGCGAAGATACGGAGGTCGGTAGGATTAGCGAGCTCCTCGTCGAGATTCTCGAACTTGGTGTGGTCGTTGCCTACGAAACCGTGCATGCCCTGACCGATCATACGGAGACCCTTCTGGAGCATCTCCTCGAACGAGCGGCCGATAGACATGATCTCACCGACTGACTTCATGCTCGAACCGAGCTTGTGGCTGACGCCTACGAACTTGGTGAGGTCCCAACGTGGGATCTTGCAGATCATGTAGTCGAGCGATGGAGCAACGTATGCTGAGTTGGTAGTACCCATCTCGCCGATCTGGTCGAGGGTATAACCGAGTGCGATCTTAGCAGCAACGAAGGCGAGAGGATAACCGGTAGCCTTAGAAGCCAAAGCTGAAGAACGAGAGAGACGCGCGTTGATCTCGATGATGCGGTAGTCGTTGGTCTCAGCGTTGAAAGCGAACTGGATGTTACACTCACCAACGATCTGGAGGTGTCGTACGCACTTGATGGTGATTTCCTGCAGCATCTTGACCTGCTCGTCGGTGAGAGAGCAAGTTGGAGCCACTACGATTGACTCACCGGTGTGGATGCCGAGTGGGTCGAAGTTCTCCATCGAAGCCACGGTGAAGCAGTGGTCGTTAGCATCGCGGATGCACTCGAACTCGATCTCCTTCCAACCCTTCAATGACTCCTCGACGAGTACCTGTGGAGCGAAGGTGAAAGCTGACTCAGCGATTTCCTTGAATACCTCCTCTGTAGGACAAACGCCTGAACCAAGGCCACCGAGAGCGTAAGCCGAGCGGATCATGATTGGGTAGCCGATCTTGCGAGCAGCAGCCAATGCAGCATCCATGGTTTCACATGCCTCACTTACTGGCACCTTGAGATCGACCTTATTGAGCTCCTTAACGAAGAGGTCGCGGTCCTCAGTGTTCATGATAGCCTCGACGCTGGTACCGAGTACCTGCACGTCATACTCCTTGAGTACGCCACTCTGATAGAGAGCTGTACCTACGTTCAAGCCTGTCTGACCACCCCAAGCGAGCATGATGCCATCAGGACGCTCCTTCTTGATGATCTCTGTAACGAAGTATGGAGTTACAGGGAGGAAATAAACCTTGTCTGCAATACCCTCAGAAGTCTGAATGGTAGCGACATTAGGGTTGATGAGGACTGAACGGATACCCTCTTCACGCAGCGCCTTCAAAGCCTGGCTGCCAGAGTAGTCGAACTCACCTGCCTGGCCGATCTTCAAAGCGCCAGAACCGAGAACGAGAACTTTCTTAAGTTGCTTCTTCATATTTGTTAATTGTTTTCTTGTGTTGCTTTTTTCTAGTAGTAAAAGAGGAGTAAAAGGGAAGTAAAAAAGGAGAAAAAAGGACAAATGTACCGGATGACGGTATCTATTTTATCCAGGAAATAAAACTCAGGAGCCAAGGTATCGTCTCTTTTACTACCCTTTTACTCCCTTTTTACTACCCTTTTACTACATCAAGTTTAATTACGAAACTTGATCAATTTATAAAACATTGGCAGAGGCCCTATCACTAGGACATCTGCCAACGATAAAAATTACTTCTTACGTTCGATGGTCTGATCGCGGTCAGGACCAACAGAAAGGATGGTGATCGGAGTCTCAAGCTCCTTCTCAAGGAAATCAATGTAATCCTTGAATTCCTGTGGGAAGTCGGCCTCAGACTTGCACTGTGTCAAATCGCAGTTCCAACCTTTCATCTCAACGTATTGTGGCTCGATGTCGCTCTCGATAGAGAATGGGAACTCCTTGGTGACCTCGCCATTGATCTTATAAGCGGTGCAAGCCTTGATGGTCTGGAAGGTGTCGAGGACGTCGCTCTTCATCATGATCAACTGGGTAACGCCGTTGAGCATAATTGTATATTTGAGAGCAACGAGGTCGATCCAACCACAACGACGCTCACGGCCGGTGACAGCGCCATACTCATGACCGATGTCACGGATCTTCTTGCCGGTCTCATCGAAGAGCTCTGTTGGGAATGGACCTGCACCTACTCGTGTGCAATATGCCTTGAAGATACCAAATACCTCACCGATCTTGTTTGGAGCAATACCGAGGCCGGTGCAAGCGCCTGCGCACACGGTATTAGAAGAGGTGACGAATGGATAAGAACCGAAGTCAACGTCGAGCAATGAACCCTGAGCACCCTCGCAAAGGACACTCTTGCCTGCCTTGAGATAGTTGTTGACGACGTGCTCAGAGTCGATGAACTTGAACTGCTTGAGGTACTCAATGCCCTCCATCCAGTCCTGCTCGAGCTCCTCAAGGCCATCGGTAGCCACTGCCTCGCTGCCCTTGACTACTGCCAGGAGATTGAGGCTGGCGATCTGCTCAAGGTGGCGCTGCTTAGCTGCCTCATACTTGGCTGCGAAGTTATCGAGGATATCGCCGACACGGAGACCGTTGCGGCTGATTTTGTCAGTATAGGTTGGGCCGATGCCCTTGCCGGTGGTGCCAATCTTTGCCTTACCCTTAGCGGCCTCATTTGCCTTGTCGAGCAAGCGGTGGGTTGGCAGGATGAGGTGAGCCTTCTTCGAGATAAAGAGACGCTCGGTGAGATCATGGCCGCTTTGTGCCAGCTCCTTAGCCTCCTTCATGAAGAGAAGCGGATCGAGGACTACGCCGTTGCCAATGATATTGATCTTACCGCCCTGGAAGATACCAGAAGGGATGCTGCGAAGCACATACTTCTCACCATCGAACTCCAAAGTGTGGCCAGCGTTAGGGCCGCCCTGGAAACGGGAAACAATATCGTAGCGTGGTGTGAGTACATCCACTACCTTACCTTTACCTTCATCGCCCCACTGGAGGCCAAGTAAAACATCGACTTTCATCGTTAATTTTAATATTTATAGGTTTTTCAAAGCGCGGACAAAGAACGTTCATGTATTGTCCGGCTGCAAATATAAAAGTTTTTCTTAAACCGACCAAAAAATTTTTCCAATTTATTAGGTCAATTCAATTAAAAGAAACAAATATCTCGCAAAAATGCACCCCCACAAAGCAATCTGGCATTTCGTGCCTTATTTCTTTTTCTTCTTTTTGGCACTCTTTCGCGCCATGACACCAGCTTTTGACGTTTCCTGTCGCTGCTTGATTGCTTTCTTCCGATCCAGTTCGGCTTCTTTGCGCAGAGTGGTCTGGCACTTTTTGCAGAGGCAATTGACCTGCAGGTTGATGTCTGTGGTCAAAAAGGTCTTGGGGAGCTGTGCCAGGATAAGGTTTTTGAATTCATTGAGCTGGATGGTCCTGATCTTGCCGCAATGCTGACAGATGGCATAGCCATGAGGCTCCACGCCGAGTGTCTTCTCAAAGAATGCCATCGCGCCTCCTACCAGATCGAGCCTGCGCACCAGTCGAGCATCGATCAGCAGCGACAGGTTGTTATAGATTGTGGCCAATGCCACCTGACCCTGTTCCTTGCACACCATCTCATGGAGCGTGCTGATGTCAACCGGCGCCTTGAGTCCATAGATCTGTCTGAGGATAAAGGCGCGTTCGGGGGTGAAACGCTTGCCGTGAGCCAGGATGTAGTTCTCAAACTGACGCTTGGCCTCAGCATAGCCTGCCGGGACGCTGGCTTGACCAGAAGCCTCGTCCATTCCCTCGGGTTCGGGGAGAAGCACATTATCTATAATAATATCGCGCTTCTGACTGGCCGATTCATAGACACGCGGCTTCTTCATGACAGGCGCTTTATCAGGTTCTTGGCACAATAGGCCCGCATCTTGTCATCCGACTCCTGCCAGCGCTCGATCAGTGTCTGGCCAATGCCGAACTGGAAGGCGTACATGCACACCATGTCAGCGACCTCGAACGTAGGAATCCCGTCGGCCCAACGCTCAGCTATCTCCACACTCATCGTGCCACGCGGATAGAGCATCGGTGCTGCCATCTTGGCCTCACGCAGGTTCTCGTCGGCCCACATTGCCTCGGCCAACTCCACCTCGTCCAGGCCATAGAATGGCGACTCCGGATCCTTGAGGCCTTCCTTGACCATCATAGTCACGCCTTTGATGTCTGGCACAGAACATCCGAAAGCCACCTTATAATTATAGCCACGCTCGCGCAGCAGGTTGCTCACTACGATATTCTGCCTGCCACGAAACAGGGCGTTGATCTTGCTAAGAGTTGTTTTTTCGATCATAGTTTCACCGAATAATCACGCGAGTAGCGCAGCATCTGCTCCACATATCCCTCGCCATAGGACACCTTCACGTCCGTAATCTCACCATTTGCATCGAGCACCGGCTCATAGCGAGGATTGACAAATCCCTTGTATGGAGCCAGATGCAGGCCCTCATAACGCTTCAGCACCTCAGCATGGAGCTCAGGATCCACTTTCACGCCGTAGGTCTCTACGAGCTTGCGGCCGGCCTCATAGTCGCCTTCGCTCTTGATGCGCTGCAGCTCGCCGAGCAGTTCGCCGAAGTACTCGCGCAGCTTAGCGTAGTCATTGATGCGCACGTAGGTCTCACCGTCACGCTTGGCGAACTCCAGAGCTGGAGTACCCGAGTCCTTGGCTGCACGATCCAAAGTCCAATAAGCGATGAGTGCACGGTTGCGCATGTGCGCTTCCTCGATGTTGTCGCCTGGCTTGATGCGCACCAGCTGGGTCATCAGGCCGTTCATCATCTGCTGATAGTAGCCGGCCTTGTAAGCCTCCTCATTGGGCATGACACCCAGTTCGACGAGTTTCGGATCAGCCATATAATAGAGTGCAAAGATGTCCGCGCGCGCCTCCTCCAAGGTCGAGCCATGCGCCTTTAGTGCGTCAGGATCAACGCCTGGCAGCAGCTGACCGCTGCCATGACCGAGGCACTCATGCAGGTCGGTGTGCACATTATCTACATAATGCGCGTACTTCTTGGCCTGCTCAATCTCCTCCTCACTCCACATGAACTCCTCGCTGAAGCCATTGCCAGCGGCAGCGGCGTCGTAGGCGGCTGTAATGTTGTCAATGCTGACCGACTTCGAACCATGCTGTGCACGGATCCAGTTCGAGTTAGGCAGGTTGATGCCGATAGGTGTAGCCGGATAGCTGTCGCCTGCCAGGATCGCTGCCGTGATGACCTTGGCCGTCACACCTTTCACTTCCGGCTTGCGGAAACGTGGGTCGATAGGACTATGATCCTCAAACCATTGTGCATTGCTCGAGATGATCTCAGTGCGAGCGGTATTGGCAGAGTCCTTGAAGTTGACCAGCGCCTCCCACGAGCCACGCAGGCCGAGCGGGTCATCATAGCTCTCAATGAAGCCATTGATGAAGTCGACGCGGCTGTCGAGGTCCTTCACCCACAGGATGCTATAGTCGTCAAAGTCCTTGAGATCGCCACTGCGATAGAAATCGATGAGCTTGTCGATGCTGGCCTTCTGTGCCTCATTCTCAGCCACTGTGCTGGCCTTTTCGAGCCAATACACGATCTTTTCGATGGCCTTCGAATACATACCTCCCACCTTCCAGGTCCGCTCTACGAGCTGGCCATTCTCCTTGACGAGTTGAGAGTTAAGACCGTACATCACCGGCATGGTGTCCTGCGGGTTCTTGAGCTTGGCATAATACTCCTCCACCTCCTGCTGCGTCACATTGCGATAGAAGTTGGTGGCCGATGTCTGAATCAAGTCCTCTCCATCGGCCTGATTGACCTTAATAGAATATAAGGTAGGGTCAAACACCGCCTTCATCAGCGGCATGGCATCATAGAGTGTGACATACTGGCTCCAGTCGGGCAGTTTGCTCACCTGCGTACCGATCCACTCACGGGTGAAACCTGGCTGGAACTTGGCATTGCTATAGTGGTGATGGATGCCGTTGGCAAACCAGATCTGCTTCAGGTACAGCTCTAAAGCCTTCCAGTTCTCATCGTCCTTGTCGCCGTCATAGTTTTGATACACAGCTTCGGCGATGCGACGGATCTGGAGGTTATAGCTACAGTTCTGATCCCACAGGATATCGCGCCCCCAGAGGGCAGCCTCCGTGAGATAATAGATCAGCTTTTTCTGCTGCAAACTCAGGTGCTCAAACTCTGGCACCTCATAACGCAGTACCTCGATGTCGGCAAAACGATCAACGCTCCAAGGACCGCCCTTGGGCTGATCTGGAGTTTCTGACTTGGTGCAGCTACACAAGGCACCGGCAAGAATAAGGGATGACATTGCAAAAAGTTTCATGAGTAATTATCACTAATTACTATTAAATAATAGAAGCATTTCACTTCGCGTTGCAAAGATAGTAAATTATTAAAAAACTTCGCAAAAATGAGTCACCTTTTTAATTATTTATTGATAAATAATCACTTTTGTAGGGATTCTGCCCCAAAATCACAGCAGATTATTTCAATTTAAGGTCAAAGAGCAATGGTTCATGGTCAGAGAAATCCGCTTCTGAGAGCAATGACACACCTAGAAGTTCGAAATGTGAGGAATAGAGCAGATGATCCAGACGGAGCAGGAGGTGCTGGTCATCGAACGTGAAGCCAGGACCCAGTCCCCTCTCCCACCAGGCGTCCTGCAGGCCGAGCCTATGCTGCAAAGTATTAAGGACATAAGAACCTGAGACATCATTGAAGTCTCCGCAGATCAGCAGGGGCATGTTCAGTTGCGCCAGCGAGTCGCAGATACACTCAGCCTCAGCGTCTCGGAAAGCGTAGTTATGCCTCATGCTCTCCAGCACGCTGCGCAGCTTGTCTCGACGGCGGTCAGCCTCATCCTTGGCATGATCATAGCCATTGCTGCGCAGATGCACATAGATCAACGTCAGTGGCTGGCCATTCATGTCAAGTTCCAGTTCATAGGTCATCGTAGAACCATTTACCGTATTAAGAAATCCCTGATCGACATCCGGATGGCGCACCAACACCGAATCCACATTCATCACATAGTGCTTACAACGCGTGATCGGATAGCGACTATACACCGCATCTTCCTCATAGCCGCCATGCAGCACGCTGTCGAAGTTATAGGGATAATGCGCACTCAATATACTATCCAGCTTCAGCGCATGAGGTTTCATGTGCTCCGGCAGCACCAGCACATCCGCGTCCTTCGAGAGCAGGAAATCTGCCAACTGCTGATAATTAGCCACATTGCGCTCCAGATAGATAGGCTTATGGCAGATATTATATTCGAGGATGCGTAGCGTCCCCTCCTCTTTCTGCTCAATGTATACACGTCGCCATGACAGCGGATTGAGCGGAATGCTCTGCGTATACCAGTTCATTCCAAGTCCTACCACCAGAAACAGCAAACCCGTCTTCCACCACCGTAGCAGGAGGAAGAGCAGGCCAATGCACCAGAGAACCACTATCACAGGCAGGACGGCAATGATAGCCAGCGAGCCGGATAGCAGGTGGTAATACTCAGCTATGAGATGATAGTATTCGGAGAACAAGGGGGAATAAATGGTTTTAATAGCAAATATCACCAGCCTCCGCAGAGATTGGTGATACTTGATATTGGTTACTTGTATTTGTAATCAAAGATTACTTAGCCTTGTAGTATGGAGTGCTGTAAGTGAGGCGCATACCGTTCTCTGTCTGAGAGAGAAGAAGGGTAGTACCATCCTCGTCAACTGAATATACATAACCCTGCTCAGAGTTAGATACCTGATGATAGATTACGTTGAGGAGCTGAGCGTTGTTAACGAAAGCAGAGCCATCGGTGTTAGGAACGTCAACGATCAACTGGCCAACCTTACCCTTGGTGGTAACATCGTCGAGGTTGAAGGTCAAATAAATCTTGGTACCCTGGCAGAGACCAGTGAGTGAGTTTGGACGATCGGTAGCAGCAACATAGTGCTTCAAGCTGATTGCGCGGGTAACCTCACCTACGCTAGCGTTAAGGTCAATACCATCAAACTTAAATGCATAAGCATTGATGCATGCGATCATGGAGATCAGAAGGAGAAAGAACTTTTTCATAATCATAAAGAATTAATATAAATAAATGAGTTTTTAATTATAATCTACATTGCATTATGACTTTTTTACTGTCATTTTGCGATGCAAAGATAGTGGTTTTCCCAATACCTTCGCCAAATATAGTAGCAAAATGTCAGAAAAATTCCTTTCAACCGCCAATATTTGCCTATTCGACCTTACAAAATGCTAATATTTTCAGTAGATTTTCTCTCTTGCGGCCTTAACGCGCTCGTCCATGATGTAGTCATCATACTCGGTGCGCTTGTCGATGATGCCGTTAGGACCGAGCTCTATGACGCGGTTGCAGACGGTCTGAATGAACTCGTGGTCATGCGATGACATCAGCACGACGCCCTTGAAGGTCTGCAGGTTGTTGTTGAACGCCTGGATTGACTCCATGTCGAGGTGGTTGGTTGGCGAGTCGAGGATCAAAGTATTGGCATTCTTCATCATCATGCGGGCAATCATACAGCGGATCTTCTCACCACCTGAGAGCACCGAAGCCTTCTTGAGCACCTCCTCATCGCGGAAGAGCATACGACCGAGGAAGCCCTTGAGCGTGATCTCGAGCGTATCGGCAGAATACTGCGCAATCCAGTCGACCATGTTGAGGTCGGTATTGAAGAATGGCGAGTTGTCGAGTGGCAGGTAAGCCGTCGTGATGGTCTGGCCCCAGTTGTAGGTACCCTCATGATCCTTGTCCTGACCGTTGATGATCTCGAAGAGTGCGGTCATGGCGCGTGGGTCGTGGCTAATGAATACGACCTTATCGCCTGGCTCGATCTGGAAGTTGACGTCATGGAACAGGGTCTGGCCCTCGATGACCTTGCCCAAGCCATGTACCTCGAGCACCTTGTTGCCGACCTCACGCTCTGGCGTAAAGACGATACCAGGGTAACGGCGGGTCGATGGCTGGATCTCCTCCACGTTGAGCTTCTCAAGCATCTTCTTGCGCGAAGTGGTCTGCTTAGACTTAGCCACGTTGGCAGAGAAGCGGCGGATGAACTCTTCGAGCTCCTTCTTCTTCTCCTCAGCCTTCTTGTTCTGCATCTGCTGCTGACGGAGTGCCAGCTGTGATGACTGATACCAGAAGGAATAGTTACCAGCGAAGAGCGAGCACTTCTTGAAGTCGATATCCACGGTGTGGGTACAAACCGAATCGAGGAAGTGACGGTCGTGCGAAACGACCAGCACGGTATGCTCGAAGTTACCCAGGAAGTTCTCGAGCCACATTACAGTGTCGAGGTCAAGGTCATTGGTTGGCTCATCGAGCAAGAGGTTATCAGGATTGCCAAAGAGCGCCTTAGCCAGCATGACGCGCACCTTCTGCTTGGCTGGGATGTCGCCCATCATCATGTAGTGCAGATCCTCCTTGATGCCGAGGCCCGAGAGGAGCATGGCAGCGTCGCTCTCAGCGTTCCAGCCATCCATCTCTGCAAATTTCTCTTCAAGCTCAGCGGCACGCATGCCGTCCTCCTCGCTCATCTCCGGCTTCTCGTAGATGGCATTCTTCTCCTCCATGATGGCATAGAGTACGGTGTTGCCGCGCAATACGGTGTCAATAACGGTATACTGGTCATACTTGGTGTGATCCTGCTCGAGCACCGAGAGACGCTCGCCTGGGCCCATCTCATAGGTTCCACGGGTTGGGTCGAGCTCTCCGCTCAAAACGCGGAGGAAAGTAGATTTGCCTGCACCATTAGCACCAATGATGCCATAGCAGTTGCCTGAAGTGAATTTGAGGTTGACGTCCTGGAAAAGCACACGCTTGCCAAACTGGACGCAGAGATTGTTGACTGATATCATTTCTTATACAATTTATTCAAAAAAGCGCGCAAAGATATATATAATATGTGTAGATTCCAAAAATCCACTCCAAATATCCCTCAAAAAACGAGTAACTTCTTCTTTATTGCAGCTTTTTGTCATGTGCAAATAGAATTATGACACGAGCAAGGCAAGGAAAGACACAATAATATACTATTTTGACGAAACATTTGGAAGTATCAGAACTTTTTCATATCTTTGCTCCATAATTTATGGCTTCATCATAAGACTAAGACGACAAAGCTTTATAGAACGATTTTTTACCGACCGACATTTTATCTGAGACCTAAATTATTTAACTATTAATTCCTTTTAATGCATTTATCTGCCACTCTGCCACAAGTGCCCCCTAACTCACTCATCTAAAATTAGTTCGGGCGTGGCAGATGCTTCATAATCTACCACACATCTGCCACTAAGAAATGGCACATGATAATCAGCAAGTTATGGCATTTGTGGCAGAATGGCAATTTTTTTCAACTTCAAAGAAAATGAATCCACTTACCCCTATCTACAACGTAGAGGATCTCTTTAGAAAGTACTCTACCAGTGTCCCCGAGAACGCCGAAAGAAGCGATGCACTGCCATCGGAGTATATCATGGCAGCGATCATCGACATACTAAATCATACCTGCCTGTTCGAGGCTCAGGAGCTGGCCGACCTCCTCAGCGTCAACGATCGCAAGCTCAGCGCTGCCGTCGAAATCCTGACGGGTCTCAGCCTCGCCAAATTCATCCAGGAGTGGCGTTTTCTGCAGTCTCAGCAGCTGTTGCGTAATACGGAATTGCCTTACAATGAGGTCGCTAACCAGTGCGGATTTGCCGACGAGCATAACCTCATCCGCCTCTATGAGCGACGCCTCCAAACCACGCCTCATATCTTCCGCACCGGCTATCGCATCCGTAACAGCAACTACAAGCACAACCGCAATGGCTACTCTCCTATCATGAATGGCCAGAACCGTGGCGCGAAGAACAAAGTATTCTCCAAGCAGTAAAGCATGGACTACACTGAACAGTGTAGTTCATCCCTTGATCGTAGCATGGACCCCAGTGAACATTGTAGTCCATCCCTTGATCGTGGCATGGACCCCAGTGAACATTGTAGTCCATCCCGAGATCATGGCATGTATTCCAGTGAACGCTGTAGTCCATTCCGCGGTCATGGCATGTACCCCAGTGAACGCTGTAGTCCATCCCGAGATCACGGGATGGACTATTGCGTTCACTGGGGTACATGACTGCTATTATTCTCGCTTTTTTCAGATTGCGAGATTTCCACGACTAAAAATATAGATATTCTTCGGCTGGAATCCTATTGTCAAATTCCATAAACATTATCCATTTATGAGGGCGAAAAAGTAATAAATCGGGCGAAAAGTCTCTTTTTTTTTACCACTTTTCGCCCGGTTATTACTTTTATGATAACCTTTATCTTAATCTCGCGACACGATTTTCAAGCAACTCAATATATTTTGTTTTTAAGTCGTTGTTTAAGAATGAGTTCTGAACAAAGTCGATGAATGAAGGCAAAAGCTTGATATACTTAGCAAAGAGTCTTTCGACTATAATTGCATCAATGCCCAAACCCTCTGCGGCAAGGATAAAATCTTCGCGCTTGATCCTCTTTTTCTTCGCATTTAAGGTCAGAGCCAGTTCTTCGTCATCCTTCGGATTGAGAATGGCAGCATTCAGCAGATCATAGGCAGGAGTCAGTCTTATCGTCTTATATTTTGGTTCATAGAGCGAGAAGTTCTTTAGATGCATATCGTTATTGCCTGTCAACCAAGCGAACAAGACTACTTCGAAGAAATTGACCACATCCATCTTGGGGACTGACGAGTGCTGTGCGATGGTCTTACCAATACGCTCATAACTACTTTTATACTTGTGCTCGGTCTGTCGTTGGGTCAGCTGACACATATCCTCCATCGGCAGTTTTTTACCATCAGTAGTGCGGTCAATACGACGCGAAAGATAGCAGAACGTATCATCGGCCATGCGCATCAAAGTGTGAGGGACGGTTTCTATACGAGCCAATTCAGCCAGGTGCATTGTCAGGTCTTCTACCTCTGGCATCATAGTAAAGTACGGTGTCTGAGGCTTGCAGATATAGCCTCCCCAAAGCCCAACGATGGTCAGGCGTTTTGTACCTTCATGTTCGTTGAGATGCAGAGACAATTTGGGCTGTACACCAGTCAAGGATGTTTGTTCCTGAATGACCTGACTCGCAAGGTCATCGAGCTGGCTAGTAGTATAATCCAATGACGGGATGTCGGTTGAACCGAAGAATTTCTTGGCACAGGCAGGATGCATGTAGGTCATACCCTCAGCAAGCGGACGGTAGCAATAAAGGCAATTACAAGGTTTCATCGCTCATCATTTTCTATAGGTACAACACTCACAGCTCCAATGCAGTCTTTGCAACAGAGCAGCAACAACGACATACGGTCAAGGATGCTGATGTCTGTATTTCTCAATGCGACATCGAGCAACCAGCCTTCGGGGATCAAGCCGTCAAAAAAAGGGAAGAGTACCTGACTTCTAAATGCGGCTTCTTGTAATGGCAATGTAAGGCTGATGGCGTGGGCTTCGGAAGAGATAAGATAGTCAGGAAGATAGATGAACTCGTAGCCTTCATCATTCTCAGTCAGTAGTCCAGCCTCCTGATCCTGATACATTATCTTTGCTTGTCTCATAGTTATTCGGAGGTTTTAGGAGTGGCATTCATCTCATAATTAAAGAAATCAAGAAGCTGATTGACCTTATCCAGGCGCAATGACTGCTTGCCTTGCTCCAGATCTCGTACGAATCGCAGACCTACACCCGACTTCAGGCACAAGTCCTCCTGTGTCATCCCATATTGCTTGCGTAGCGCTTTTACCGTTGCTGAAAGATTGCTCATTGTTTCTCCTTTTATATCATTTCGGGTACAAAGATAGTAAGTTTTTACGAAATTATATCACAAAAGGTATAAAATAATTATTTTTTGCCATAAATACCCCCTTTAAGGTATAATTTGGTATCTTTATAAGCATTTTACAGTTCTTTTATTTCTGCGAACTCACTCCAATACGGTGCCTGCCGATAGCTCTCCACGCTCTCGGCAGGCACATATAGTGTACGGTGGAGGCCAAGGGTATCGGCAAAGATATTGGTGATGACGGACGGAACGGGATTAAGGCAACGGACTTCGAGGAGGGAAAGTGCCGACAAAGGCGCATCGATCAATACGCCTGAGGTTTGGAGGGAGGATGATGGAACGAAGATTCGGACAGCCGGCAAAGGCGTCGTGTGCGATAGTTTGCAAGGTGGAAGGAAGTGTTACAATGACGGGACGAGCTCTCCGTTGATCTTGAGATTATCAAACACGATGTCGCGCATCTGGCCGATGACGTAATTGATGTCTTCGTCGCCATTTTTGCCTTTGGTCACGCCATTCCACTCACAGTTCTTGACGGTAACATCATAGATATTGCACTCATCGTCAAGGCCATTGAGGAAGACGCCGTACTGGGATTTCTGGCAGGTGACGTTCTCAAGGTGTACGTTGCGGACAATCGGGTTGTTGCCGCGCTGGCACTGCTCGTTAGGTTCGTAGTCGAGGTTGATGCGAAGGACGGCCTCACGGCACTGGCCGACGGTAATGTTACGGACAAAGATATTCTCGATGATGCCGCCGCGGCACGAATTGGTCTTGATGCGGATGACGCGGTCGAGGTTAGGAGAATCCATGACGCAATCCTCGACGTAGAGATTGCGGTAGCCACCGGAGATCTCTGAGCCGACGACAACGCCGCCATGGCCATCGCGCATCTGGCAGCCACGGACAACGATATTCTGCGATGGAGTGTTCCACTTGCGACCATCCATATTGCGGCCAGACTTGATGGCGATACAGTCATCACCCGTCTCGAAGACGCAATCCTGGATAAGGACACGATTGCACGACTCAGGGTCACAGCCATCACCATTCGGGCCATCATTGATAACGGTGACGCGGCGAACGATAAGGTCCTCGCAGAACAGTGGGTGCAGTACCCAGAAAGGTGAGTTATGCAGGGTGATATCCTCAATAAGCACGCGGTTGCATCGATAGAAATTGACAAACTGCGGACGCATACCGTCCTCGGCCGTAAAGACACGCTCCTCGACAGGGACCTGCTCCTCGCCCCACTGGAGGAGACGAGCGCGAGGACCTCGGGTCTTGTCTCCATCACGACCAGACTGAGACACCATACCCGGCTCCCAGCCATAGTGCTTGGCGCCACACATCGGCCACCAAGTGTCTTGGCCCTGAGCGTCAAGGCGACCCTTACCGGTAATAGCAATATTCTCAGCCTCAAAGGCATAGATGAGCGGATGTGCATTATAGCAGTCAATACCCTCCCAGCGGGTCAGGACGGCTGGATAATAATCGGCAGGATCGGTCGAGAACTTCAGCTCGGCACCATCCTCGAAGTGGAGATTAACATTGCTCAGCATCGTGATAGGGCCGGTCGTATAGGTCGAGTCGGGGATGACGACCGTACCTCCGCCCTGACGATTACACTCGGCGATGGCGTTATTGATGGCCTCGGTAGCATCTGGCACAAAGCACTCACCCTGGGTAGCAAGAGCTCCAAAGTCGGTGATACGATAGACCTTCCCTTGCGAGAAGTCAGTTGGAATAATAGAGGCGACGATAGAGTCGGCCTGCTGCCAAGGAGTCAGTTCGGTGTGCTGTTTTTGTGACGTGCATGCTGAGAAAGCGACGAGCATGCCAAGAGATAGGGTAGCGGGAAAAGGGCTAGTGTGCATAAATGTGTATAAGATTATTCCTAGATAATTTTTCAGATTGTGCAAAGTCGACCGATCCTTACTGGAACCTGAAAGCCAGGCTTACGCTAAGCATTCGACCCGTAAGGTAATTCGGCACAGCGAACTGCTGGTTGCTGACCGCGGTGACCCAGTAATAGGAGTTGGTATTGGCGATATCTAAGAGATTGAAGAGGTCGAGACCGAGGGAGAACTCGCGAATGTGACGCCAGGACTTGTGCGACATAAACTTGCTGTTGTCAGCATTCCAGACTCGCTCGGCACCGAGGTCGATGCGCTTGTAGGCGGGGGTGCGGAAGGTTCCCATGGCGCGACCTGCCTGAGGGCTGTAGAATGGCAGGCCATCATTGAAGACGCCACGCAGATAGACCTTATAGGCGTCATTGCCAGGCCAGTAGTCGCTGAAGAAAGCGCCTACGCTATAGCGCTGCTCAGTGGGGCGTGGGGTGGTCAGGCCGTCATAAGTCTCCTGGCTCGACATAAGCGAGAGAGACAGCCACGAGTCCGTTCCTTCAACAAAGGCGCCGAAGAGCTTGAGGTCGATGCCAGAGACGTATGCCGAACCCTTATTCTCGCCGGCATAGCGGATCTGCACATTATCGACCGTATAAGGGATGTAGTTGCTGATACCTTTATAATAAGCCTCGGCAGTAAACTTAAACGGACGCTCGTAGGCCTTGAAGGTATAGTCACTACCGAGCACCACCTGCCACGAACGCTGCGACTTGATGTCCCGATTCATCTCCACCATCTTATTACCGCTCGCATCTTCCTGACCCAGACGGTATTCCTTATAGAATGGCGCCTGATAGTAGAGGCCTGTCGCCAGTCGGAGCATCCAATTCGGATGGCTGTCTGGCGTAAAACGGAGCGAGGCGCGTGGCGAGAGAAGCAGCTCCTTGTTGAAGCTCCAGTAGCTCAATCGCACACCTCCCTGCAGCAGGAATCGGCCCTGCAGCGCATTCCAGCCATAGGTGTCGTGCAGATAGGCCGAGAGGCGCGTCGTGGTATTCTGATAGGCGGCATGGAGGTTGTTGATGACGCGCAGGGATTCCTCGTCACGCGGCAGGCTGTAGCCGGCTGAATCACGTCGCTCCCACTCTCCTATCCTGTCGTCGATACGCTCCAGCTGCGCGCTGACTCCATAATTAAGCTTATTATGACCCACCTGTGTCGTGCCACGCATGCTCAGAGCCATGACCGAAGCCTCCAGCTTGTTGCGCGCATGCTCCATATAACGGCCGACGGACTGCTGCTGCACGTCGGTGGCCTGATCCATCCAGTACTCACCCGAGATGTCGTAAGTCACCTTCTCATCTGTCCAGAAGCCAGAGGCCATCAGCGCCAAGGTGGTATTCTTCAGGCCTTTATACCCCAGGGTCAATGCGCCGAAATAGGTATGGAACTGATCCTTCTCCTGACCGTCGAAATATACCTTGAACGAATGAGTGTCCTGCCACGTTCCAAAACTCGTCTCGCGGCTCTCTGGCACGAAGCGGTAGTCATTGATTGCCACATTACCTAGGAAGGACGCCTCCCACTCCTTCTGCTGACCGAAGTTCCAGGTCAGGTAGGTCTGATAGTCGAAGAAGATAGGGTCATACTCCCCCTTTGTATCAAGAGAGTTGAGGATCGATGCATTGCGCTTGAATCGCACGCCGTGCAGCTGCGTGAAGCCTCCTGCTCGCTGGCCGAGAGAGGCCGACGCACCCATCAGGCTTACGCTGGCATCAGCATCGAAGGACTCGGGTTTGCGATAAGTGATATCGAGCACCGACGACATCTTATCGCCATATTGTGAGGAGAATCCGCCGGTCGAGAAGTCAAGCGAACCGACCATCGAAGGATTGACAAACGACAGTCCTTCCTGCTGACCACTGGCGATGAGCTGCGGACGATAGATCTCTATACCGTTGACATACACGAGGTTTTCATCGAACGAGCCTCCGCGGACGGAGTACTGGCTTGAGAGCTCGTTATTCATATTCACACCGGCCAACGTGCCCAGCATGTCCTCCACCGCATTACCCGAAGCCGAGCGCATGTGCTGGATGTTCTCCACCTCCAGATGCTCGAAGTTGCCTGGCTGCGACTGACGCTGCGCCGTCACCTCCACGTCATTGAGCACCGACTGGTTAGGACGCATCTGTGCATTGAGCATCATGCGGCGGTAGCCTTGCTCATTGGCCTTCACCTGACGGGTATTCACTACCTTCTCCTGTCGCATGTAGCCAAGGCTGGTGAAGATGACGCGCAGTGTGTCCGAATCGCCGACTTGCAGCTCGTACTCTCCTTTGAAGTTGGTCAATGTTCCGACGCTGCCACGACTCAGTCGTACGTGCACCAGATCCATCGGCTGGCCTTTCTCGTCGGTCACCTTGCCATATAGACGCACCTGAGCCGCCACTCCCATCGTACTCATTATGAGCGACAAGAGAAGACCCACCCCAACCCTCCCTCGTAGGGAGGGAGTCCCCCTAAAGAAAGAGTGCGAGTTAGCGATGATGCTATATATATAATAAAGGAGAGCAGACATAACGATACTTTATCAACGTATCACCACCTGTTTTATTATCTCTCCGCCTAACTTTTCGTTCAATGCCAGACGGATAGCGGTGCGGCGCATCATGATCTCATTCTTCAGCGACGGTGATTTCAGTTCGACAAACAACGTGCCGCCTGCAAGGTGTATGCGATCCGTCTCTTTGGTGATCACTTCTCCGAGTGTCTCCTGCCACAACTCACCAATACGCCCCTCGAAAACATGATTCTCGAGTTGCGTAATCTTCAGGTACTCACGGAGTATCTCGCCGATGGATTGGGAGTTTTTGCGTTGCACTTGTTTAGTGAGGAGTGAGGAGTGAGGAATTAGGAGTGAGGAGTGAGGAATTGACCACCCTCGACGTGAAAAAGCTTATACTCATCCGTCACACGGTCAATGATACGGTCAAGATACTCTCGGTTCGTATCGGTGACAAAGATCTGACCGAAGCGGTCGCTGGCTACGAGACGGATAATCTGCTCCACGCGGTCACCGTCCAGACGGTCGAAGATATCGTCGAGGAGGAGGATCGGCGTGGTGTGTCCCATGCGGCGGAGGAAGTCGAACTGAGCCATCTTTAATCCCACGAGGAAGGTCTTGTTCTGACCCTGGCTACCCAGCTGTTTCATCTGGAAATCACCCAGTCGCATCTCCAGGTCATCCTTATGCACTCCACGTGTCGTATAGCCTAAGGCCAGATCGCGGCCACGGACGGCATTGAGCAATGGCAGGAGGCTGTCGCTGCTGTTGTAGTGCGATGTGTAGGTCAGGCTCACCTGCTCACGATCCATCGAGATCTGGCTGTAGAAATCCTGGAAGACCGGCGTGAAATCCTCCACGAACTGGCGGCGCGCCTCATAGATCTCACGACCATAGAAATCCATCTGCTGTTCGCAGGCCTGATAGAGCAACGGATCGGTGCAAGGAGGCTCCAGTTTAAGCAGACTATTGCGCTGCTGCAGCGCGTGATTGTAGCGGATCAGCGCATTAAGGTATGACTTATTGAACTGACTGATAACCATATCCATAAAGCGTCGGCGCTCCTCGCTGCCACCTTGTAGCAGTATGCTGTCTGACGGGGTCAGCATCACGATAGGGAGCAGGCCGATATGGTCACTCAGTCGCTGGTATTCCTTGCCGTCGCGCTTGAACGATTTCTTCGACTTCAGCTTGTAGCCGCACCTGATCGCCTCCGGCTGGCCGTTGAGCTCATAGTCACCCTGCAGCATGAAGAACTCCTCGCCATGAGTCATCACCTGACTGTCGTTCACGCCGTTGTGGCTCTTGCAGAACGAGAGGTAGTAGATGGCGTCGAGCAGGTTGGTCTTACCCATGCCATTCATACCCACCAGGCAGTTGACACCCGACGAGAAATGCAGGTCAGCTTCGCGGATATTCTTGAAGTTGGTTATCGAAATATGTTCAAGTTTCATTCAAATTTTATAATTTTTACGTGGCAAAGATACGAAAATTCGTCGAAATAAATGCAATTCGTTACTTTTTTTCTAAAAAAATATTGTTTATTCAATTAAATATTGTAAATTTGCGCCGCTAAATGTGTCGATTTCCCGACCTTAGCGCAAGATTAGCGAAATTAATAAAATCAAAAAATAAAATGGCAAACAACAACACAAAGAACGTCGACAATACCGTACAGGAGGTTGACGCAGCTATCAGCAAGTCTGAGCAGTTTGTAGAAAACAACAAGAAAACCATCATGTATGCCCTCATCGGCATCATCGTTATCGTAGCTGCAGTATGGGGCTGGAACAAGCTCAGCGCCAGCAACAACGAGAAGGCTCAGGATGAGATCTGGACCTCACAGATTCTTTTCGAGCAGGGCCAGTATGAGCAGGCTCTCGAAGGCTTTGAGGCTCTCATCAGCGAATATGGTTCGACCAAGGCAGGCAACCTCGCTAAGGCTTACGCAGGGCTCTGCAACAAGGAGCTCGGCAACTACGCTAAGGCTATCGAGCAGCTCAAGGACTTCTCTGGCAATGACAATGTACTCGCTCCTGCAATTCTCGCAGCACAGGGTGACTGCCTCGTAAACCAGGAGAATCCTGACAACAAGAAGGCTGCAGAGCTCTTCGAGAAGGCTGCTAAGGCTGCTGACAACGCTCAGTACTCTCCACTCTACCTCAAGAAGGCAGGTCTTGCTTACGAAGCAGCTGGCGACAACGCTGCTGCACTCAAGGCTTATCAGGCCATCAAGGACAACTGGGCAGAGACTTTGTCTGCTCAGACCATCGACAAGTATATTGAGCGCGTGAAGTAATTCACACGCTCAAGTTAATAGTTATTAGTTATAAGTTAGGTCGCCTTCGCGATTCTACGACAGCTAATAACTAATAACTCCTAACTAATAACTTTCAAAAAACAATGAACCCTGACCCTGTGGCGGCGGAATGCCCCGCGAACAGTACTGACGCCAGCATCGGCATCGTAGTATCCGACTGGCACCCTGAGATTAGTAATGCACTCCTTGAGCAGGCAGTAGCCAAGCTGAACGAGTGCGGAGTTGAGAAGAGTGACATCTACATCAGTCACGTGCCTGGAGCCATGGAGCTCTCATTCGGAGCACGTCAGATGTCGATCGTCATGGAGCCAAGCGCCGTCATCATCCTCGGCTGTGTCGCAAAGGAGAACAATCCGATGTATGACACCATCTGCCAGAGCGTGACCCAAGGCATCACACACCTCAACCTCCATAGTGATATCCCATTCATCCACGGCGTCCTCACCACTGAGACCCTTGATGAAGCCCGTCAGTACGCACAGGCCAAGGATAATGCCGGTACCGAATGTGCGCTCGCTGCGCTCAAGATGGTCAATATGATGGCCAACCTGGTCAACTATTAAACCACGGTCAAAGATACAAATAACCACCCAGATACGATCCAATGTATCTGGGTGGTTATTTTGTATTAACTTCTGATTAGAGCCAGGATTTCGTCGGTGCTGAGTTTGTGAGCCATGTCGCTACCTTCGAGCAAGGCATCGGCAAGCGACTTCTTAGTTTGATGCAGAGCAATGATCTTTTCTTCGATAGTATCTGAGGCTATGAGGCGATACACAGTGACTGGTTTGTCTTGTCCGATGCGGTAGGCGCGGTCGGAAGCCTGATCTTCGATAGAAGGATTCCACCATGGATCGAGGTGTATGACGTAGTCGGCCGAGGTAAGATTGAGGCCTGTGCCGCCAGCCTTAAGCGAGATGAGGAAGAGTGGCTGTTCGCCTTTCTGGAAGTCCTCTACACGGCGGATGCGCTCGGTAGGAGAGACAGCGCCGTCAAGATACTGATACTCGATGCCCTGACGCTTCAGTTCCTTCTCGATGAGTGCTAGGTGCGAGGTAAACTGGCTGAAAACGAGGGTGCGATGGCGATTCTGTATCAGTTCCTCGACCAGTTTCATAAATGTTTCGCACTTTGATGAAGGAATCTTCTTCGCTTCCTTGGCTGGCAGGACGAGCGCAGCATTGCATGCCACCTGTCGCAACTTGGTAATCTCTGCCAGCGCCTTGATAGCCGAGGTGCGACCTCCATCCTCGAGGTTGAGGATTGCCTCCTCGCGCAGGTGGTCGTAGAGTGCTCGTTCTTCGGCAGAGAGTTCCACTTTGAGTGT
Organism: Bacteroidales bacterium; assembly: GCA_045598885.1. Taxonomy (GTDB): domain Bacteria; phylum Bacteroidota; class Bacteroidia; order Bacteroidales; family UBA3663; genus Liminaster. The sequence goes on from JAZRVB010000012.1 coordinate 38,851, forward strand.
AATCTCTGTCTTCTCTGGCAGTTCGTTGAGCACTTCGTTCTTGGTGCGACGCAGTATGAAGGGCGAGAGCATCTTCTTCAGCTGGCGCTGAGGCTCTTTCTCCTGATCGCGTTCGATAGGATTAATGAACTCCTGCGTAAATTGCTTGAACTCAGTGAGCAAACCTGGAGTGGCAAACTGGAAGAGGTTCCAGATCTCACTCAGATGGTTCTGTAAAGGTGTGCCTGTGAGGAGTAATCGGAAGCTTGCATTGAGCTGCATAGCAACCTTCGACGTCTTGGTCTCCTTATTCTTAATTATATGAGCCTCGTCGAGCACCACAACATTCCATTGCTTCGAAGACAATATTTCCTCTTCAGAAGGCAGCATGCCATAGGTGGCAAGTACGATGTCATTATTGCCTGCACTGTCGATAGCAATCTTGCGGTCAGATGCCTGGCGCAGGATGAGCGGATTGAGCGTAGGGGCAAACCTTTGCAATTCGTTCTGCCAGTTGATCAGCACGGAGGTTGGCATGACTACGAGCGATGGACCCTGATGTGCACGCGACAACAGCAAGGCTATGGTTTGCACGGTCTTGCCCAGACCCATATCGTCGGCCAGACAGGCACCTGCACCCCAATGCGCAAGACGACACATCCAGCGATAGCCGTCGAGCTGATAGTCTCGCAGTTCGGCCTGCAGAGTTTTGGGTACAAGTATCTTCAGGTGGTCAGCTTCCTGCATACGTGTACGCAAAGACTCGTAGTTCGCATCACCGCTGAGCGATGCACCTGAGAGTTCGAGCTCGCGAATGAAGGAACTATTGAATTCGGATAATCTGAGTATCTTCTTCTCTGTCTGCAGCACGCGGTCGAGGGCAGAGAGTTGCTTCTTCAAATCTCTGCTGATGGCTACATATTCTGTGTCGCCCAACTGGATAAAGCGTCCCTTAGATTCTCGAACTCGCTTGAGCAGCTCGCTGATCTTCAAACTGATATTTTCGTCGATATCGACTTCACCATTCATCTCAAACCAGTGACCGACACCCTTGACGCTGAGACGCAGCTTGTCGGCACCGATCATCGGATGTCTGACGGAGAATTTCACGCCTTCCGGCCATTCGATGCGGCAGGTGTCGGCATGTTCTCGGAGCAGATCGAGTACAGAGAGACATTCTTCGACAGGCATCTGCCATCCCTCTTCAGACTTATATCCGTCAAAAGGCTCCATCCAGGACTGCATTTCCTTGAATCTCTTCTTCTCAGCCTTCAAGTCGCGAGCCACCTGTAAGGTCTCTCCTTTGACAGTGGCAGCAATAAACTCAAGACCTTGTCCTGGGTTACAATACGGTGGTTTATCGACCAAAGGTTTGACAAAGCAGCGTACGGTGAACATCTCTCCATAAGGTACTATCTGAACGGTGAGACTGGTGTCGCCTTTCTTGCGTTTGATGTTTTCTGCTTCGCCGAGGAGTGGAGACATGACGGTTACTCTCTTGCCCAAAACGGTCAGGAGCTTGGTAAGTTGAGGCTTGGCTTCGAGAGGGAAGATACTTGCGCGGTCAAAGAGGTGCAACAGCTCTATCTCCTGAGGAGTGAGACGGATGACTTTGATCAGTTGTGCATTCTCCCGAACAACGGAGATCCGGTGTATGGTTGTATCATCTTTATTGACATTATAAGATACCTCGTAGCCGTTTCTGGTTTCTTTGACCTGCACCTGTAGTTTCTCTTCCTGTATCTCTATCTTCAGGTCGGGGTTGTGTGCATCGAATACCATCGGATGACCCACCAGCGCAGCTATGACATCTGTTCCCCCTAATGATAAGGTGGTCTGTCCATACCAACCATACGTATAAGTCTCCACGAGCTTAGACACAATATGATCCTGTGGGGTCATCTCAGGAATACCCTTCTGAAAATTCTTCAGTGCAATGTTCCTGCCGCCTGACCAGGTCGCACCGCCATCCTTTGATTTCTGCAGTCGAGGCTGTACATCCCAGTTACGGTTATTAACCAGATAGGATACACGGGCCACCTCCAAGACTTCTTTCTTCGGTTTCTTGGCAGAGTCATCTATTCCTCCACCATATTTCTGCAAGATAGTGTCAATGACCTGTTCCCATGCCTCCTTGCGATGCACTTTGCCGAGCAGCGGTTGAATCTGGGTTTCAGCTTCAAGGTCGGGCAATTTGCTTCTTAGATCGTTGATTACCTGAGCAAAGTCGAGTGCCAGAACGCGAAGCTGGCTGTCCATAATTTTTGAGGCATATTGCATGCCAACACTTTCGAAGCTGTTTGAATAGCCATGAGAGATGACGATCAAGACAAACAGGGCATGAGACAACTCTGTATAGTATCGTGATGGTGCATTGACTATGACCCACTTCGAGAAGTCTGTCTCAGGATGAACTTTCATCTCGAGCATCAGGCGGACGTATGGTGCTGCAACATCCTTGATACCTTTCTTTTTGCTCAGTGTTGTAGCTTTCTTCAAGGCTGAGTCGTCGTCAGACTTTTGCAGTGCAGTGAGGTATATAAAGTTGGCAAAGTCATCTTCGAACAGGATAGCATCTTTCCATTTCAGATGCTGCTCGATAACCTTTACGGCATCCTTTGCTTTGCCTGATTGTAAAAACTTGATGGCTGACAACAATTTGTAGGGCAGTGTATGCTCGTGCATTTGTTGGAGATGTTCGTCGATGTGACCATACTTCAGGAAATGCTGATAGAAAAGCACATGATCGTAGGCTTCGTCATAAGCAGGCTGGTCTTCCGGACGCTTGGCCGTCTGGGTCATATTCAGAAACAGGTCGTACATTTCGTCGGAAAGCATCTCAAACGAACGGTATTGGACTGCTTTGTGTATGATTAAACAGCGGATCAAGTTCTCTGGCATACTACGGAAGAAGTCTGAAAACTCTGGCTTGTCTAATATGGCAAAGAATTGACTTATTTGGATAGAACAAATGTCTTCAGTAGTTAATGTCGAGGTCATTTCTTCCCAGCGCTCCTGTGCCAGCTTCTGTTCGTTGCTGTCGGGGATTTCTGAAGGCATGTCGTCCATGTCTGGAAAAATGGAGAACGTTTCAGGGTGGCATCGGCAATAGGCGTTAAACGCTAATGAAAGCTTCATGTTTTTTTGTGCCTCTGCCAAATTTCTAAGACCATTCCATCTGACATTTTCGAATCCTCGCATCAGATCTTCCTGTAGTCCTTCGGTCACACGAATAGGGCAATGCGCTATGACGGCGCATTGATTCAGTGGATAAAATTTGCAGTTAGAAACAGAAGTACCGTATGGCTTGAGGACTTCTCCCGTCAACCAGCCTTTCTCTAGATAGTATTGTGTACTTTCTGCAATATCTTTCTTTCGGAAGCCATTGTAGATGCACACTTTCTCTGCATTGAAATATTCAATGACATTAGAGAATGCATAGTATCTGACCAGATGTATTCTGGCCTCTCTTATCTCCTCTTGTTTGTCGGCTAATCGTTTAACTGGCATATTGCATGGTTTTAAAAGAAAAGCTCAGAACCAAAGTCGATTCTGAACCTTTAAATAGGAGCGGCTTACGGGACTCGAACCCGCGACCCTCGGCTTGGGAAGCCAATGCTCTACCAACTGAGCTAAAACCGCG
>JAZRVB010000013.1:0-6724 GCA_045598885.1 Bacteroidales bacterium
TCTTGAGCGTAGGTCGGCCACTGCATCGGGAAGCGGTTTGACCATCTGCGGAAGGAGCAACCGAGGTGGAAGTCCTGCATGTAGCAGCACATCTCGGCTATACCCACAGGGCCATACATCATGCCGCTGGCAATGCTGTCGTGATATTCCTGCTTGATCTGCTCATACTCAGCGCGATTGGCTTCGGTTACCTTATAGGGGAAGCCAGCGTAATTCTCTTCGAGCTCCTTGATGCCAAACTCATAGCACTCCACATTATTAATAATAGCAGTGTCGATGAGTCGGCGCAGATGCCCGTTGATCAGCTGCGGCTGCTCCATCTGGATAAAGTGTCCGCAGGTCTCGAGCTCGGTGTATTGCATGGCGGGGTAGAAGGCCAGCATCTTGTCGCGGTTGTCGGGTTCGAGGCCGCTGTTCTGTGTGCAGATTACTTCGACGGGGAAAGGAATAGGAAATTCCATCCACCACTGACGGTCAATGAGGTTGTGCATGGTGCTCGATGCCACATACTCAGGGGTTTGCGGCATGCAGTTCATCGCGTAGTTGGTGATCGAGGTCGGGGTGTCAGGACCAGCCAATGACAGTACGAAACCGGAGATATTCTGCTGGCAAGCGTCGCCATCAAAAGATGCTGCGAAGCCCTGTACGGCCTCTTCGTAGGCCTTGGCGGCTGCCAGCTCTTCTTCGGTAGGATTGTCTGAGAGCTTCGGATAGAGGCAATAGACGCCATCGATATCCATGATGCCGGCGATGCGCGATGGGTTGCTGATCAGCGTTTGGCGGCAGACGGGAGTTCCTAAACTGTGGCCGACGAGGAAGGAGTAGTCGCACTTCACGGCATCGAGCACCGAGTGAACTGCCTGGCTGAAGAACGCGAGCGTATAGTCGACGTGTGGCTTGGAGCTCTGACCGTAGCCGGGGAGGTCGATGAAGAGGAGGCGCATCGAAGGGTCGTCACGGAAGGCGTCGAACTGCTCCTCCCATGCGTTCATGTCGCAGCCGAAGCCGTGGATGAACATCACGGTGTGAGGGCCATCGCCCCATTGCTTATAATGGATCTGTATGCTGTCATCGAGCGTAACGTACTGCGATGGCAAGGCCTCGATGCTGTCTGGTTTCTGGCAGCATCCCGTGAGCAGACAACTGGCCAAAGTGGTCAGTAAAGGGAGAGAAATAAGATGTTTCATCGTTTTTTTTGTAAATTATGCCGCAAAGATAGTCTTTTTGGCGGGTTTAGGTTTGTAAAAATTGGACATTTATATATTTTGACGTCGAATACGCTGCTTATTCCACGTTTTCGAGCATGACTTTTTTCTTCATCTGGCTGCTGTAGTTCGAACTGAAAGCCTCGGTCATCTTCGAGCCGAACTCCAGGATCTCTGAAGGCGAATGGCTGCACAGCTGATGGAAGTCGTTGGTCATGTGCGAAAGGTCGCAATAGCCACATTGCCACGCAATCTCGGACAGGGAGGCTTTGCCTGCCGACTTCTGGAGCTCAAGCATCGCCTTGTTGAAACGCAGCAGACGGAGGTAGGTTTTAGGGGCCATGCCCACATATTTATTAAATACGCGCGTGAACTGCTTCTGTCCGACTCCGGCGGTGGAGGCGAGGTCGGCTGGTGAGAGTGACTCGAAATCCTTGATGGCGGAAGGATTGCCTTCGGTAGGGACAATCTCGCTGAAGACCGAAGAGAGGCGCTCCATGTTTAGCTCATCGATCGGGATCTGGCTCAGGCGCTGACAGAAGAAATCATCCAGGAGCCTTACTTGCTCTGCGTTGTCCTGGGTGGCGTGAATCTTTTCACTGAGTTCGATAAATGTCTGATCTCCTAATGCTTCAGGCGAGAGATGTGCCATCTCATTGTCTATATTCGGAAAGAAAAGACGTGCGCAGAAGGGGACAAACTCCACGCCCAGGATAATGAAGACACCGAGCTCGGTATGGAGGTCCATGCACCCGATGTCGTGGCGGTTGAGCGCGGTGCGGAAGCGCTGATCGCCATCGTCTATCCTGACTTGCTGCGTCAAGTAGAAGTGCAGGCTTGCTGCTCCATTCGAGTAGATATGTTGTGTGCCAGGTGCTGTGCATTGCGCCGTGAGCATCCAGTAGTTGCGGATGAATGGGCGCAAGCTTTCGTGGCAGGGGATAGGTCCAAATAGCATGTGGAAATCTATTGATTAATTTTTATGGTGCAAAGATACGGCTTTTCTAAACAACAAGCAAGGTTTTGACAACGTTGTCAGAGAAAAAAAGAAACGACAGGTATAAAACAACAAAAATCAAGTACCACAGGACCCTTGGAGTGTTCTCGTAAGGGTTGTGATACTTGATATTTGTTATCTGATATTTATAATTTGCCCAATCTTTGGCTAAATTATTGAGGAGTCAGTGTAAAGACAAACTCATAGTCCTTGTAAGGAAGCATGTACTCCTCGCGTGGCCAAGCGCCCCAGCTGTTGACGCAGCCGAGACCCATCTGCATGAAGTCGATGCAGAGGTTGGTGAGAGGCTGTGGCGCGATGTCCGGCGAGTGGAGGTTGTGCTTGTTAGGACCTTCGTCGAGGCTCTCTACGGTGTAGTGGAGGGCGCTGGCGCTGAGACTTCCGTTGCCTGGAGTGACGCGCAGGGTGTGATTCTTGACGCCATAACCAGTTGTCATCGAAAGGTCGAACCAGCGGAGATCAGTGTGAGTGCCATTCTCCTGTGGTCGGATGTATGAATAGAACTGATCGGTGACCGTACTCTCATAGATGCCGATGAACTGTGAATCCTTGCGGTCTGAGTAGTTCTCGATAGGGCCGCGGCCATAGTAGCGCACGTTCTCAAACTCAGCTGGCATGGCCATCTGCATACCGAAGCGGAACATCGGTGGGATGGACTCACGACCCTCGAGCTTGTCAAGATCCGAGTTGTGACGGAATGACTGAGCTACTCCGATTCGGCCCCTCTCGTCGATTGTGTACTGCAAGACGAGCTCGCCAAGTTTCTGCTCTTTGTTCTTGTTCATTACAATATAGAGGGCCGTGAAGATGCGAGAACCGTCTTCTGCTTTGACGTCTTCTGTCTTTTTGAGGATCAAAAGTGGGTCTTTCCAGATTGCAAAGCGATGCTGCATGCCTGCACCATAGTCATTATCGGTAGGAGCACGCCAGAAGTTTGGCTTGAGCTGAGCTCCATCGTTGAGATAGTTGATGCCACCCACTGTGTACTTACAAAGGAAACCGGTGGTCTTATCGAACTGAATGTCAACGGCAGGTAATGGCTCGATACCCTTGCAACAATCGCCTTGCTGACAAGTGCCGCCGTGGCAAGCATCATCGCTCAGAAGCATGGCGCCAGCGGCCAACTGGAACTGCTGACGGGCAATGGTGGCACCTGCTTCGAGCAGTTGCTCGCTCTTCTTAAGCTGATAAGACACGTTGAGGAAATACTCGGCGCCATCAGGTGCGATGGTAGGAGCAAGGGTCACCTTCTGCGACTGCTGAGCAGCGGCATTGAGGTTGTCGACCATGCCAGTCTCTACGACGGCACCATTGCGGAGGAGCTCCCACTTGAGTGTGACGTAGTCGAGCGAGCGGAAGAAATTCTCGTTCTGGATGGTGAGGTTGATCTTCTCGTCGTTAGGTTCGATAGAAGTCCAGATATTCTGATAGTAATACTGCACCTCGTAAGCATGAGGATTCCAGCTGCGATCAGGAGCAATGAGGCCGTTGTCGCAGAAGTTGTTGTCGCTTGGGTCGTAGGTATTGAAGTCTCCTCCAAATGCCCAGATCTGCTTGCCTTCCTTGTTCTTCCAGCGAATCGACTGATCGACGAAGTCCCAGATAAAGCCGCCTTGATACTTAGGATACTTGCGGATCAAGTCCCAGTATTCACCGAAGCCGCCCTCGGAGTTGCCCATCGCGTGAGCATATTCACACTGGATGAGAGGCTTGTCAAAATCGATATCCTTGACATACCAATAGTCGCCGTGAGCGTTGGCACTATAATGCTCCGTGCCACCATAGTCAGCATACATCGGGCAGAAAATGTCGGTAAACTCCGACAGCATAGCCTGTTCGTATTGCACAGGACGTGAAGGGTCTTCGTTCTTGATCCACTTGTAGCAAGCCTCGAAGTTTGGTCCCATGCCAGCCTCATTGCCCATACTCCAGACGATAATCGATGGGTGGTTGAAGTTGCGCTGCACGTTACGCTGATCGCGCTCCATGTGCTGCTTGGCGTAGATAGGATTCTTGGCCAAAGTCTCTTCGCCGTACCCCATACCGTGGCTCTCGACGTTGGCTTCGGCTACGACGTAGATACCATACTGGTCGCATAGGTCGTACCACTTGGCATCGTTAGGGTAGTGGCTGGTGCGCACGGCGTTGATGTTCATGCGCTTCATTTCGCGGATGTCCTGCAACATGCGCTCCTTGCTTACAACGTAGCCGCCATCAGGGTCGAGCTCATGACGGTCGGCACCCTTGATGAGGATCGGCTGGCCGTTGACGAGCAACTGGTTGTTCTTGATCTCCACCTGACGGAAACCAACGTGCTGAGTGATGGTTTCAATAGCTTTGCGATTCTGGTCAAGAACGTAGATGACCAGCTGATAGAGGGTAGGGGTCTCTGCACTCCAGGTCTTCACATTTTCTACTTCGATTGTGAATTCGTCCAGTGTAGCTACATCCAGTGCGTAAATGCACATCCCGTTGTCGTCAATCAGGTTAGCCGTGTATTTTACACCCTTGGCTTTATTCAACTGAACATGAAGTTCTCCATCCTTGTAATTATTTTTAAGAGAAGGAGTGACACGCAAGTCTTCAAGGTGATTCTTTTTGTCACGGGCATAGATCCACGAATCGCGGCTGATGCCTGTGTTGCGGAAGAAATCCTGATCCTCAAGGTATGAGCCATCACACCAACGCATCTCATGGAGGGCTATGAGATTCTGCTGACCAGGTTTGATGTAAGGAGTAATGTCGAACTCTGCTTCGAGCTTCGAATCCTCGCTATAACCGACGAACTTACCGTTTACCCAAAGATAGAAGCAGCCAGGTACCGAACCAAAGTGCGCGATGACCTGCTGACCTTTCCACTGCGCAGGGATGTTGACCCAGCGACGATAGTAACCCTGGTGGTTGTCTTCGATAGGTACGAAAGGAGGGTTGTTCTTGGCACGTCCGCGCCACATATAACCAACATTGACGTAGATAGGGTCGCCGAAGCCGTTGAGTTCCCAGTTGCCAGGAACAGGCATCGATACCCAGTCGAAGGTCGTAAAGTCAGGGTTGTAGAATGGCTCTTCGATCATTTCGTTCGAACCCTGACGCCACTTGAAATCCCACATGCCGTTGAGCGAGATGCTGTTCTTGCACTCCGACAAGATGTGGGTGTGCATTGGCAAGCGGTTGACCTGGTTGATGTCGGTACGCTGCCAGGCCTTGGCATAGGCCTTGGGGACACCAGGCACATCAGGGACCTCGTCCAAGCTGTTGGGCATGGTCAAAGGTCCCTGTGCAAAGGTCGTGAACGCTGTCAGTGCAGTAAGTGTAAGTATAAGACTTTTGCCGTTCATGAGATTAGTGATGTTTGTGATGACATGTTTCCTGCTTCCTGCGGCCTAACAACATGTGTAGGGCGATGCAGATGATGGCGATAGGAGCCATAGACATGCGAGCCATGTGAAGATCGATCGCCTCTGGCATCAGATAATGAATCTGCCAGATGCCGCCGATAGCAATACCCATGATGGCAAGGAATCTGTCATTGGCAAACATCAGGCGAAGTACACAAGGAATGATGATGATCATTGGCCACCAGTGTTTGAGAAACTGGAGATTGTCAATCCAACCCATAACGGATGAGAGCCAGATGATACCACCTACGAGCAACAAGGTGCCCCAGAAAAATCTACCGAAAGAAGTCATATATAAAGATAAAAATAGGAATTAGGAGTGAGGAATTAGAAATTGATAGTCATGCTACGCACATGATATGGCGTAACGAGGTAACAATTCCTCACTCCTCACTCCTAATTCCTCATTATTATATTAGTCAGCGAGCTTAGCCTTGATGAACTCACGGTTCATGCGAGCGATGTTGCTGATCTTCTCAGACTTTGGACACTCAACCTCACAAGCGCGAGTGTTGGTACAGTTACCAAAGCCGAGCTCATCCATCTTGGCAACCATGGCCTTAACGCGGCGAGCTGCCTCTACGCGACCCTGTGGAAGGAGAGCGAACTGGCTGACCTTAGATGAAACGAAGAGCATAGCCGAACCGTTCTTACAAGCTGCAACGCAAGCACCACAGCCGATGCAAGAAGCTGCATCCATAGCCTCGTCAGCGTCCACCTTAGAGATCAGGATAGCGTTAGCGTCCTGAGCTGCACCAGTGTTGACTGAGGTGAAGCCACCAGCCTGCTGGATCTTATCGAAAGCAGAGCGGTCAACCATCAAGTCGCGGATCACAGGGAAACCTGCTGAGCGCCATGGCTCGACGGTGATGGTCTCCTCGTTAGAGAAACGACGCATGTGGAGCTGGCAGGTAGTGATAGCCTGATCCACACCGTGTGGGTGTCCGTTGATATAGAGTGAGCACATACCGCAGATACCCTCGCGGCAGTCATGATCGAATACGATTGGCTCCTCACGCTTGTTGATAAGCTGCTCGTTGAGAGTATCAAGCATCTCGAAGAAGGACATCTCGGTAGAAACGTGCTCTACACGATAGGTCTTG
>JAZRVB010000014.1:0-22850 GCA_045598885.1 Bacteroidales bacterium
ACGTGAATATCAATTACTACTAATAAAAAAGGCTGCTGGTAGCCGACTGCAATCAATTACCAACAGCCTGCACCAAAGTTCAATTAAAAAACGTATCACGATGATGCAGAAGAAAAAATCAAATCCATGGGCACGTGCCAAATATGCCATTGCCGTGCCAGTAGCTGCGCTCAGTGTAGCGCTGTTCGCCACCCCTACAGCCTCGGCTCTCTCTGCGGAGATCTCCGGCTGCAAAGTTAGTGATTTATTTTCAGCTGACCAAGACTCTAACCCTAAAAATTGCGTCACCATCGTCTATCAGGCAGGTGTAGAGGGTTATTCGGCTCATCTGATTGACGAAAACGGTGCGATTCAGCCAACGGCTTTGACCGATGAAGACCTGAAAGAGATCTACAGTAAAGAAGGTCTGCTGGCGCTCAAGCTTGCCAAGGAGACACCTATGCAGTATGTGAGTGATCTTAAGAAACGCTGCAAGGACCTGAATATCATCAGGCTGGCATACGGCGATAAAGAGTCCGTCCATCTGGTCTTCGAAAAGGCAGACCTTAGTCATCCTTCTTCTTCTGTCGATAACGACGAAGTCAAATCCGTCTGCGAAGTGGAGCCAGAGTTCCCCGGTGGCACCCAGGAACTGATGAAGTTCATCGCTATGAATCTCCGCTATCCATCAGAGTGTGTAGATAAAGGTATCGAAGGCCGTGTCACTCTGAGTTTCATTGTCGAAAAAGACGGTTCCGTATCGAATATTGAGAAATTGAGATCTCCTGATGATCTTCTCAGCGCTGAAGCTATCCGTGTGGTATCTTCTATGCCAAAATGGGTTCCAGGTAAGCAGGATGGAAAAGAAGTGCGCGTGAGATTTGTGCTCCCTGTTACTTTCCGCCTAAATAATGGAGGTGCGACCACCATTATCGATGAAGTTAAGCCGATTGAAGATAATGCCGCGAACGAACTTGCCCCTGTGTCTATCTTTAGATACAAATAAGCAGGTTATCTCATAAATAATTAATAAGACACTATCGCAAGGGGTAACCGTGAGGCTGCCTCTTGCCCCTAAATAATGCCACTATGAGACACTTTTCATCTATATTCATACTCTATATGCTTTCTTTCTTCCTCTGTCACAATACCTACGCTGATCAGATTGAGAAGAAACCCTCCGCTGTTACCCAGATGTATAGCCTCGCATCGGCCAAGATCAAGGAGGGCCGAGAGCAGAAGACAGGGATGAAGTTCGACACTTTTAAGAAATGCCTGGGACAGGATGAAGAGGATGAATCCGAAACTATGGCTGATGCCACTTGGCAAGAACTTTATCGTCAAGGCAAGTACTATATGGAGCACTCCAACAGCTTCCGAGCCATGCAATATCTGGAACTGGCAAATCAGCTGCATCCCAGCGACACGATCCGTCGGGAACTGGCTCAGACATACTACAATAGAGGAAAGTTCCAGCAGAGTATCGACCTATGTCGCTCAGTACTCTATCCCGACACGCTCGATGCAGATCTCTACCTCATGGCTCGTAGCTTCGAGAAGATGGAAAAGGCCGACTCTGCTCTCAAATATCAGATGATGGTGGCCGAACGGAACATTGAGAACTATAACAATCTGGCCACACTCTGTAACACGCTGATCAATGTCTCGCTGATCGATCAGGCGCTCCTCTATCTGGATGCCTATTGTGCCATCGACTCAACCAACTCTGCCATCAACTCCGTCAAGGCCTATGCATTGCATCGCGCTGATCGTCATAATGAGGCCATCGAGGTCTACGAGAAACTGAAGGCCGATGGCGATGATCGCAAGACGACGAACTATTACATGGGTCTTTCATGTTTCCGCGTCGGTCGTTTGGTCGAGGCTTATGATCTGCTGTATCGCGCTGTAGAACAGACCGATTGGAAGGATGCGACGATTCTCTCCCGCTTCGGAGCCGTGGAGACTGCGATAACACTATCGCATGTCTATAATGCAGACCTGAAAGAAGGCTCTCCATTGGCCAAAGTCCTGGAGGGGACAACTGCCAGAGACCGCTTTAAGAAGGTCATAGAGATCAACAACCAAGGTGCAGAAGATATTGAGACCGCCATCGCTCTGATGCAGCCGAACAAGGATATGCTCTTCTATCTCTACAATCACATCGGCAACAGCTATGCCGCTCAGTATCTTGATAACAAGTCAGTTGTCTGGTATCAGAAAGCCTGCGAAATCTACTCTGACAGGTATAATGTCTATTACCAGATGGCAGTCGCCTATCGTCGAATGAAGGACTATAAGCGTGAACAGCAGAACTTTGAGCTCTATCTGAAATACGCACCCAAGGATGAGGATCCTGAGACCATCGCATACGCTAAGGAGTGTATTGACGAGTGCAAGAAGATGCTGTTTATGAAAGGAAAGTAAGAATCACGGAACACGTCCCGCATCCGGATTCTCCCACACCCCATAGATACTGCGCGGAGAGATCCTCGCTTCGGGAGAGAGCGGAGTGCCGTAGGTATTGATGATTTTGTGTGTGCAAAGATAGCTAAATTCCGATAAAATGCAAAAAAAGAGGCTCTAAATTCCGATAAAATGCAATTTATGAAGCCTCTTTCCTGATCATATTAGCAGACAATCCGCCTGTCTGGTCGGAGAGGAAGCGGTTGAGGGCATGGATCGAGGAGTAGCCGAAGTGGGTGGCGATGGTCTGGACGGAGAGCTTTGTGCCGGTGAGGAGCTCCTTGATGGCACGGAGGCGGTACTGGCGCAGGAAGTCTTCGTGGCTCATGCCGGTGAGCATGTGCATGGCGCCGCTGAGCTCACGTGCTTTGACTTTTAGGCGACGTGCCACCTCGCGTGGAGTCTTGTACTGATGACCGGTCATGTAGACGGTCAGGACGGCGTGGAGGATGCTATTGTCGACCTCCGGAATTGGTAGCACCTCTGCAGGCATCTGGGCGAGGAGGTCTTTCTCTTCGTCGATGAGGATGTGATACTTGACGGGGACGTAGCACTCGTCGAAGGTGTAGGTCTTGAATGATTTTGTCATGTCATGAAGTTGTTTTGTGCTATCCCTGTACTCGGATAGCATGGTTAATGTTTAGGTTGTCCTATCCGTGTACCAGGATAGCATGTCGGGAGTTCTGGTTGTCCTATCCGCGTACCGGGATAGCATGTCGGGAGTCCTTGGTGTCCTATCCGTGTACCGGGATAGCACGTCGGGAGTCCTTGGCGTGCTATCCATGTACCGGGATAGCACGTCAGAGGTTCCATTTGTCATATCTTCGTACCTAAATAGGATATTTCGAGTTTTTTTACTGTTAATGTTCATTTGTCTCAATTATGCTGCAAATATAGTCATTTTTTTTGAAATTTCCAAATTATTTTCATTATATTTGAGAAATAAAAGCTGATTTATTTGGTCGTTTCCCAGGCAATGAGTATCTTTGCACCATATATATTATGAAGAAGTATTAAGTCCGAATAAAACCTTTAGAAATGAAACATTTCCCGATACTACTTTCTGTTGCACTTTTGATGTCCTGCACCCGTCAGCCAGTGGGGGAGGAGATCCAGACAGGTCTGCCGGAGACAGCCGTACAGGCGGCTATGGATTCGGCCATGACTTTGTCTCCAACCACCGATATTTCGCTCATGCGCCGTGGCATCGAGCAATGTGCAGCGCTCTGGACGTCGGCCGATGGCACGGCGGAGGAGTTCGCACAGTTCGTCAAGAAGAACTATGCCGCTACGCCTGAGGCGCGTCAGCAGCTCTTCGAGAGTATCAGCCGCATCATGGAGACCATCCGCGAGAGCTCTGATCAGCTCAACGTGGAGCTCGGCCGTCCGACGGTATTGACCAACGCCGGAGCACCGACGCGCCTCGACTATATGATGGGTGGCTACAGCCCGATGTCGCACTTCAGCGACGATATGTATGCCAACAAGATGGCGTTTATCCTGACGCTCAACTTCCCGAATTTCACCTTGCAGGAGAAGAACGAGCTCGGCAAGACCTGGAGCCGACAGCAGTGGGCAGAGGCCAGGATGGGCGATATGTTCACGACACGCATCCCGGGAGAAGTCAGCACGATGCGCAGTGCAGTGGCATCAGACGCAGAGAACTATATCTCATCGTATAACATCTACATGGGTCACCTTTTGACCGATGACGGCCGCAAGATGTGGCCAGAGGATATGGTGCTCCTCTCGCACTGGAACCTGCGCGACGAACTTAAGGCCAACTACGCCGACCTGCCAGATGCACGTGAGAAGCAGGAGATGATCTATGAGGTCATGCTCCGCATCGTACGCCAGGAGATCCCACAGATGGTGATCAACAGCGGCGACGTCGACTGGGCGCCTTACAGCAACGAGGTGAAGCGTGGTGGAGAGACGATCACGGCGCCATCGGAGAACGATATGCGCTATCAGCACATTCTCAACGCGTTCCACTCGTATCAGCAGGTCGATAAGTATTGTCCTGCAGCACCTACGGCGGTGATCCGTAACTTCGATAGCAGCATCGAGCTGCCAGCCGAGGAGGTGGAGCGTCTCTTCATCGAGTGTGTCAGCTCGCCACAGATCCGTCAGGTGGCAGCGTTGATCAAGGAGAGACTCGGCCGTGACCTGCGTCCATACGATATCTGGTATGATGGTTTTAAGAGCCGCTCGGCATTGCCAGAGGAGCAGCTTACGGCTCAGACACGCCGACAGTATCCTGACGCAGAGGCCTTCCATAAGGACACGCCGCGTATGCTTCGTGAGATCGGATTCTCGGCCGAGGAGGCGCAGTTCCTCTCAGATCATGTGGTGGTAGAGCCTGCGCGTGGCTCAGGTCATGCACGTGGCTCGGCAGGACGTCATTCGCCAGCTCGTCTGCGTACCCGCATCGGCAAGGAGGGTATGGATTATAAGGGATATAACATCGCCGTGCATGAGTTCGGCCACAATGTAGAGCAGGTGACCAGCCTCTATCATATCGATTACTACATGTTGGAGGGTGTGCCAAATACGGGCTTCACCGAGGCGTCGGCCTTTATCTTCCAGCAGCGTGACCTGCAGCTCCTCGGCTATGGCCGTCAGGAGATGGATCAGATGGCGACGCTCGATATGTTCTGGAATATGTACGAGATCATGGGCGTGAGCCTCGTGGATATGCGCATGTGGCAGTGGCTCTACGCGCATCCTGAGGCCGATGTGGCTGCACTCAAGCAGGCGGTGCTCGATATCGCTGCTGACGTCTGGAACGCTTACTATGCACCAGTCCTCGGCGAGGAGAACACCCCGCTGCTGGCCATCTATTCGCACATGATCGATACGCCGATGTATCTGCCAAACTACCCATTGGGCCACATCATCCACTACCAGCTGGAGCAGCATCTCGGTGCTCTGCCAGCCGCCGACTTCGCACGTGAGTACCAGCGTATCTACAAGCTCGGCAGCCTCACGCCTGACGTGTGGATGCAGCAGGCCGTCGGCCAGCCACTGAGCATCCAGCCGGTGCTTGAGGCGGTGGAGAAGATTCTGTCGAAATAAGGAAAAAACTGGAAAAAAAAAGTACTATAAGTTGGTAAGGATAAAGCTGAGATCAGTCTGAGCTGTTTATAAATACTATATCCACCCTCACTACATGTTCTGTAGAGGGGGTGGATATATTTAATATAACGCTTTTGATGCGGATTATGCTTCCTGCTGGCGTACGCCGGTGCGAGCCTCTACGACGTTGACCACGTAGTCGCCGAGCTTCTCACACTCGTTGATGATATCCATGTACATCGAGCCGACAGAGTAGGTGTAGACGTGGTTGTTGACGTCGTTGACGTTCTGGATCTTGATCATGTCACGGTAGTTATTGATCTCGGTCTCAATGTTGAATGACTTGTTGGCGTCGATCTGCTGCAGCGGACGGGTGAAGAGCTCGTTCATCAGCGTGAGGCTGCGGTTGGTCAGCTCGAACATCTTCTGGATGTTCGAGATCTGCTTCTCGGTGAAGTCCTCGTCAGACTTCTTGCGACGGTTGAGGACGCGAGCCAGGTTGTAGCAGGCGTCACCGATCGACTCGAGCTCAGAGATCTCACGGAGCATGGCACGGATCTTGGCCTTGGTCTCGTCAGAGAGGTGGTTGTCAGAGACCTCGTTGAGGTACTTGCCGATCTCGATCTCCATATTGTCAGAGATACCCTCGTACTTCTCGATGCGGGTGAAGAGCTTGACGAACTTCTCGTCGTCCTGCTCCTCCATGAGGTCCTTGATCATGCCAAACATGCGCTGGATGCGGTTGCCAAACGAACCGATCTCCTTACGAGCCTCAAGCACTGAGAGCTCAGGGGTAGCCAAGATACCACCGGTGATGAACTGGAGCTTGAAGTCCTCCTCGTCGTCCTTCTTGGCGTGTGAGCGCTTGATGATGGCGCAGACGATCTTCTCGATCTGTGGGATGAACCAGATGAGGATGGCGGTGTTGATCACGTTGAACGTGGTGTGGAACGTAGCCAGGACGAATGGCAGCTGCATGGCCTCAGGATTGTTGACATCCATGCCCACGATGTTGCAGACGAGATTGACGAACGGACGGAACACGATCAGTACCCAGATGACACCGAAGATATTGAAGAACATGTGGCCGAAGGCTGCACGACGTGCCTGGATGTTGGCGGTCATGGCGGCGATGTTAGAGGTGACGGTGGTACCGATGTTCTCACCCATTACGAGCGCGATACCTAAATATATAGGGAGGACGCCGGTAGAGCAGAGGGTCATGGTGATGGCCATGACGGCGGCTGAGCTCTGCACACACATGGTCATGACGCCACCGATGAGGAGGAACAGGAGGTAGGAGAGGTAGTTATCGTCGAACGACTGGAAGAACGACATCACGGCTGGGATGTTCTCCAGATGCATGTCGGTGCCGGTAGCCTTGAGGGTGCCGAGACCGAGGAGGAGGAACGAGACACCGAAGAGGAAGTCACCGATGATCTGCTTCTTCTTAGAGTAGATCAGCAGGATGCCGATGAAGAAGGCTGGCCAGACGAAGTCGGTAATGTTGAACGAGAAACCGGCCGACATGATCCAGGCCGTAAATGTGGTACCGATGTTGGCACCCATGATGATGGAGATGGCCTGCGCCAGGGTGAGCAATCCGGCATTGACGAACGAGACGGTCATGACCGTGGTGGCAGTAGAACTCTGCACGCTGGCTGTTACGAACGCACCGGTCAGCATGCCGGCAAAACGATTGGTGGTCATGGCCTGAAGTACATGACGCAACTGTGGACCTGCCATTTTCTGCAGGCTTTCGCTCATGGCCTTCATGCCGTACATCAGGAGGGCGAGGGAACCGATGAGCTTAAAGATAACCCAGATAGACATATTTGGTTTGTGTAAGTGAATGGCACCAAGTTATGGTGCTTGGACGTATTATCCGAGCACAAATATACGCACAATTATTAGAAATCGCAACAATTGGTGGTGTTTTTCTTACAGAGATGTTACAAATTTGTTACAAAAAGATTAAATTTTTGGGTTTGAAAACGCTTTTTTTACGACTTTTTCTCCTTCGGCATGCTTTCTGTCCCATATATTTGGTCAGTTGCAAGAAAGGAGTTATCTTTGCGTCATGAAACTGAATCTACGTCTACGTGCTCGGCTCCGTCTGCTGAGCATACTGCAGGTCAATGGCCTGCGCTCACACTTCGTCGCCAGGAAGAAACTCCTGACGGATGTTGTCGTCTGCAAGAACTGCGACACTCACTATCAGGGTAGCTTCTGTCCTGTCTGTGGCCAGAGCCGCAAGATCAGACGTCTCTCGTTTCTCAATATGGTCGATGACTTTATCTCGATCTTCATCAACCTTGACAATGGCTTCCTGCGTACGGCCACGGAGCTTTTCTGGCGTCCGGGTCACATGATACGTGACTATATCGAGGGTCATCGCAAGCCTTATATGAAGCCGCTGGCGATGCTCTTCTGCCTGGGTACGATCTATTACCTCACGATGTGGTTCCTAGCCAAGGATGCGTTGCCAGACCTCAAGATGGATAATTCGGAAATACAGCTCGGCGACAAATGGGATAAGTACGGTCCGCTGCTGCTCAAGGCGCAGGATTACGTCGGCGAGCTGCTGAAGAATCCCGGCCTTCTGATCTTCTGCTTCATCTTGCCGATGGCTCCTGCTACGAGCCTCTGCTTCCATGGTACGCGCTATGGCAAGGTGCTCAACCTTATGGAGCATCTGCATATCCTGATGTTTATCGGTTGTCAGCTGCTCGTCATCATCTGGTGTACGACGCTGTTTCATGGGATTGCCAGGGATCATCTGGAGTTCATGGATTTTGACTTCCTCTATTGCCTCGGCTTCATGACGTGGGATTATCACCAGCTCTTCCGGATCGGGTGGAGGCGAAGCTTCAGACTTGTCTTTCTCAGTTCGATTCTGGCCACGGTCATTGCCATCGGCCTGCTCATCGTGTTTGCTGGTGCGGGATATTTTATTGTGGGTAGATAGAGCCACAAATACAAGTATCACCACCTGCTCTACAAACCATTGCAGAGAAGGTGGTGATACTTGATACCAGTTATTTGATATTTGTGACTTACAGATACTTGACCATGGTCAGCCTGTTCTGTTCGGAGAGGCGTTCGTATCTGACTTCGTCCATGACCTGTCGAATCAGGAAGATGCCGAGCCCTCCGATCTGACGCTCTTCGGCACTGAGAGTTACATCAACCTCCGGAGCCTCTTCGAGCGGATTGAATGCCATACCATTATCGATGAGGTGGAGCACCAGCTGACGTCGGTCAGCGTCTGTGGTCATTTCTGCTTCGATCGTGATGGGCATATCTTTTTGCTCACCGTATGCATAGTTGACGACATTGGACACCGCTTCATCAAGAGACAGATGCAGCTGGAAGGAGAAGGCCATATCCAGGCCGTATTCCTCGCTGATCTGCTCTACAAAGGGCTCCAATGCTGCCATTTCTGACAGATTGTTATGAATCGTGAGCTTAAGCATGCTTTATTTGAATTCGAAGAGGGCAGTGAAGCCAGTGATAGCAAATACCTGCTTTACTTCAGGGGTCATGTTGGTAATGATAACCTTGCCTCCCTTGGCAATGGTCTGCTTGCGCAGGCTCAGGAAGAGGCGGAGTCCGCTAGATGAAATGAACTCCAGGCCAGCGCAGTCGAGGGTAATGACCTTCTCTGCATTGTCCATAAGAGGCTGCATGTCTGTAGCAAACTGTGATGATGCTGCTGTGTCGAGACGACCCGTCAGCTTGGCTTCAGCGCTTGATGGCTGAATGTTGATTTTGATTTCCATAGTTTATTTATGTAAGTTTTGAATATTGTTCACACCTATTATTTCACAGGAGTCTCCTTCTTATAGTTCGCGTGGCTGGCGCTGCCATATTCTGCCTCATAGTCCATACGCTCTGAGCGTATCTGTATCTCTATCCAGTTGCAGTCAGGTCCCATCACGGTGAGCTGTAGGGCCTGATAGCCTGAGGGTTTCGGATGAGTCACCCAATCTTTGATGCGTTCTGGATGGATGCGGTAGAGCGAGCTGATGACCGTATAGATTTTCCAGCACCAGAGTCGTTCAGGGTCAATCTCCTGCAGTGTCTGGTCTTTGATCTGAGCTATCTGCTCCTGTTGCTCCACACAGTTGCCCGCATTGAGATCAGGAGTCTTTGGGGGTACTTTATAGACGATGCGGGTAGCAAAGAGGTCATAGACGTCGTCGAATTCCTTATGGTCGACACGCATCTTGCGCCAGATGCTGTAAACTGACTTCATGCGGTACATGAAACTATACTCCAGTCCAAGGCTGTCGAGCATCGAGCAGATAGGCAGGGAGAAGGTCTTGAAGACAATCTCGCACATCGCCTCAGAGTCAAAGAGCAGGCGCTTGAGCTTCTGGTAGTCTTCAGGATATCCTAATTCGACAGCCAGATTGAGCATCTCATGCTGCTCGTGGTGCATACCCAGTTCTTCGGCCATAGGGCCATAGGTCTCCATGGCAGCATTGCAGGCAGGCATGGCTTCTTCTATAGAAACAGACTGCACCTTCAGCTGTTGTAGCAGCTGAAGGTGGTCTAAGACTTGTTTTTGCTTTAATTCGTCCATGAATAATTTATTTCGAGGTAAATTTCGACATATCGAACATCATGTTTGAGCCACCGACGACGGTAGGTACGGTGCCGTTCCACTTCTCAATCCAGTCTTCCTGTATGATGAGTGGAGAGAGCGATGCCGAGATGGTGCGGTTGTAGTAAGCCTCGGCGTCAGCCTTGATCTGCATGGCTTCGGCAGCACCTTTAGCCTCGGCAATCTTGATCTTAGCTTCGGCTTCTGCCTCCTTGACCTTATTCTCAGCCTTGAGAGCTGACTGCACGGCAGCGTTCTTCTCGTTGATCATCTGTGCCAGAGACTCAGGAGGGGTGATCTGAGAGGTGAACTCCTCGACGATGAAGCCTTCGGCCATGAGGCTCGACTCGAGACGTACACGGACGTCATTCTCAAAGTTAGCGCGATTGGACATCAGCGAGTCGCTCGAATAGCGGTTGGCGCAGGTGCGGTAAGCCTCGTAGATACAGGTGCGGATATAGCCGTTCTCCAGATCCTCGATACCCTTACGATACTTGGTGAAGATGTCACAAGCCTTCTCAGGATTGATGCGATAGGCGATGGTAGGATCCATCTTGAAGACCGACGCGTCCTTGGCATTCACATTGAATGGCTCGTAGTTCTTGCGCTGGATATAGGTAGGGTAGGTGAAGACGCTCGAGGTGATAGGGTTGTAGAATACCCAACCTTTGCAGGTTCCTTCTACGCCACCGTAGTCCTGCTCGTTGCTCGACCACTTGTGGAACTTGATGCCGATCTCACCCGAATCGACCACCGTGCAGCTATTGGCCATGATGATGGCTATTACGATGCAGCAGAATACAGAGATGAGGCATCCTGCGCTAAGTTTCTTGTTGGGTTGTTGATTTGCCATGATAACTATGTTAAATTACAAATTACTAATTAATAATTACTCTCTCTGCTCAAAAGGGACCTCTCTTAACTGATCAGCTTTGTGTCAGGCTTTGGCATTACAAAAGCCAAGATGAAATAGAGGAGCAATCCTGGGAAGCAGTGAGCAAAGATGGTGAGACAGAGATACCCGAGACGAACTGCTGTAGGATCGATGTCGAAATACTCTGCGATGCCTCCGCATACGCCATTGATTCTTTTGTTGTACGACTTAGTCAGCTTCTTCATAGTTGTAAAGTTTTAGTGGTTTATAATGCTTGTTATCTTTTTTTGTTGGTGCAAAGATAGAGCATTATTTCCAAGTACCGTATGCGCTGACAATATTGTCGAACAAAAATGTCAGGAATCCTTGCTGGCGTCGGCAAGTTGTCTATCGCCAGTCGTAGGCCTGCAGGTCGATCTCGTCCTGACGGATATCTGCCTTTACCTTTATATTACGCGCGCTGGCAGCAATGCGATAGAATCCCTGGCGATTGTCATTGCGAGGGATGTAATCGTCCAGATTGCTGATGCCGGATAGCTGATCGCGCATCTTCTTCTCGATCTTCGCACGGATTGGAGCGAGATTCTCAGGATAGATGACGTCAGCCTCGTCAACACACTTCTTGCAGCAATAGATGGTGCGGTAGAGCGCTTCGATGCGCTTTTGTGCAGGCGTGTAGCAGAGTGGCAGGCCTTTGCCTTCGTGCTTGTAGGTATACTCCAGGATGAGCGTATAGAGCGAAGCCTCCTGCTGGTTAAGGCGCAAGGTGCGATGAGCCTCAGGAAATTCGAATTCAGACTTGAGTGGCCAGATGACCAGATGGCTCTCCTTAGGCTCAGCCTTGAGGATGAAGTCGAAGAAGGCCTTGTAGTAGCCGAAATAACGGAGCTTGTCGTCTCCGGCATCGAAGCGTGCATTGGCCGAGATAGTGTCAGGGCTGACCAGCTGGCTGAAGTCCTGCAGGAAGGATTTGATGCTCGACTTGACCGAGTCTTCGAGCGAGATGCAGAGGAAGGATGTCCCCATGCTGATAAGCAGCGAAGGCTGTATATTGCGCAACGCGGATACCTGCAGGTCGCGAGCCATGACGCGCGTCGTAAACGCTGCAGTGTCTGTCGTCTTCATGCGCTCATACATCTGCTGCACCTGCATATCGTCCAGTTCTGGAGCCAGATAGCCTAGAGTGGTTAGGAGCATGTCTTTGTCCATCTCCGACAGTTTGCTCACGATCTGCTCCACATAGAAGAGTCGCAAACCATACTGCTGCAACAGGAGCTGAATGAGTTCCTGCTGGCTGTCAAGCTGCTCGTGTCGCTCATCATCGTACTCGCTTTCGACATACATCACGTATGGCGACTGGTCAGGTGCATTCATCGAAGGCGGACAGTCGATGATCTGGCATTGCTTCTGTTGCTTGCCTTCCAGGATGTAGCGAAGAGCCAGGAGCATGATAGCCTCACGGGTCTCGTAGACGCGGTCAGCGCCAACGATGTCGGTAAACGATTGTAGTATCTGAGTACGAGCTTGCAGGTCTAACTGAGCCAGCAGACCGATAGCTTCTGCCAGGCTGAGGTGCATAGCCTCGCGCTTATAGCTGCGGTCAAACCCGTATTGCTGTTCCAGCTTGAGGAGCATGCTGATCTCTTCTGCATCGATGACGTTGTCTATCCGGATAAGCTCGGAGATGACGCGCACGAAGGCAACGAGATTCTTATGGTCAAGGTGTCGGAATGATGCCATTTTTAGTAAATAGTTTGGGGCAAATATAAGCTAAATATTTTATTCTTCCAACTTTTCATTTCAAATTCTATCTTTTATATTTAAATAATGTATTAGAATGCTTCCATTGTGCAATGTTTCCACTCATTTCGGTCACACAATAGGAAAAAAGAAGAAAACGTTGTCAAAAGTTTTTCTATTTCGAAAAAAGACGCTATCTTTGCATCGTCAAAACAAAAGAAGACAAAGAAAGATCCGCAGACAAGATTATTAACCAATAACAAATTACAACTATGTTAATGACAACCACCCCGACCGTTCAGGGTCACGAGATTGAGACTTATTTCGGAGTAGTAACCGGTGAGACCATCGTTGGTGCTAATGTGCTGAAGGACTTCACGGCTCAGATCCACGATTTCTTCGGAGGCCGTAGCAGCAGCTATGAAGGCGTATTGCGCGAAGCTAAGGATACTGCATTGAAGGAGATGGCTGATAATGCTGCACGCATGGGAGCTAATGCAGTCGTCGGTATTGACCTCGATTATGAGACCGTAGGTGCCAGTGGCAGCATGCTGATGGTTTCTTGCAGTGGTACTGCAGTAAAAATCAAGTAATACATTTTTTTACTCTATGAAATTATGAGAAAGTTCTTAACTATGGTGTTTTTCGCAGCAATGATCGTAATGACAGGCTGCGCAAAATCTGGTAAGGTAGAAAAGGTCGTAAACTATGAGACTCAGCCTTTTACTCAGGTACAAATGGATGGAGTAGGCAACATCATTTTCACCCAGGGCAGTGACTACAGTGTCCGCGTAGAAGGTGACAGCGCTTTGATCTCCAGAACCTTCGTGACTTTTGATAATGGCTGTATGAAAGTCTCTCAGAGGGCAAATTCGAAGACAAAGAAAGGACTCTCCATCTATGTCACAGCGCCATCGCTTGAGAAGGCTGAGACCAATGGCGTAGGTAGCTTTGAATCTACTTCAGAAGTCAACTTTGACAATAACTTTATGTTTGAGTCGAATGGTGTCGGATCGATCAAGATCAAGAACTTCACCTGCAAGGATTTCAAGTACGATCAGGAAGGCGTGGGCAGCTCGGACGTCAGCGTTAAGTGCCAGAATGCGAATATCCGCAGTGCTGGCGTAGGTTCGTGCAAGATTGAGATTGAAGCTGACTATCTCCACGTTTCGGTAGACGGTGTGGGTTCGGTCAAGGTCAAGGGCCACGTCAAGAAGTATGAACATGAGGGAACCAGCTTCGTTTCGAAGATTTCGGACAAGGATCTCGTAGTTGGCGAGTGATTTCTGACACATTATTGATGTCTTATATACACTTCCCAGGGTTTAGTGCCGTTGGGAAGTGTTTTTTGTGGATTTTTTGACCGATATATTGTTTTTTTGCGTATCTTTGCAACCAAATAAGCTGGAATAATGATCTGGCTTCCTTGCAGTAGATTTTACTAATTACCTATAGATGAAAAAACTTCTACTTCTTTCTTTATGTGTGACTGGCGTGATGTCTGCTCAGGCGCAGGTGGTGATCAATGAGCTGATGCAGTCGAACATTGACTGTATCATGGATGATCTGAATGAATTCCCTGATTCTTGGGTCGAGCTCTATAATGCTGGCGATACAGACATCAATCTAAAGAATTACAAACTCGGCCTTACAGACAACGCTTCAGAGGCTTTTGCTTTGTCAAGTTTTACGTTGAAGGCCAAGTCTTATAAGCTGGTGTATTGCGACAAATATGACGGCAATAAGTCCTACCATGCCCCATTCCGACTGGAGTCTGGTAAGGATGGATCGGTCTATCTCTTCAAGGATGATGAGGTGATCGATAAGGTAGAGAAGATGAAGAAGCAACCTGCTCCTAACGTGGCATACGGCCGTAAGACCGATGGTGCAGAGAAGTGGGGGTATCAGCTTGAACCGACGCCAGGTAAGGCCAATACGGGTAAGACATGCAGCAAGGATGACATTCTCCTGGCTCCAATATTCAGTGTCCCTGGTCAGGTGTATGAGACCAATGGCGACATTGAGCTGACACTCTCTCTGCCAGAGGGTTCGCCAGAAGGTACTCGAATCCTGTATACGACCGATGGTAGCGAACCTGTGCTTTCAGGAGAACTATTGGGCAATGGACATTGGGAAGTAAAGAAGACGCTTGTATGGGAGAATCCTGATCCAAAGAAGAATGGCAATGTCAATTGGAGTGGAAAGTATCGTTTCTCAAACAGAGCGAATTATAATCCTTCGGAGGTAATTGCCATCATCCCAGATGAAGCATGGAATCTCATGAAGGAGAGTGAGTTCTTGGTTGATGTTCAGGCTACTAATCCTCAGATTCGAGTGACTACAGGATGGTGGTCTGTTCAATGGAACGACGATATCTTTGCAGGAAACGAAAACCTGGTGAATAATGGAGATGGTACGATGACGCTCACCGTCAACTTTGCGGGACATACTATCTTGAGTTCTCTCGACAAAGAGCATCTCCTCTTGACTGGTGACAACTATATACCTCTTCGTATCTATACCACAGAGTATGTCTGGATAGAGGATGAGGAAGCAAAGACTCGTGCTGCAAAGGGTCCTTCGCCAACCAAGGAATTCACCGGTGAACCTTTGAAGATTAACCGCAGCACGGTGGTCAGGGCCAAACTGTTCTGCGAGGGATATCTGTCACCTCGTTCTTCTGCTCAGTCTTATATCTTCCACGGAAGGAAGATGGAGCTGCCTATCGTTTCGTTGGTCACAGACAATGACTATTTCTATGGATCCAAGCTGGGTATTTATATCGATGCAAACAATAATTCCGATACCCAGAATGACTGGCGCCGACCACTGAACATCGAGTATTTTGCTGCAGCGAATGAAGATAGCAAGATCAATCAGCTAGGCGAGACGCGTGTGGCAGGTGGTGGTTCGCGAAGTGCTAACCATAAGACATTGGTTCTTTATGCCAATAAGCGTTTCGATGCCGACCAGAAGCGTTTCAGCTACGAGTTCTTCCCTGAGGATCGTCCGGGTCAGACGGAGTTCAAATCGCTTATGTTGCGCAATGCGGGCAATGATTACAATTACCTCTTTATGCGCGATGCCGTCATGCAGCGTTCTTTCTATCGTCACGTAGATCTCGATGGTCAGGCTTACAGTCCTGCCATCATCTACATCAACGGCCAGTACCTTGGTATGCTCAATATCCGAGAGCGTAGCAATGAGGATAACATCTACACCAACTACGACAAACTGGAGGATCTTGACATGTTTGAGAACTGGTGGGAACTCAAGACCGGTACATGGGACAACTATAACAGGTTCAAGGCATTTTACACCGAGCAAGGCCACACGATGGCAGAGTTTGAGGAATGGATGGATTGCGAAGAGTTTGCCAATTTGATGATCATGAACATCTTCTATAGTAACCGCGACTTCCCTGGCAATAACATTGTGATGTGGCGTCCGACTGCAGAAGGTGGTCGTTGGCGCTGGATTGCCAAGGACACTGACTTCGGTCTGGGTCTTTACGACCATCCTTACAACTACAAGACCATCAACTGGATTTATGACAGCGGTTTCGATTCTGGTACAAATTGGGCTAACCAGGCAGATCATACGCGTCTCTTCCGTCGTCTGATGGCAGATCCTGACTTCAACCGTATGTTCATTGACCGTTGTGCTGTGTATATGGGAGACTTCCTCAACTTCGATCATATCTGGGAGGAATTGTGGAGTCCGATGTATGACCGAATCAAAACGGAGTATGATTATCATCGCAAGAACCTCAGCTGGAGTGTCGATTATCCAAAAGAATTGTCAAATGCCCAAAACTGGCTCAAGAAGCGTGTAGATTTCTTCTACGATCATTTGGCAGACTACTACAAACTTGGTAAGGCTACTAAGCTGGAGATCAACAAGGATCTCACCGACACGCAACTCGCTGACATCGAGGTAGAGATGAATGGTGTAAAGCTGAGTAAGAACACCTTTAATGGTAAGTTCCATCAGGGTCGTGAGGTGCGCCTCGTTGGTAAGAATGTAGCTGCATGGACAGTTGTTGAAGATTATGGTGGAGAAACTACTGGTACTGTCTATGAAGGAGCTGTGTTATCTTTTGAAATGCCAAAATGTTCTTGGGTTAGCATCAGTGCAACAGTGGGTGACTCATCTGGTATCGAACAGCTTGATACCGAAAGGGAGGTACATACACTCGACATCTACGATGCTAATGGCATCCGTCACAACAGCCTCCAGAAGGGTCAGAACATCATCCGTATGAGTGATGGTTCGGTCAAGAAGATTATGTACTGAAACGAAGGTGACTTCAAATATATAAAAGATGTCCTGACTCTTGCACAAAAGCAAGACCGTCAGGACATCTTTTTATTTATTTGCTCTTTTTGTATCCGCATTTCAGACACTTACCATCCTGATCGAGAGGGATGCCACATTTCGGACAGCGCTCAAAGTGAGTCTTCGGACAGTATTCCTGCGATGCTGTGTTATCGCCACTCTTGAAAGTGAGCTTGGCAATCGGCAACTTATCCTTGAGCAGATCATAGACGATCTTGATCATTCCTTCCACGGTCATCGTCTCTTTGGTGACCACGAGGCGGCAATCCGGATAAGCCGTTGCCCATTCTGTTTTGAAGGCTTCTCCTTTCATTGTGTTCAGCCAGTGTCCGTCCTTGATTCCTTGTTTCTCATAGACTTCGAGGATGGCTGGTAGGAGCGGGTCGTCCTTGCGCAAAACCAGCGCATGATCGAAGTTGCGCAAGACGTCCCATGCTATCTTCTTAACCTCATTGCACGGATAAACCATATTGACCTCAGGCGTCACATCATCTTCGACCTCAATGGTCAAGACTCCTGTGTGTCCATGTAGATACTGCGCCTCTCCCTGGAACTTGTAGAACCGATGCGCATACTGCAGATTAAGTTTTGTAATACTTCTCATACCTCATAATGATTTAGGTTGTTAGACACTTATAGAGCCATTCTTCTCGCTCTATTTCGGTCGCAAAGATAATCAGGATTATCGGTATGAGGCGCTAATGATTATTCAAAAACGGTAATTCAGAATTAGCGCTTATTATTCTCGACTATGCATAAACGCGTCGCCTAAATGTGTGATGATGTCAGAAGGAAGTAGTGACTCCATGCTGTTATGATCTGCTAATGTGATGTCTGCAGCAAAGGCGTGCAGCCAGACACCAAAAGTGGCAGCTTGGATAGGGGAGTAGTGCTGAGCAAGCAAGGCAAGGATGATGCCCGTCAGCACGTCGCCTGAGCCACCTACGGCCATGCCTGCATTGCCGTGAAGCATATTTATATAGCTGTTATCCGAATCAATGACGCGTGTCTGATGGCCTTTGAGGACGATGATTAAGCCATGTTTCTTTGCCAATTCGTAAGGATCAACCTCCAGACGTTTCATCTCGCCAGGATGAGGCGTGAGGATGGTTCCAGCAGGCAGGAGCTCTATCCATTCAGGATGCAAGGCGAGGATGTTGAGCGCATCGGCATCAAGAACCATCGGTCGCTGAGGTTCCTGCATCAGTAACTGGTGCAACGCTTCTTGTGTCTCTATGTGTTGACCTAAGCCAGGACCGATTCCGATCACTTCTGTATCTTTCGGAATCTCGATCATTGTGTGATGTGCTTCGCAAGGATCACAATCGCATTTTGCCTCAGGTATTCCCAGCTGCATGATCTCATAGCCACATGAAGGGACTCTTGTAGTCAGCAATCCCACGCCACTTCGCATGCAAGCTCTTGCTGAGAGCAATGCAGCTCCCATCATCCCCTTACTGCCAGCTACGAGCAATGCACGGCCATAATCACCTTTGTGGCTGTCTGGTTTTCGCTCTTTCAGCCAACTGGCTACTAGCTCTGGAGTTATCGTATTTTCGATCATATAATATTTGATTATTTCGAAAAAGAATGGTGTCAGAGTTTCTGGAGTAGTTTTGCCACACCGTCTTCATCCACCGTGTCGGTGATATAATCCGCATTAGCCTTTACTTCGTCCGAAGCATTGCCCATGGCAACACCTATGCCTGCATGACGGAGCATCGTGATGTCATTGCCTCCGTCGCCCACAGCCATCGTGTCCTGCAGGTCAATGCCATAGTATCGGCAGATAGCATCAATGCCAGTGGCTTTGTTCGTCCCTTTGCTGATACAGTCGGCAAAGACTGGATGCCAACGAGCTGCATCACATCCCTGGAGCACTTCGCTCATCATTCTCGGCTCTTCTTCTGCGGTGAAGAAGGCAATAACTTGCAACACCTCCATATCCAGCGCCTTCGCCATCGGTTGCTCCTCGGGGACATCCAAGCTGAGTAGCGTCATAACCTCCTCTACGCTTTTTCTGTCAGCGTCTATCATACAGCCAATGGCCTTGTCCTTGCCAGCAAAGAGTACGGGCATAGGATGCTTCTCCGTCTCCTTGATCAGTCTTTCGATATCACTTTTCTCCACGGGTTGGCTCTGGATAATCTCTCCTTCGGCAGTCATACAGCAGGCTCCCGTCACCGACATGATACCATCGTACTCCACGTCCTTAAGATTGTTGATGAATGGCATCGGTCGGCCTGTGGCAATGAAGACCTTAACCCCTCGCTGACGCACCTCATGAATCGCATCCTTGGCCGATTGAGGCACTTCATGCGTCTTGAATGAAACCAAAGTGCCGTCAATGTCGAAGAAAATGGCTTTGATATTTTTGAACATCTGTTGTTGCATTTGTTATTTTACTGGGCGCAAAGATGATATTTTTTGATGAATTGACCAAATATTTGTGACTCAATATGCAACATATCCGGTTTTTCCTTATATTTGCACCGATAATTTGTCTTTCTTTCTGGCTCGCCAATCCACTTGGAACAATGGCGATCAAAATATTTATCTCGAAGATCCTAAAGTTGAGCCACAGTGAAACAACTATATAGACTTTCAGATTTCATCTCCTCGCATATCACGATTCTCGTCGTGATGGTGACGACCATCGCTCTTCTACTCCCTAAGAGTTTCCTCTGGATAGAAACCTCCACGGTGACGCCTCTCTTAGGTATCGTCATGTTTGGAATGGGATTGACTCTGAAACCCACGGATTTCGTCCCTGTACTGAAGCGCCCGAAAGATATTCTCATCGGCGAACTTGCTCAGTTTATTATCATGCCGCTTGTAGCATGGCTACTGTGTAAGTTATTATCTTTGCCACAAGAGCTTGCATTGGGAGTGATCCTTGTGGGATGTTGCCCTGGCGGTACAGCCTCAAATGTCATGTGCTATTTAGCCAAAGGAGATATCGCCTTATCGGTAGGAATGACTGCCATTTCCACGTTGTTAGCGCCGCTACTTACCCCTCTTTTGGTGTTGTTCCTAGCAGGAGAGAACATTGAGGTAAATCCTTATGCCATGTTTCTGAGTATTATTCAAGTGGTTATTCTTCCGATCGTAGCCGGTTTCGCTGTAAGCCACTGGTTCAGGGCTCAGACAGAGCGGGTTATCCCTTTACTCCCGATGATCTCCACCCTGTCAGTAGCCGCCATCATCGGTATTGTAGTATCCCACAATGCCACCAACATCCTTGGCTGTAGCTTGATTGTCGCTGTAGCTGTCATTCTGCACAATCTGTTAGGTCTTGCCTTAGGATTCGCATTGGCCAGATTATCAGGGATGAACAAAGCCAAAAGCACAGCTATCTCCATTGAGGTAGGAATGCAAAACTCTGGCCTTGCGACCTCTCTGGCCGCCACTCATTTTGCCCTCTATCCGCTCGCTGCCGTTCCTGGAGCCATCTTCTCTGCTTGGCATAACTTTTCAGGAAGTATTGCGGCAGGTATCTTCGCTAAGAAGAACAAATAAAGATATCATTGAATAATAGTGTTTTGAGATTGAATACTTATTTGGGTGAATTTCATCCACACCATTCTATGTGTCTCACATATCTTATTGTCAATCTGTTTTTTGACTTCAAGTAATGGTTTTAGTTCCTCACTAACACTCTTTATTATTGTAAGGATCTCGTTGTATTCTGTTTTCGTAATAGGAGTAAAGTCGTAAAACTCACCGTCTGTCCTCACCATCGGAAAGACTTGAGTGTTCAATCCATCATAGTTTGTGAGTGTCGTCCACTTCACTTTATAGATTTCCCGTCTAGGCAGCTTTTCCTCAAGCCGGATTGTCTCCATCAGTGTAATACCATATTTACGTCTGTCGCCTATAAAATATTCTTTCTTCATCGTGTTTTATTTTTTGTACGTTATGAATTCCATCCCCAGAAGAACCAGTGCATTATAAATAGTTTCCAGTTCTTCTCTTGTTAATGACAGCGTTTTACTTTTATGGTTCGTTTCAGAGGTACACAAGCAGATGTCAAAACCCTCTCCGTTCGTCCATTCTGTCACCTCTACGTAATCTCCTTCTTTTGAGAATAGAGAGGAGAACTTATGCAAATCAACAGAAACACTCTTACGCATTTCCACATCGCTAATAGATGCTTGTGCATTTTCGCAGAATTTACAAATATCTTTTCCCTCAATTACGTCATCGTAACCGCATATCTTACATGTCTTATCACTCATAATTGTGATGCTCCTTTCTTTTTTCAATTTCTTTATATTATTATTTATTGTTTGGAAAAGATAGCCAATGATATTTTCTTTTGACTATTTTCATCTTTATAGTATGTAATTAATCGAAATGTTACATGCAAAATCAATATTTTTTGATTATTTACGATATTTCTCCAAAATAATACGTAAATTCGCGGCAGAATAAACAAAGATACTCCTCATGGCTACGAACTTCCAGCACATACCTTTATCCGAATATCTCGACTTCATCCTTGCTCATCGAGAGCAAGCAGACGAAGCAATGTACTGGTTGTTGCACGAAAGGATGAGGTCACAGTTGAAGGAAAAGTATGAAGTATTCAGGGAAGAGATCCGCGATGATTATGAGGATGTATTGGAAGACTTCTTCCTATATTTGCGCGAGGGCGAAGATGGTGATAATATCATGCCTTACGAAACATTGTCGGGTGTGCAGCATCGTGAGGCTTTTCATGCATGGATTCGTTCGACCTTTCGGAACTATCTGACCAATAGGGCTGCTTCGGAAAGCAAGTTAAGGGAGATTGAGGTTGAGCATGTTGATGAGTTTGGCACTTGTGGCGATGGTCATACTATGTCGCAAACCGAACGAATGATAGAGATCTTTTCTCAATCGGTTGCTTTCATGCTTCAGAAACTGCAACCCCGAGAACGGTTTATCTTATTGCGCTGGCTTCTGACTATTCTGGACAAAAGCAAAGCATTGCCAGAGAAGGATATTTCGCAGGCAATGGGAATATCTCATGAATCATATCGAGTCATCGTGTATCGAATCAAGGCGCAATTGAAGCATCATCTGGATTTGCTACAACAAGGGAATCAAGTACCGGTTTGCGAATCCCGATATCTTGCGATTGCATCCGACATCAATGACCATTTCTCAGATTTATATAATTGTCTGATTTTCTATTACGAAGAGACGTTATTGCTACTCCCCAATGCTGAGGCTGTGGCAGAACTTCGCCTCTCAAGAAAGGAAAAGAATGGAGGTATGGTTCATGATACTTCTGTCATTGAGTATCAAAAATCAGAGACATCGGTCTTGTGGACTTTCTACAAACGTCTTAACTTTTGTCCTACTTATGATTAAATTTCATCATAAGTATTGCAGTTTTTTACATTTAGCGAAACAAATCACTTTGTCTTCTATGCTGTGTGTTGACCGTAAAACGCACCATTCTATGCATACTCCAGTATAGAACAAACAAGCCACACGCTTGCATTGCTGCATTTGGTAGAGATATTCTTTGTATTTGGGGCTTTCTTCGGTCATTCCACGAGAGAGTCGTTCGTTGTTTGCCGGATTGTAGTCGGGTTTGTCGTAAATTACAATGTCGAGTGCTTCACGAATATCTGCATCCGTTAAACCAAGGTCTGACTGTTGGAGTTCGTGATAAACCTCAAGCGTCCATCGTGGGGCTATCAGTTCACTCCATCCTTCGTCATCCAGCCACTGGAGTGTTTGGCGTACTTTTTCATTACTCATATGACTTAATTA
>JAZRVB010000015.1:0-2918 GCA_045598885.1 Bacteroidales bacterium
GAAGAAATATCGACCGCAAAGATAAGCAATTTCGTCGATATTGCCAAATCTTAACGACCGATATTCTAATTAATACCAGAATTTTCATCTGCTTTTTTTGCGCATCTCGTCGAAACGCTCAGGATGGTTCAATTTTTCCATAAATTTGACGTTAGGTTTTAAATGTTGATATTTCGAATGAATAATATTGACGTTCTGTACACAATGTCAGTATCCTGCTTACGTGATTTCAACGTTCTGTACGTAACGTTGGTTTCCTGCATTCCGGATTTCAACGTTCTGTACGTAACGTTGATTTCTTGTATTCCGGATTTCAACGTTCTGTACGTAACGTTGATTTCTTGCATTCCGGATTTTAACGTTCTGTACGTAACGTTGAAATTGTACACTAATCCTATGGATACAGTTCTTCCTGTCAGGATTTCTGCTGATAAACCTACCCATGAAGGTCAGTGCTGCAAAGTAAACTAAAATAAAGTGAAGATCGTGTGTTTTTCTATGGATCTTTAGTGATTTGTATGGTGGAATTATTTACCAATGCAAAAGCGGCTAAATATTTGATTTAATGTTATTTGGCTGGTTATGGTCATGTTCTTGCCCAGGATGTCATTGAGCGATGCGATGACGGCGCGGAGGTCTTCGGCCACGAGATCTCCGCTGAGTTGGGCGTTGAGGCCGGCGATGACTTGGAGGAGGGATTGGTGTGCAGAGGTGAGGGCCTGGTAGTGGCGCTGGTTGGTGAGGATGATGTCGCCGGTGGTGGTAGGGCGAGCGAGGGCGATGAGTTGCTCTTCGAGGGCTGGGAGGCCGAGGCCGGTGAGGGCTTGGAATTGGTCGGTCTTGTTTTCGATGCGGAGTACGTGCTGATCGGGACGTGCCTCGATGTCGATGTATGGGACGCCTGGCTCTGTTAATAATATAATTATGTTTGCGCGCGAGGCGGCTTGGCGTGAACGCTCGATGCCGAGCTGTTCGATCTGGTCAGTGGTGGAGCGGATACCTGCGGTGTCGATGAAGCGGAAGAGGTAGCCGCCGAGGGTAATGGTGTCTTCGATGACGTCGCGTGTGGTACCCTGGATGTCTGAGACGATGGCGCGGTCTTCCTTCAAGAGAGCGTTGAGGAGGGTGGATTTGCCGACGTTAGGAGCACCGATGATGGCTACTGGGATACCGTTCTTGATGGCTTGACCCGACTGGAAGGTGTCGGCAAGGCGGGTGACTTCGTGGTCGATGTCTTCGGCCAGCTGGATGAGGCGGGTGCGGTCGGCAAACTCGACGTCTTCTTCGCTGAAATCGAGTTCGAGTTCGAGGAGCGAGGTGAGTTCGAGGAGCTGGTCGTGAAGCAATGAGAGCTTCTGGCTGATGCTACCCTTCATCTGCTGCATGGCCAGACGGTGAGAGGCTGCGGATTGGGCGGAGATGAGGTCGGCTACGGCTTCGGCTTGGGTGAGGTCGAAGCGGCCGTGGGAGAAGGCGCGGCGGGTAAACTCGCCCGCCTCTGCGAGGCGGCAGACCCACCCCGACCCTCCCTCATAGGGAGGGAGATTATTAGTTACCTTTCTTGTCGTAAGTAATTCTAAAAGCTGCTGCTGGATATACATGGAGCCGTGGCAGGAGATCTCTACTACGTCTTCGCCGGTGAAGCTGTGGGGGGCGCGATAGAGGGAGATGACTACTTCGTCGAGGATTTCCTCTGAAGGCGTGATAATCTGGCCAAAGGTGAGGGTGTGGGTCTTGCGGTCTTCGAGCTTATGACTTGGCTTGAAGGGACGGAAGATCTTGCTGCATGCGGCAATGGCATCAGGGCCACTGATGCGAATGACGGCGATGCCGCCGATGCCGGATGGGGTGGAGATGGCGCAGATGGTGTCCATTAGTGAGGAGTTAGGAGTGAGGAGTTAGGAGTGAGGAGTTAGGAGTGAGGAGTGAGGAGTTAGGAGTTTCCCCTAATTGAAAAACTTGCTCTAAGAGGGTGCTCCGTCAAAGGAAAGCAAAAGAAATCAAAATCTTTTATTCTACATTGGTGAAGTCAATATACTCGCCGTCTGACGACTCGTATCGCTTGGTCTTCTGTTCGGTAGGATGATATTCTATCTCGTCGTCCTGATCGATATTGTCGAAATTGGAGTCTCCTGTCCATGGATTGACCACCTCTTTCTTTTCGGAGCGGAAGAGGTTGAGGAAGGATTCATAGAGCCACACGGCGGTTGCTCCGATGCGTTCAATGAGGCGGAAACCCATGTTGACGATCGAAGAAAGGACAATGAATCCGATGAGGAGTAATAGTAAAGGTAGGCAACCGAAATAGATCATTACGACTTCTTGATAGTAATGCTAAGCAGTATATAAAGGAGAATAATCAGTGCTGGTGAAGCGGCAAGATAGGCTAATCCAAGGATACTGCTGACGATGAGAATTACGGCGGTGAGGCCGAGGAAGATGTAACGAGCCTTGTTCTCTGCAAAACCATTGTGGCCTTTCTTGAGCTTGAGGCTGAACATTGGGATCTCAGAAATCAGGAGGAAACTCATACAGAGAATCACTACAAGCCACAAAATGCCAAAGACCTCAGGATTGAGCGTGGTGAGCCAGCTGTGAACTCCATCGAGGCGGCAGACGAAGGTCATACCGATCCAGAACAAGGCGTTCGATGGGGTAGGGAGGCCGATGAACGAGAGCGACTGACGCTCGTCGCAGTTGAACTTAGCTAGGCGAAGTGCCGAGAAAGCTGCCATCACCATGGCAAGGACAAAGTCGATGGCATTAGCTTCACCTGGACCATAGACGTAGCGTGCAATCTGATAGGCGAGAATAGCTGGTGCGATGCCGAAGGAAACGGCGTCGGCCAGCGAGTCGATCTCCTTGCCGATAGGGCCGCTGATGCCGAGTGCACGGGCGGTCATACCGTCGAAGAAATC
>JAZRVB010000016.1:0-9150 GCA_045598885.1 Bacteroidales bacterium
AAAATCCTCTCTGTGTCTCTGCTGGACAAGACTCCAATTCGAGAATTGCTACTGCAAGAGAATTCGGCAATTAACAAGCAAAATGATAGCACTCAGTTAACTATTAATTTTGAGTCCTAATTTTTTAGGACAGCAGTGATCCAAATGATATCACCATCTGGAACTACTATTATAGATATTAAGGTTGCAGTAGCGTCGATGGGTATTGTAGTATGCATAGTAATGATTAAGGAATTCATTGAGGAGTTCTACCCTAATGCATTGAATAGATATCAAAGTAGTTTCGTTACAAATTACCTATGGCCAATTTTTTTGTTAGTTAGCATTGGGTGCTTTGGTGTATTTGAAGGTGGTCAATTTATATATTTTCAATTCTAAGTCATGCGTAAATTCATATTTAATATTATCATAATTGCCTCCACGTCCGTTACCATCCTCTGTCTATTTACATGGATAGTAGTAAGAAAAATTGACCATGTAAGTTATAGGTTGTCAAGTGAGGCACATTCAATTGCACTCGGTCCTTCTACCATGCAAGGTTCTGTTAATGATACCTTGATTGCTGGACTCCAAAACATTTCAAGAGACGGAACTGGTCTTGAATATTTGGTTCCTCTTCTTCCAAAGATATTGGAAGAGAATCCTCAGATTGATACTGTCTACATTAACCATGGAAGGTTTACATATATGCCTAAACCGAGTGTGGCTGGTGCTCAAAAAATGCAATTTTTACGAGACAAACTTCCTTTTATATGGAATAGAAGGAAGACTCAAGAATGGAGAGAACTTTTAGTACAAGAGAATTTTTGTGCAGCTGTATTAAATCCTGATTGGCTTGAAATGTTTGGAAGTAAATCTTCGATATTGGACTATGGTCTGAGATTCTCTTCTGGTATATCGCACAATCTTTATGATGATTCTAGAACTTGGAGTATTGCATGGTATGATAGCATTACGAATATTCATGGCGATAATATCTACACAAAAGAAGAAATTCTTGAGAAATGTGCACGAACAGAAAAGTACTCTAGACTAGCTATTAGCATTTGTAAAAGTAATAATGTCGTTCCAGTTTTATTTTTTACACCTCTTTTTCATTACGAAAAATGGTTCCCTTACGATTCGTATTTAGAAGTAATGAAGGATTATGATCCAGATTTGCTAGTCGCCGATTACGAGAATTTTGAATTCTCAAATGATTCGTTATGCCGTCGTGACGTACACCATCTAAACATTTATGGAGCAAATGAATTTTCTAGCTACTTAGCAAAAAATGGAATTCAAACAATTGCATTAAAAGATTGGATTATATCAAAACCTCATTATTAGGCTATCAGGAGTATAGACTTCTCATGTTTACGATCACGTGATATAAAAAACCACTGACCTATAGTAAATTTGCTATAGATCAGTGGTTTATTGTTCACAGAACGAATACTATAGCATTCATAAAATTAGAATATTCACAAAGCAAGTCTGCCGAGTATACTTGTATTCTTCTATTTTCCCAATTATTTGCAGATCGTCATTTTTTGCGGCCGTATCCTCCGCCTCCACCCTTCGCAATCAGGTATGCCCGATGGAATAAAGCTCGTCGTTGAGCTTCCGTATCTTCATCATCATTCTTGCCATCCCATCTGAGACCAGAAGTGTCCCCACCGCCGCCAGCAGAAGAAGATGGAGTTGTCACGTTATCAATCAAAGAAAAGAAAATGCTGGCGACATGGGTTCTGAACTCTGGGCTTTTCGCATCTTCACGATCCCAATCGAGACAGTAAGGAAGCACTTCGTGCAGATGGTTGATTGCAAGCTCTCGGGCTTCAAGACCGAGGTCGAAGTCTCGCTCCATGAAGGTCGATACTGATAGGTTGAAGGGTACGCCTGCATAGCGGAACGCGATACGGTAATGGTCACGACGCTCACCGTATGCCCAGACCTCGGCATCGGTTACAAGTTCTTTGTCCGGCACTCGTTCCGCATACAGCTGGCGATCCTTCAGGGCGATGGTGCGATACAGCTCATCATTCTTCTTCTCCATCTGGTGATTAGCCTTCTGGAGCTCGTCGATCCGGTTGGCTGTTCTTGCCTGAACCTGCACACATTGTTTTTCTGCATCCTCAGAGAGCTGGCTGAAGATTGCTTTGTATGCTTGTCCCATTGCTTCACGGATCTGCGTGTTCTGCTCCTCTGCCCATTTCTCACGACCCATTAGTGGAGGAGTACCGACTTGTGGAAATACGACCTGGATATTCTTGAGTGGAGTATATTCTGCTTTTGCAGACAAGACACTTATCAATTCGTTGTACTCATCGGTTTTCTCAGCAATCATCTGAGCCTTTTGATCATACTGGGCATTCAGCTTGTCCAGTTGCTTCTGCTGCTCGGCAATCTGCTTCTCTCCCTCCTCAACGGTTATTTGACCAGAGTCAATCTGTGACTGGATGTTTGCCAGCTTGCTTTCTCCGTCAGAAATCTTCTTCCCGATATTCTCAAGCTGGGTGGACTGAGCCTTGATGCTTTTGATTATCTGGGCACACTCGGTTCGCTGCTGCTCCAGTGTCTTTTCGTTGGCAGCGATCTGTGCCTCCTGCTTTTCAATCTCCTTTTTGTTCTTGAAGGCTTGCGGAGAGAGGTGTTTTGTATCGGATGGCACACCTCGTTCCATGTTGAGTTTTTCGGCAGCGAGATCCTGCAACTTGCGACCGATAGCACGATTCCACTTGGCGGTTCTGCCAGTCTCGTCACAGAAACGGAAGAGTATGTGAGCGTGCAGATTGTAGATGCGTTCACTCTCAGCCTGGTTCTGATCGGCGGTTTCCTCCTCGTGACCTTCGTCCAGATGTGTGGCAATCTGGAGGCACTTCACGTTCAAAAGTTCCTCGATGGCATGGGCAAGCTCCAGTAGCTGCTCCATGGTCGTATCCTCCTTGATGACCACGATAGCCTCACGTATTGGCTGTGCCTGAGCCTGCATCTTCTGTCCGACATGCTGCTTGTAGATGGCAGCAACCTTGGCACGTTCCTCTGGCACGGAGTGCAAGTCTGGCACCTCCCAGATTTGGTTGAGATGGGTACGATCCTTATAAACGTATTCAGGTATTCTTTCTCGGCGGTTGTGCTGAACCGCACCGCTCTTGGCGGGTTTTATGTTGACGCTTGTCGTTTTTCCCATAGGGTTAGATGACAATTTATTGTTAGTATAAAAGGAAAGAGGAGTTTACTCCGGTATCCCTCGGAGAGCCCAGAGAGCCCTTCAGGGTTCTAGTGGGCTAGTACCCTTGATAGGGTATCCTACAAGTAGGATCGTTCCGGCACGGATAAAAGCTTCCGGTTTCTATAATCGTCCGTTAGAAGACGGAGCAAGCTCCTCGGTAGTAAGTCACGGCTGCTGGTACTTCGACGCCCATCTGTTCAGCATCGAGATCCAGTTCTGAATCTTGGAGCCTGACGCTGTCCATCCTCGCTGTTCATAGTAGTCATAGAAGTTCGATACCTGAGGTGGCAGATGGTTCTGTTCGATGTAGTCCAGTACTGTTTCTCTGGTTGGTGGAACTGCTGTTCCGTCAAAAGGAACAGGTACTGTCTGCATGGCAGTTTGTTCTTCGATGATAGGGTAAGAAGAGGCTTCTGCTGGTTCTATGACATCGTCTTGTGACATAGTAACGCCATTATCAGAAGAGCCTTCAGGGGCAACAGTTGCTGCCTCGTCCACCGAAACCACTTCCTCATGACAATCTGACTCTGGAGCCTCGATCTCCTTCTTCACCTTGCGTGACACACGCGTAGTCTTCTGTTTTTTATCAGAAGAGATGGCGGTCTCAGCCTCCTTCATCCAGTCCTTCTGCCTGGCACCATTACGGAAGGACGGACGCATGGCTTCATTCTCCTCGGCTGCAGTCATTGGTGTATCACCGCAGCGAGAAGCTTCTACCCATTTGTCGATTTCGTCACGATAGCATACCCAGTGCTTGCAGGGTTTGGAGCCTGGTAGCTCCTTCTTCTTCAGCTTAGCATACACCGTCTTCTCGGGTATATG
Source organism: Bacteroidales bacterium (assembly GCA_045598885.1). Taxonomy (GTDB): domain Bacteria; phylum Bacteroidota; class Bacteroidia; order Bacteroidales; family UBA3663; genus Liminaster. The sequence goes on from JAZRVB010000016.1 coordinate 4,037, forward strand.
CAGGTACTCTGCTACCTGTTCCACCGTCATCGGCTGGTGATGGTCGGGATTTAACACCTTGCCCAATAGTTCCAGAGCAAGATCGAGTTTTTGCTCCAGTCGGGCATTATCTTCCTTGAGCTCCAATACGGCTTGTGGAAGATCATTGAAAGATATTTCTGGTTTCATTTTACATACGGCAGTTGGTTTATTCAGCCGATGCAAAAATGAGAAATGATGCCTCCGTGTCTCCCGTTATGTCCTGTCATTCCTGATAATTCCTGAATAATGTGGAGAACACGACCTTTGCCAGATATAAGTGGCAATAACGAGCAAAGAACTCTTCAGGATTGCTTGCGAGGAACATATTCAGGGTGATTGACGGGGAAAACGTAAAACAGCCACAAACGTCAGAATTTGGACGCTTGTGGCTGTAATATTTAATAATGAGTATGGTTCCTATATCCTATGCCTGTTCCTGGATGCTCATATACGTTGATGGCACGGTCGTGAAAATACAGCGGTCATCAGGATCAAGTTCATCGCGTGCTATTTGTTCGTTCTTTACCGTTGCCGTCAGATTCTTCACGGTTTCTTTTGAGACACCTTCGAACTTCTCTGGGAATAATGCCATAACGAACTCTGCGACTTTCTCTCCTGAATGCCCATTCTGAGACCCCAATCTGACCCATATACTCCAGATATAATGGCGTAGATCAATGTTATGCATTGGCTTGATGGGCTTGAAAGTAAGCTTGGGGGTGTACGTGGCATCCTTCATCCACTTCTTTACCTCATCACAGATTAGCGGGATGTCTGCATGGGCAAAAAAGCGAAATAATGTGAATTTTGTGTATTGGACTACGGCATTCTCAAACCGGATCCACTCATTCGCCTCTTCCTGTTCATGTGCTTTCTGTATCAACGCATAATCCCCCGTGGTCATTTCACCTGATACTGGTTCGATAGCTTCGGGAATCTCTATCTGGGACTGTTCTGCGGCTTGCTCAGGCGTATTGCATGGTTCTTCCGTAATCTGTACAGGGACACTATCCGGCTCCGCTGCAATTTGCATTGGGGTATTGTCGAACTCTCTTGTTTCGATTATCTCGTCCTTCTTCCTGCCCAACAGCTTATCCCAGATGTCCACAATGTAATTCGGCATTTTCAGGAATATCAGAAGGAAGAGTGTCTCGCCGATTACGAATACCCCTATAAAAGTACCCGTCTTGATCAATGCATCACCATGAAAGTCGTTACCTACATAATAGGCGACCATAAGGGAGATGAAAAGAATACAGATACTTACAAGACTGATGATCCACAGGTTTTCTTTGAGGAGAGTGGCGAGATCGCTTGTCTGTTGGTTTCTCATACTGGTTCTCAGTGTATGTTGTTTTAGGTGAATAATGCGTATTATGGAGAGATTACCGGAAATGGTTATGCAAAGATACGAAAAATTATACCGAAAAGCAAGAACTTCTCGGCATAATTCACCCAATGGCTGTTTTTATAGAATGATTTAACTCGGATCAGACAATTTTTAGCATTTGTTTAGGCTTGAGCGTAATGCAGTTGGCTGCCTTGCGCTTCTGCTCGTCTTCCATCTTGGCGTAGATCTCCGTGGTCTCGGGGCTCTTGTGACCGAGAAGGTACTGCACGGCAGCGAGACCGACACCCGAGTTGATTAGCAGTGTGGCAAAGGTATGTCGTGAACAGTGGAACGAGATATGTTTGGTGATGCCTGCTGCCTCAATCCATTTCTTCAGCGTCGTCTGGGTCATCTTGTCCTTGAAGCCCGCAAACACAAGTCCGATCTTCGGATGTTCCGCATCGTAGCCGATAAGGTCAAGAGCCTCGTCACTGATTGGGTTGGTGATGAGGTCGTTGGTCTTCTGCATACGGATGGTCACGCTCATCTGGCCTTCTCCGTAGGGCTGTATGTTCTCCCAGGCAAGCTGCTTGATGTCGCTCTTGCGGAGTCCGGTCAGACAGGCGAAGAGGAAGGCTTTCTTCAGTACCTTCTCGCTGCATGGTGTAGCTGCCAGCTTGATGAGCTCCGACTGTGACAGATGCTCCTTCTTGGTCGGGATGGTGTCGATACGATCCAGAAAGCCATTGGGATTCTCAAGGATCTTACGGTCTCGGTAGGCGGTGTGGAGCACGGCACGGAAGGTTGACCAGTACCCGGCAATCGAGTTGACATGCAGCTTGTGCTCGGTATGGATGGTCTGTCCCGTGGAGAACAGATGCTCCTTGAAGCGGTTGCAGAGATCAACGCTGATCTCGCCGAAGGTACACTTGCCACAGCAGAACTGCTCGAAGTGCTTATACACGTTCTGCCACTTGGTGTTCTTCTTGTCGGCCTTCTCCTTGAAGTACTTCAGGAAGTCGCCTTTCTGTTTGTCTCGGTCAAAGAAGTCATAGCGTTCGTTCACTATCGACTCATAGCGGCGGCAGCGCAATGCCTCTGCCTTCTCGGTCATGCGGTCGTTGTAGTCACGCTCGCGCTGGTTCTTTGGCTTGGCATAGATGTAGATGCCAAGTGATTCATGTCTCACAACCTTCATAGTCGATTCATCGCGGAAGCCCGGATAGTAGTCGAGGTAGAAGGATAGCCAGGTACCCTTCTTGATCTTTCTGGTACGCAGGCTGACGGTCTTACAGATGTTGTTCATCTTATTACTCGTTTTTGATTGTTATTCGATGGCTGAGCGTTTCTCAGCGGCACAAAGATAGATAATGACTACCCCGTGACGCCTTTTAATGCCCATAATTGCCGATAATTCCAGCATAACGGTAGAATCACGGCAACTGGAATGCCTGGGTGGCTATTTGTCAGTGTGTTGCAGATTCTCAAGCAATTTCTCACGCTCTGCCATGACACGGTCAACATCTGTCTTCAGCAGCAGGTTCTTCACTCCGACCTTGACTTTGGCTATGTTCTTGACCTTGACGATATGGCAAATGTTGGAAGATGTCAGTCCGAACTTCTCCTGTACCTCTGCCACGGTATAATAGTCCTCGCTATTGATGAGGTCGAGCCGGAAGATAGCATCCAGCGGCTCCTTGGCATAATAAGTCACGCCATATTCACGTTTGGTCGGGATATGGCGGCGATAAGCCTGGGTTCTCAATCCTTGCAGCGTTGTATTATATAATGTAACGGCTTGCTCAGCAGTCAGCCACTCCTCGATGGCTCGTATCTTGTCAGTCACGCCGAAGAGTTCATCAAGATGCTGTCGGCTATAATAGTTCTTGCCAGCGATACGGCAGACGGGAATCTCGTTGCGTTTTGCCGAAGTGTAGAGCCAGGACTGCTTGACCTTATAACGGGTCATCACCTCCTCGCCACAGATGTATTCGAGAGGTCCCTGCAAGGTTTCAGACTTTGAAGATAGGGAAGAAAGAGAGGAACTGCCGTTCGTTTCTGGACACGATGAACCCAGGGACGAAGGGTTTGTTCTCTTCCTCCCTACATTCGTTTCTGCAATTCTGGTAGGCAATACCCGATGATAAGGATTGCCAGCAAGCATCTCCTCGATGTCTGCCCTTCGGATGAACGCCATCCTGCTGCTCATTCTCGAAGCGGTCAGCTTGCCCGTATTGACGAGCTTGTAAACATACTGGCGAGAGCATCCCATCAGGGTCGCAGCCTTCGCAAAGGTCAGGAACTCCACATGCAGCAGATCCATCGCTGGCTCCACCGCCTTCATAAAATCCTCCTTGCGCTTCTTCCTCTCCGTCTTCGCCTTGGCAGCACACTCTTCCGAGCAATACCTCTGTGAACCGCTTCTTACGACAAACTCCTTGCCGCAGTAGGCACATTTTCTTGTCTTTCTCATACATATTAAAATAGTGGTACAACAATACTTTCTTGTATTGCTAACGCCATGTCAATCAATCCGCACCATTGACAACCGTTGTCAACTATATCCGTTTCATGACAATCCTTGAATCCCGTTTACTTAGCCTTGCCACCTTTGTAAACCCAATTCAACCCATGTCAACTGAGTCCACGAAATGACAAAAAATAAGCCCCATAAATTCTCCGCGGTAGAAATACGTTGCAAAGGTAAGCGGAAAATCGGGAACCACCAAATAGCAAGTCCGAAGTATTAAAATTTAATATCTATTGATAATCAACTGGTTATCTCTATGTATTTTTCGTTATTTATGGTTGTTTTGAGGGCTCTAAATACAATCAGTGAAAGCGTTCCGTCCAATGCTTGTCACGGACTCTGGGATGGTTACCGAAGTCAAGTTTTCTTGTTTATAAAAAGCAAAGGGTGCAATTGTTGTAGTTCCATTTTTTATATTGACTGATGTTCCTTTTGCCATTACCCCTTTATATGTGTAAAGCATATTGCCAATATAGACCACTCCATCTGGCTTGCTTTCAAACCATTTAGTTCTGTCAAAAGCCCCTGTACCAACTTCAGCAACAGAATTTGGCATCGAAATGGAAGCTAACCTTTCACACCCCCCAAATGCATTAAGTCCAATTTTGCTAATTGTATTAGGCAATGTTACAGATATCAAATTACTGTAATTTCTGAAAGCTCCATTATAGATTTGCATAGTACCCTCCTTTACGTTTATGGATGTGTTGGAAGGCATGGAACCAGAATACTTATATAAAACCTTACCTATATATACAACACCATCAGGCTGGTTGTCTACCCATGGTACGTTTGTAAAAGCACCAGGGTAATAATCACTAATATACTCTACAGATTCATATCCCGTTATTGATGTAAGCTTTTCACAATTATAAAATGCACCAGTTTCAATAGTTTTTACGGAATTACCTAAGTCAACTGATGTTAATTTTATACAATTACTAAATGCATGTCGGTCAATTGTTAAAATAGTGCTCGGAAGTTTGACTTTTTCCACATTTGAATATTCGAAAGCATTATTTCCGATAGTAGTTACGGTATACTCTTCACCATCTATAGTTATCACAGATGGTACTTCTATATTGCCTGTATACTTAACCCAACTTTTACGTTTATTTTCTGTTTTTCTTGTTAATCAGCGGTTTACATTTTTGATTTGCTTTACTGTGTTCTACAAATTTTGATTTTTCTAAACGGCATCGGTTTGTAGTTCAACATGGAGTAAATGTCGGC
>JAZRVB010000017.1:0-3830 GCA_045598885.1 Bacteroidales bacterium
GTGCATCAGAGCTGATGTTTGCCTCCGACTTCCTTCAGATTCCGCGTCGCCACGGACACCCTTGTCTTTGGCTGTAGCCTTCCCGTTATCAAGGCGGCTTGGGGACTTACACCCGTTAGAATATGCCCATGCTGGGCGAACAACGAAATCACGGAAGGGGAATTTCTTCCCTTTCCGTGTTTTCCAATGGCCAAATGATATTTGTTATTTGATATCTGATATTTAGTCGCAAAGCGACTTTACTCTTTTTCTCCGAAGCAGAGATCTCCCGCATCGCCTAAGCCTGGCACGATATACTTGTGCTGGTTCAGGAACTCATCTACTGCAGCCACATACAAGACGGTATCCTCAGGCAGCTTCTCCTCCAGATACTCAAGCGCCTCACGGCTGGCAATCACCGCACAGACAAAGAGTCGTTCAGGTGTTCCCTTTGGCATCAGAGCCTCGTATGCCAACTGCATCGAACCTCCGGTAGCCAGCATCGGATCGCAGAGAATCAAGGTCTTACCATCGAGTCGTGGTGAAGAGATATACTCCACATGGATGTCGAAGTTCATGTCCTCATCGGTCTTGCGATAAGCGCTGACAAAAGCGTTCTCAGCATCGTCAAAGACGCTCAATACACCTTCATGCAATGGCAGGCCTGCACGCAGGATAGCGCCTACCACCAACTGGTTCTGTGGGAGCGAAACCTCAGCGATACCCAAAGGACTGGTGATGTCTTCGGCCTCATAATCGAGCTCCTTACTGATCTCGTATGCCATTACCTGACCGATACGCTCGATGTTCTTACGGAAGCGCATACGATCGTTCTGAACGGTAACGTCACGGAGTTCTGCGATGAACTTATTTACCACTGTGTTGGTCTTCGAGAAATCTACGATTTTCATCTTTGCTATAATTGATGGTTAGGATTATTCCGCCTAAAAACGCTGCAAAATTAAGTTTTTTTTTCATCTTTTCAAAGAAAAACTTCCTAAACTATTGCTTTTGCTGTGCAAATACCTTAACTTTGCATCGCATAGTTGCTAAAATCAAGCGATATGCGATATAATTTTTGATATCTAAGTATGAAAAAAATCCTCTATATCCACGGCTTCAGCAGCGCCGGCAGCACCGGCACCGCCACCAACCTCCGTAACTATCTCTACGACCTCGGCGTGACCGTCGTCTCTCCCGATGTCCCTGTCTCTCCTGCCGCCGCACTCCCTTTCCTCCGCGAATACGCTGCTCAGGAGCAGCCAGATCTCATCATCGGCACCTCTATGGGAGCCATGTACGCCGAACTTCTCAAAGGCTATACACGCATCTGTGTCAATCCGTCGTTCCACATGGCCAAGCTCCTCACCTTCAAGTGGCTCGGCAAGAATGTCGAGTTCCAGAACAAGCGTCAGGATGGCGCCAAGACCTTCAAGGTCGACAAGCAGATGATTGCCGAATTTAAGGAGATCGAGAAGCTCAGCCTCAAGGACGTCACTCCTGACGAGAAACAAAAAATATGGGGCCTCTTCGGAAAAGATGACCCCATGGTAAATTGTCGTGAAGAGTTCGTCAAAGCCTACGGCAAAGACCACTTCCGTATCTTCGAAGGCGAACACCGCCTCAGCGATGTCATCGTGAAGCGTGACCTGCTGCCGCTGATCAAAGAGTTGCTCTCTTTATAAGAAGAACAGACACACTCCCGCAATACTGATAAACGCACCGATCACCTCCTTCACCGTCACCTTCTGATGCAGCAGGAAGTACGCTGGAGCGAGGATGAAGATCGGCGTCAGCGCCATGATCGTCTGTGCGATACCAGCATTGGTATAGAGCGTAGCCATGAGCGAGAGGCTCACTCCGATAAACGGACCGAACATCGTAGCACCGAAGGTAAATAGCATCGCCTTCTGGTCATGCACTGCATTATTGAGTCGCTTCTTGCCGTTCTTCGTAAATACCAGCAGCGCCACAGTAAAGCCGATGAAGCCCATGATGGCACGGATCATCGTCGAGGCGAATGGCATCATCGTACCCAGCGCCACAGGGATTATCGCATCCGGAGCCACATACGTAGCCATATCCGTCACACCCTGCGCAGCGATCGATGACTCATAATATCCCATACCTACCTTACTCAATACCAATCCGATACCCTGTCCCATTCCGGCACAGACGCCCATGATCACACCTTTCATAGGGAGCTTGAGCTTCAGCTTACGCTTCTTGCCATTCTCATCCTCGCCACCCTTATTGAGCACCGAGATACCGATACCCGTCAAGGTCACCAGCATACCCAGCAAGGCCAATGGCGTCATCGCCTCACCGAGTAATACCCAAGCGGCAATAGCAGCCGATGGAGCCGACAGCGTCATAAAGAGCTGACCGAAGCGTGATCCGATGAGGATATAGCTCTGGAAGAGACAGTAGTCACCCAGTACATAGCCAACGAAGCCTGACAGACACAGCCACAGCCACGCCTGGCCATCAGCAAACAGCGGATAAGGTACTCCCAACGTCAGCCACAGTGTCAGCGCCAGCAGGATCAGCGACATCGTCATTCGCACCACATTGAGTGGCAACGATCCGATACGACGCGATGCAACCTCTGCAAACAAGGCCGTAGCCGTCCATGAGAACGCTACTACAAGCGAAATTATTTCACCAGTATACATTATTAGGGGCTTTTTTATTTACCATTGGACAATTTACAATTGGAGTTAGCTTTGACAGTAGAAACTACTGAGACTCATATCTGTCGTAGCAACACATCTTCAAATCGTAAATTGTAAATTGCTAAATCGTAAATGTTTAGATTTTCTCAAATTTATATCCCATCGCCTTCAGCTGTATCGCCGCACCCAGCTTATACATCACCTTCACACAGCGAGCGTAAGCATAGAAAGCCATAGGGCTGGCTGGCTCGATTTGCTCATGACGAATGGCGTCGAGCGTATGCTGAGCGCAGGAGCGTACCAGGTCCTCACAGCGCGTATAAGCCTCTCCTACGAGACCTAACACGTCGCCACGTACCACCTCATCCAGATAGTCGAAGCCACGCTTGTCGCGCACATGCTCATAGAGATTAGGCAACTGGCTATACACCTGCCAGTCATCCTCCCAGTACTGAGCCACCGCCATACCCACATACATGGCCCATCCCATTGAGACGAGCGGATAGTCGTGGATCTCCTTCATCGCGTCAGACACATACGACGGAGCCATATCGGTCCACTTCTCGTCGATGTCAGGCGTGTTGAGCCACTGACCGTCCAAAGCCTTATAGCCCGTGCAGATCTGCAGGAGGTTCTGCTGCAGGTTACTCTCGAACTGATCGAGATACTCTTTCTGTTCCATATTGCAAAAATAGGGTCAAACCCAAACGGATTTGACCCATTTATATAAGTGTTCTGATTATCACACAGATTACTTAGCGAGAGCGGCCTTAACCTGATCGTTAGGAACCATCTCCTCCTCAAATACGTAAGCACCAGTCTTAGGAGACTTTACCATACGGATAACCTTTGAATAGGTACGACCATCACCCGTCTTAAGGGTTGCAACTACTTTCTTTGCCATATTTCTAAAGAAAAGTTATTAGTTAGGAGTTATCAGTTAGGCCAAGCCTCACCATCTCCCAAACTAAATTAATAACTTATAACTATTAACTCTTAACTTAATCCGTAGGATTACTTAATCTCCTTGTGGATGGTGTAACGCTTGAGGAATGGGTTGTACTTCTTCAGCTCAAGACGCTCGGTGGTGTTCTTACGATTCTTAGTGGTGATGTAACGTGACATACCTGGAACGCCACTACCCTTCTGCTCAGTGCACTCGAGAATAACCTGTAC
>JAZRVB010000018.1:0-18604 GCA_045598885.1 Bacteroidales bacterium
TCAGAGCTGATGTTTGCCTCCGACTTCCTTCAGATTCCGCGTCGCCACGGACACCCTTGTCTTTGGCTGTAGCCTTCCCGTTATCAAGGCGGCTTGGGGACTTACACCCGTTAGAATATGCCCATGCTGGGCGAACAAAAAGGGCTGATTCCTCTTGCAGGAGTCAGCCCGATTTGGTAAATTTGCAGCTGCTAAACAAACAACATTACCAAATCATGGGCAAAGGTACACATTTTTTCGGACAGCCGATACTAAATCAGCTACTAAATTACTTCAACAAGCAAAAAATTCTTCAAATCAGCCGGGAAAGTGGCGGAGAGAGGTATGTAAAATCGTTTAATGCGTGGTGTCATCTCACAGTAATGCTTTATGCTGTCATCATGCGCTTCGATTCTCTGCGCGAAATAACCTCTGCCACAATGATGGAGTGGCGCAAGTTAGCTCATCTTGGCATAAAGGATCTTCCCAGGCGTAGTACACTCTCTGATGCCAATGCCCGACGATCACATGAGATCTTCGGGAAGATCTATCAGGGACTTTACCTGACGTACAAGGACAAACTTTCATCGGACAGCCCCTCTGGCAAGGTGCCAAAATGGATGAAGAAGCTCCATATCATCGATTCTACGACCATCAGTCTCTTCTCCAACCTCGTCTTTAAGGGTGTAGGACGCAATCCCAAGACAGGAAAGAAGAAAGGCGGCATGAAGGTGCACACATGCATCCATGGCAATGAAGGTGTGCCATGCGATGTGGAGTTTACTTCTGCAGCCACACACGATCATTTCATGCTTTGTCCTGGAAAGCTGAACAAGGGAGACCTCATAGCCATCGATAGGGCATACATTGACTATGCCAAATTTGAGGAAATGACGCAGCGTGGAGTGATTTATGTGACCAAGATGAAGCAGAATCTGACGTATGAGGTCACAAAGAGCATTTGTTACATGAACGAGGCAGGACTGATGCTGTGGAAAGAGGAATTTGTCATCTTCCACAAGGAGGTAAGGAGCAAGAATGATGGAACCAGCGAGGTGGAGACGAAAACGATAGAGCACCATGCCCGTATCGTCACCTACATCGATGAAAAGAAGAAGGGCAATGCAAAGCTCATTCGGCTGCTTACAAACGATATTGACACCGAATACGAGGAAATAGTGGCCATTTACAAGGCAAGATGGGCCATAGAGTCGCTCTTCAAGCAGATAAAGCAGAATTTCCCGCTCAGATACTTCTACGGAGAGAGCGCCAACGCCATCAAGATACAGGTGTGGGTGACTCTCATTGCCAACCTGCTCATTACACTACTACAGAAGGGAGTCTGCCGCTCTTGGAGTTTCTCGGGCCTAGCCTCAATTGTCCGAATCATGCTGATGTACTATATTGACGTGCAGGGATTCCTTGAACATCCCGAGAAAGACTGGGAAGAGGCACTGGCTGCCTTGGTAGAGAGTCCACCAGACGTCGCTGAAGCAGAAAAATAGCCCTCACACATACGCGCATGAGGGCTTGGAATTATGCTTTTCGTTTGAATTCATTGAAAAACAATGGCTTCAAACTAACTTGTCATGTTTAGCGGACAACAATAATTTTTAATAAACTTAAGAAATTGTATATGACTAATTCTTCGCGTTGTGTTTTAGAGTGAAAAAATAGCTCAAAAAACACAAGAAATAGTCCCTTTCTGCTAACTTTTTTCAAAAATACATTATTATTTCAAAAGAATTATTTATATTTGCACACATAAAACAATACAACAATAATATGCTCCAATCATGACCTACGAAAAGAAAATATCTTCAGCTGTAAAATCCTTCTGGGATACGAAGAAAAAGCAAGGCAGTGTTTTGGCTGGCAAACAGCTTGATTCATTCCTTGATTTGCTAACAAGTGTCGCTAAGGATGCAGGGGTTCCTGAGGAATGTGTATATCTGAAGAATAATCACATCCCTGGTTATTTCCGTGCTACCAAAGATTGGGATTTGCTGATCTTATCTCCTAAGGGCAATTTGATTGCGGCTATTGAATTGAAGTCGCAGGTCGGATCATACGGCAACAATCTGAACAACCGTACAGAAGAGTCTTTGGGTTCTTCTGAGGATTTCTGGACAGCTTTCCGCGAAGGAACTTTCCGCTGCAATCAGTCACCTTGGCTTGGTTATCTGATGGTCGTTGGCAAGGATGAAAGCTCTACCCATGAGGTGAAAGTAAAGGAGCCTCATTTTGAGGTTCGACCAGAGTTCAAAGGAACTTCCTACCTCGATCGTTACCGCATTCTTTGTGAGCGACTGGTTCTTGAACATAAGTATAGTGCGGTTGGCTTGATAGCCACATCTGGTAAAAATCATTACGAAAGCCTTAACGAGAGGATTTCTATTGAGTCATTCATCAGTTCATTCAGAGGTCATTTATTAGGATTCGAAAATGAGTTCAACGGCTAACACATACGGAACACGAAGCAATGGCGGTCAGCATGGCGATGTATTCACTAAGCCATGTGTCGTGAGCTATATGCTTGACTTGGTGGAATATACTTCCGACCGAGATCTTTCTTGTGTGTCTATTACAGAACCTTCATGCGGTGAGGGAGAATTTATCATTGAGATCATTCGCCGTCTTGCTGCATCGTCTGAAAAGTTCGGCTTTGACCTCAACAAAGCTTTCCATAAACAAGTTTCAGCATCCGATATTGACAGCATCAAAATAGCTGTTTGTATTGATCGTATAAGAAAAGAATTCCCACAGATTGAGAATCCAGAAAAGCGTATCTTTTCAGAAGATTATTTGCTGACGGAGCACGAGCCAGTAGATATCGTTATCGGCAATCCTCCATACATCCGCTACGAGCAGATCCCAGAAGATAAACTTCCTATCTACAAGCAGCAGTTCCGTACATTCTACTATCGTGCAGATATGTATGTCTTGTTTTTTGAGAAGTCTCTGCGTCAGCTTAACGCAGGGGGCAAACATTGCTTTATCTGTGCTAACCGATGGATGAAGAATACTTACGGCAAAGTCCTCCGCGAGATGGTGGCACGTAACTACTCCCTTGAACGCATCATCAACATGGAAGGAGCTGATGCTTTTGACGAAGAGGTTCTTGCATATCCTGCCATCACCTTGATTGAGGCGCATCATTCAGCAGGTACAACTCTGTTTGCAGAAACTACAGACGTTGAGAATCTTGCTACTTTAAAATATGATTCTTTGAATGCGCCTGAAGGAGAGGATTGGCACGAAATGTTCAACTCAGACATCATGCAATCAACCTTGCCACTAATTGAAGAACAAGGCTTTAAGATCGGTATCGGTGTGGCGACTGGTGCTGACAGCATTTTCGTGTCGAAGGATTTGAAGGGCAAAGTTGAGGATGAGGTTCTTCTTCCTGCCATCAATGGCCGAGACCTTCAGGGCAATACTATGGAGTGGGGGAAGCGTTATCTTCTGAATCCTTACGATGAGAACGGCCGCTTGATCAATCTGGAGAAATATCCAAAGGCAAAAGCATATTTCGAGAGTCATCGTGAGCATCTTTCGAGCCGACACAAAGCGCAGAAGAATCCGGTGCATTGGTACGGAACCATTGATAAGATTTCGGCACCTTTGACAGAACAGCCAAAGATATTATTGCCAGATATTTCGGGGAATACTTTTGTGTTTGTCGATGAAGGAAAGTATTATCCACAACACAACATCTATTATATTACAGGTGGCTCACAGCGAGATCTCCAGCTTTTAGCTGCTCTGTTGATGTCCGACTTCATGCGTACGCAGCTGAACAAGATGACCAATAAGATGAATGGCGGCTATGCTCGCTGGCAAAGTCAGTATCTGCGCAGGCTTCATATTCCTACGATAAGTCGTATTCCAGAGAATCTGGCAGCATCAATACTTGCATGCTATGCAAATAGGAATTTGGATGGCATAAACTATTTTGTTGATGAGATTATCCGTTTCGAGAAAGATAATCCATTGCCTAAGTATTCAACAAAGAAAAAAAATAATCAGTTAGAATTGGCTTTTGATTATGCTTAAATTGTCAAACAATCCACCACATTAAACATGACATTTATGCTGAATCCATAGAACAGAAAAATAATGACGGCTAACCCAACCTTCCTTCGCATGATGTATGGTTGCATAATATAGTGTCGATACATTACGAAAGTGATCAAATCATTTTCATAATGTATCGACACTTATTAATGACTCTCTATGTTTTATTTAACATTGATATTGATGTTCGTCTTGCTATTTCTCGCCGTATTAGTAGAAGAAACCGGCTGAGTATAAGTATTCTTATAGTTGGCTGGTCGACCACCCATAGTGATACGTATTATCTGCTTACCTTTCTTGAGGATATTATATTTCGGACGGAAGATGACGTCACAATTATACTTGATCAAAGCTGCAGTTGTGACGTATTCCTTCGCATCTTTTTCCGACATCTTGTTCAAAATCAGGCGACCATCATTAGTCGAAATATCAATGGTATATTCGATGGTTTGATCGGTCAATACCAATCCAACTTCTGTATCGCTGGTAATCTGATCCAATGGACGCTTGTTGACACCTATGCCTTCACCAACTCCACGAATCACGCCACAAGAAGCAAAGAGTATAGACACAATTGCCACTACAGCGAAATAAAGAAATGTCTTTTTCATTGTGACAAATGGATTAGAAGGTGAAACGTAGACCCATACCGAGCGATTTGTCGTGAGTAATGTTGTCGTTAATCATATTCACGTCGGCGGTTAGGAGAGTATTGTTGCCAAGTTGAAAATCTTGCTGGAAGATTGGGATAAATCCGTATCGTTTTGCTTGCTTCTGCTTGTGCCATCCCCAGAAATAAGAGCCAACGCCCAAAATTATAAGACCTGGGCCTAATGGCCTTAAAATTTCTTGCTCACTTTCAGATGAAGTAGTTCCTCCAATTATTGAAGATATGATGCCAATTCCACCTAAAACATATCCAGTAGTCTTCCAGCCTCTTCCTGGATGAGCATTCTCTTTCTGTAGTTGATTATACATTCCCATCAACTCCGCATCCGTCATCGTTCTCTGTCCCGCATTAGTCGTTACTACCGACTGCTCTCCGAACTTGTCTGTTCCTCCATTCTCATACTTAATGCTACTGATTTCTGTCAGATCAATGGCATAGACAGGACCATTAAGATTCTTGATGTTTTTGTATTCCACCTCAGTGCGACCTACTTTGATGACCTTACACTGGATAGTCGTTCCGTTCTTCTTAGTTATGATGTCAGCTGCCATAACAATAGTGGCAATCATGATACCAAGTAATAATAAGAGATATCTCTTCATTGTGTTTGTTAGGATAAGAAAAGAGGCGTAACCTTTGTCCAACTTATTCTTATCCGAGGCACGGCCAAGCACCTTATAGAGAAACAAGCGGACGAAAGGCCACGCCCCGGAACGGGACGTGAACCTCTCGCTGACTTGTTCTTCTCTATCTTCATTTTGGCCGTTTTCGGATAAGAGAACAAGAGCGAAAGCTCAAGTATATGTTATGTCTGACAGGTGTTCGCTTCCTTCGGAGTTAATATTGAGTCATCTTTAGCCAAATACAAAAAATATGGCAGAGCTTGACATTTGGCTCGCTTGGAAGTGGAGAGAACCTCATTAAGGCACTCTGCTCACCGATCATTGTTTTGTTGTCTGTTTCGTATTGTCTCACGTGTCATAGAAGGAACTTCGCGACAGGAGGCGATTCATTTGTTTTTAGTTGGTTATACTTATATTTGAATTCATATTATTTGTTTTGCTATCGAACAAACATTTCTGTGCAAAAATAAAAAGTTTTTCTAAATTATAACCATAATTATAAATAAAAGTGATTGTGGCCTGAAATTTTTATTGTGTCACAGCCAAATATGCTATTTTAAGATGATAAAATATAAAACAATCAATAAGGATTTGTAAATGACTTTTTCAACGAATTTCAATTTATCTGCCACTCTGCCACAACCGCTGTAACGTACTGATTCTCATATAGCATTTCGCGTGGCAGATGAGTGGCAGATAGTGGCAGATAAATCAATGATCTGCCACAAGCCCATCTTTTTATGAATGAAAGGATTAACTATCAGCTTGTGGCAGATGGCAGATAAATTAGCAAATCACGCGGATTTCTTCATCGGGACGATGTAATACACGGTTCCTTTATTTATTTCCTTACGCTCAAAGTTCAATGCTGTAAGCAGACGGCCGACCTTGACAGCCATACCCTGAGTAGGTCTGACTTCTGGAAAGTTCTTGCACAGGATATATACAATGTCTCGTGTCTGCAGAGGAATGACAACCTCCTAAGCTTCCGGGCGACGGAAGCAGGCGGTGAGCATGGATTCGAGGTCTGAGACGCGCTGGGGCTTCACGTTCTGCTCCTCGATACGACGGGTCTCGGCAGGGGTGAACCAGTAAGGGAAATGCTGCTCTCGGACTTCATAGACTACCTGCGCATAGAGCTGGTCGTACTCAATCTCGCGGTCGTTGAGAATGATTGCATCCTGCGGAATCTCGACACATAAGTAGCGGCGCGAGCCGGTCGTATCCTGCAACGGACGAGGGTTGTTAGTAGTGGCTACGAACGAGGCGTAGCGCTTGCGCTGACGCTGTGCCTTGCCGAAGATCGGACGGCCGTTGACCTGGATCTTCGAAAGCATCTGCTTCAGCTCGGCCTGCTTGCCGGATTTGATCTGGTCGAGCTCGTCGAGGTTGACGAAGAGGTTGCTGGTCAACGCCATCTCCTTGTCGAACTTGTTGCTGAGGTTGACGTGGTCGAGATAGTACTCGCGGAACTTCGGCGGGAGGAGCAGAGCGCAGTAGGTACTCTTGCCACAGCCCTGAGTACCGATCAAGGTCAGCACCTGCTCGTTGCCGTGGAGATTGTCGAGCTGCAGCCAGTGAGCGACACAGCTGCGGAGCCAGACGCTGTGCTGGCAGAGCTGCTCTTCGCTCACACCGGGGAGGCGCAGGAAGAGTTCGCGGACACGATCTCGGCCATCCCATGCTGGAAGGGCGTTGAGATACTCGGCAATAGGGTCATAGTCAGGCGTCTCTTCGGAGTAGATATACTCCTCGATGCTGGCTTTTAGGCCTTTCACGTCGCCAAGCTCGCGTTTCGCGCGGCGTAGGATCGTGTTCTGGCTCTCGCGGGTTACATTTCGCCAAGGATTAGGTTTTGTCTCTGCATCGCTGTTGCAGACTTCTCTCATTTCGTACTTATCGGAAAGTACGTTGCGACGGAAATCATAGCACTCGGACATGAATTCCTCGACAAGAGTTTTTTGAATTAATAGAATTATTTACATTATCTCTTAAAAAAGCTCACAATTATTAGCACTTTCCATATCCTTTATCCATCCCGTAACAACCTCAAGATTGGATTTTCCTTCGGTTCCTGTCACTTGCTGGATAGCTTGAGATATTGGAGTGGTGTCCTTACCCCTCTTTTCGTACTCATTGTACAACGTATAGATGTGTTGTGATGGACTAATATTTGTTTTTTTCATATTGGTTTACCTAATTTAGTTCATACTTTCTTTGCATAGCCTGTGGTATGGATTGCTTCTTTTCAACCCCCTCGAATTCGAGGGGATTATAATTTGGTGCAAATATAACAACATTTTGTGTCAAATCATGACACAAGCTCGAAAAAAAATAACTACTTTCGATTATTTTTTGCGATAGCTCTATTTATTCAGGTATTTTCAGCAATATCTTTCCTGTTTCATCAATAGCAATGTGATTAACAAATCGAATGGTGACACCATCGTATATTGCAGACACATCGATGCCTCTATGGATAAACTCGTCAATAAGCGCTACATCATGGAATGCTCGTTGAGAGTTGAAACCGTGGTTACCTACTTGGCGATTAAAATTAGTAATAAGTGTGTTGAGATCTTCCTGCGCAAAGATGTTTGCGTAGTCGGTGTAGAAAGGATTCTGTTTCATTGATTTGATTGTTTTTGAAGTTAATAATTCTTCCACATCTTTTTGACCACCGTGGCTTCAAAATGCTCGGTTGGTAAGTCTCGAAAAGGACTACTCTTGATGTTTGTCGCCGCAAAGATAGATAGTTTCTATGTTACTTCCAAATTATTTCCCAATTATTTTTTAAGGCTGTTGGTATTAATCTTTGATTAAAAAAATCGCACAAACATTCCATTGATACCTTCCTGCATCTAGAATTTCAACAAATGGTACCAGATGTTGAAATTCTTACTTTTTCCAGACCTTAATACGGTTTTTGCCAGCCTTGAGAACTTCGGGTAGAAGCACCAACCGACCTATTCTGTGTCCGTAAGCATCAATTTTACCATACTTACGGACACGGAATCCGTATTATTTGTCCGTAAGTATATAAAAAAACATAGTTACGGACACGCAATATTGCATTTTTTAGTATAAAAACATCAAAAATGTTTGTGTAAAACAATTAAAAGTTGTACCTTTGCACAAAATATTTGTTATGCAGATACAAGGATTAATAGGTCGCGAGAACGAATTGCACACTCTGGAGCAAGTAATGCAACGTGAGGATGCACAGTTGGTTGCTGTGTATGGCAGAAGACGAGTAGGAAAGACATTTCTGGTAAAGCGGTTCTTCAATGAGACATACGATTTCGCTTTTGTAGGCAGTTATAAGACTTCTACGAGCATTCAGCTTGAACTGTTCCGAGGCACCTTGGAGCGCTATAGTGGTAAAAAGATAGGTAAGCTGAAAACGTGGTATATTGCCTTCAATACACTTCGAGAATACCTGCAGTCACTCAACAAGGAGCGCATCGTAATCTTTTTGGATGAGTTACCTTGGATGGATCAGCCAAAGAGCAATTTCCTTTCTGCCTTCAGCTTTTTCTGGAATGACTGGGCTTGTAGTGTGCCAGGATTAAAACTGGTAGCATGCGGAAGTGCTACTACATGGATGCTGGATAAGTTCGTCGGAGACAAAGGGGGATTCTATGGACGTAACAATCGGGCTATCTATCTTCCCCCTTTTACCTTGCATGAGGTAGAGCAGTTTCTGCAGATGCGTGGATTCGTATGGAGTCGCTATAAGATAGTAGAAACATATATGGTGTTCGGTGGCATCCCTTACTATCTGGACATGCTTGATTCCACAATTCCTCTCGAGGCCAATATTGACAGTCTGTTTTTCCGTCAAGGCACGCAGCTTAGAGGAGAATACCTTTTCTTATTCAGGACTCTTTTCAATGAAGCTCCTCTCTATCATCGTGTCGTAGAATGTCTTGCTGACAATGAACAGGGAATGACTCAAGCTGAAATAAAAGAGAAGCTACGACTTAATGATGGAGGTTCACTGACAACATGTCTCGAAAACCTGCAGAAATGTGACTTTATTCGCATGTATGCAGGATATAAGAAGAAGGAACGTGAGACTCTTTTCCAACTCACTGATCTTTTCACCCTCTTCCATCTGAACTTTATCCGTAGAGATAACGGTCAGGACGAACACTATTGGACGAACCAGAATGATCACAGCAAGGAGAATTGGGAAGGTCATGCATTCGAGATGGTATGCCTGCACCATATTCCGGAAATCAAGCAGCGATTGGGTATCTTCGGGGTACTGACAAACGCCCATAGCTGGACAACAAAGGCTCGTGAGGACAAAGATGGTAGCAAATGGAAGAAAGCTCAGATTGATTTGCTACTGGAAAGAGCCGATGGTCACATCAATATCTGCGAGATGAAGTTCAGCAAAAACGAATACCGCATTACGGAGGTGTATGATGCTCGTCTTCGTGAACGTATGAATACCTTCGTTCACCATACCGGCACAAAGGCGACTCTCCAAAGCACCTTTATCACTACATACGGTCTGGTACGCAACGAATATTCAGGGAATGTTCAGTCACAAGTAACGTTGGATGACTTGTTCTGCGTTGTACCAAGATAGCGATTGAATTTTTAATGTTGTCAGAACTAAGAAGACCGAAGAGGCTGTGGCTTTTGACACAGCTCCTTCGGTCTCATTCCTTACCAGACCTTAATGCGGTTGCAGCCAGCCTTGAGACCCTCGAAAGGACCAGCGACTGGAGTAGCGCTGCGCTGCTGACCGAGGAAATCATAGTCGATGACGTATGGGTTGCCGTTCTTGTCTTCGAAAAGACCCTCGGTGATACGGGTAGAACCTAAGGTGTCGGTAGAGACGACGGAGGTCTTCAGATCGAGCACGGAAGCTGGGATCTGGATCTCGAGGTAGGTGCCATCGGCCTCCTCACAGATACGGAAGGCGCAGTCATCAGCGGAGGTGCAGCAGTCGGTCTCATGGACGTAGGCAGGAGCACCGTTGAGGTAGGCGTTGCCAGAGATATAGACCGCCTGAGGGGTGTCCTGGAACTTCTCATGATCGCCATTGCCGTATGCCTTGAGCAGCGCCTGATAAGCCTCCCAGCCCTGTGGATGCTGGTCGTAACCTGCTGTGCCACAAGAAGCATCGTCGGCCTCAGCCTGACTGCCACCGATGAAGATGTTGTTGTAGAGACGGTCGTCGCCACCATAGACGATGGTGCAGCCAGCCAGCTCGGCAGAGTGTGGGAAGTGGTATGGCGTAGAGCGGTCGCGGCACTCGATACGACGCATGATGCCGGCACAGAGGTTGTGCACGTAGGCGCCACCCTGAGCCACGTTGTCGAAGTTATAAGGCGAGCCGAAGATGTTGTTCTCTACCAGATATGGGCCGTGGGTTACCTCGATCATGAGGTCACGATCGTTGGCATAATAGAGGTTGTTGTGCACATGAGCACCCTGCGCCTGCCAGTCGAGCCAAGTGCCGAGCGCACTGTTGTGAATGTTGTTGTGACGGATGGTCACATCGATGGCTGCGTGGAGCTTGATGCCAGCAATCTCGTAGCCGAAGAACTCGTGCTTGACGGCAATATTATAGATGTAATTCTGCTCGATAGTCGAGAAGATGCAACCCATGTGGCCGACGATACCGTTCTGACCGCAGTCGTGGAGGACATTGCGACGGATGAGGTGCGAACCGATGGTCTCGCGGCTCCAGCCGATGCGAGCGGCACGGAAGACGGCCTCCATCTGGTACTGATAACCTGGCTTGCGCTGGGTACGAGTACACATGTTATGGCCGGTCGATTCCTCCTTGCCGATGCTGATGGCGCTGCACTTAGCGTCGTGAATATCGCAATCTTCGATGATCCAGCACTTGCTCCAGTTGGTGCCGAGGAGGCCTGGCTGATCGGCAGTAGGAGGCGTCCAAGGACAAGCGGCCTGCGCCATCTCGAAGCCACGGACGGTGATGTAGTTGCGACCCGTGCGACGTGGGAAGAAGCAGGAGCGACGGACGTTGATCTCAGTGAGTTCCTGATTAGGATCGACGCCCTGGAAGTTGGCATAGATGATGGTGGTGTCGGCCTCATCGTCGATCTCGCTATACCACTGATAGATAGAATCCTCTGGGTGAAGCAATGGCTCTGGGGTGTGCGACCAAGGTGGGGTGACACCGGTGAGGCGCATCTTAGGATTGACGATATCTGCGTATCGACCAGCCTCGTAGAATGACTTGCCGTTGAGATAGACGTCGCCAAGGTGGAGTGGGAAATCGAAGAGGACGCCATCGACCTCGTGTGGCTCGACGGTAGGATCTGGAGAGACCATCCAGTCGCCTGAAAGGATCTCCTTGTATGGGTTGAAAGTGCCGAAGAACGAATTTGGGAGAACGACCTTCCAGACGTTGCCTTCGACGTGCTGCCAGGTGGTGATACGCTCTGAGCCTTTGATCACAGCGTGCTCGCCAGGAGCGACCATATAGGTGATGCGCGACTGCTCGGTGATGCCGGAATTGAGCGGATCGACCCACTCGCGGTACTCGCCTTCGTGGACGATGACCGTGTCGCCTGGCATGGCCAGGGAAGCGGCTTTGTTGATGGTTTTGAACGGAGCACTCTCGGTGCCAGCGTAGTAATCTCGGCCTGTGGCGGCGGAGACGTGGTAAATGAGGGGCATAGTATTAAATGTAAAATGTGAAATGTATAATGTGAAATGTAAAATTGTTACTAAGATTGTCCGATAATCATCCAAGTTTGAAGGATTTCAGTTCCTTCTCATACTCTTTCTCTTTGCCTCCCAGCATCTCGTCGAGTTCAGCGTGGAAGGCGGCGCTGTGATCCATGTGATGGATGTGAGTGAGCTCGTGGAGCATGATGAGACGCTGCAGGTGCTCGGGCAGGAGGACGCAATAGAGCGAGAGGTTGATGGTGTATTCCTTGCGGCTGAAGAGGCCTTTCTTGCGAGCCACACAACTTCCCCAGCGGGTGCGAGCACTGTTGATTTTGACCTCTTTAACCGTGAAGCCGTACTGCTTGGCGAGGGCCAGGAGCTTGGGAGGGAGGTCGCGCTTGGCGAGGGTTCGCATCTGCTCGATCCTCTGTTGCTGCTCAGCGAGTTGCTCAGGAGTCGGCTGCGGACGTTGACGCTTCTGTTCTTGTAGCGCTGCATCCTTCTCGATCATGGCGAGTAGACGGGGACGCATCTCCTCGACGGCACGCTGGAGGTCGGGTAAAGAGAAGAGACGGGGAGCGGTGACGAGGATTCCTTTGCCACCATCATGCGCAGGGCGGAAGGTGTAGCGCACCGCCCTGGCATTCTTTTTTATATATAGGTGGCCGAAGTCCTTGTCGGCCAGGATATAATCTACTATCATTTAACCCTCAGCTAAAGCTTCGTCTTCTCGCCAAGAGCATAAAAATGCTCTTTCTATGGCTGCGAGGACCTAACTCCTAACTCCTCACTCCTAACTAAGATTTAGTGCGCAGCCAGCCAGTTTTCTCCCTTGCCACAGTCAGCGATGAGAGGTACGGAGAGCGCCACGACGCCTGCCATCTCTTCGAGGACGAGCTTTTCGAGCTGATCCAGTTCCTGAGGTGGCACGGAGAAGTTCAATTCGTCGTGCACCTGAATGAGCAGCTTGGCGTGCAGCTTCTCCTTGCGGATGCGCTGAGTGATGCGCACCATGGCGATCTTGATGATGTCGGCTGCCGTACCCTGGATCGGCGCGTTGATGGCGTTGCGCTCAGCATAACCGCGGACGGTGGAGTTGGCGCTGTGGATGTCCTTGAGCATGCGCTTACGACCGAAGAAGGTCTCGACGTAGCCTTTGTCACGAGCGATGGCGATGCACTCGTCCATGTATTCCTTGATACGCGGATAGGTGGCGAAATAGCCGTCGATCAGCTCCTTAGCCTCAGCACGCGGGATATTGAGACGCGATGCCAAGCCGAAGGTAGAGATGCCATAAATGATGCCGAAGTTGGCGGTCTTGGCCTTGGTGCGCTGCAGTTTGCTGACCTCCTCGAGTGGGAGGTGATAGATCTTTGCAGCCGTGGCGCGATGGATATCATCACCCTCCTGGAAAGCCGCGATCATGGCAGGATCCTGCGAGAGGTGCGCCATCAGACGGAGCTCAATCTGGCTGTAGTCGGCCGAGAAGAAGACTTCGCCAGGATCTGGGACGAAGGCTTTGCGCAGCTCGCGACCTAAAGCGTCGCGAATAGGGATGTTCTGGAGGTTCGGATTGCTCGATGATAGGCGGCCTGTGGCCGTAACTGTCTGATTGAACTGGCAATGGATGCGACCTGTCTCAGGATTGATCTCCTCTGGCAAAGCCTCGATATAGGTACCAAGAAGCTTGCGGATGCCACGATAGGAAAGGATGTCTTCGAGGATCTCGGCTTTGTCGACCTCCTCCTCTACTCCACTCGCATCAACGGAACCTTTAACCTTTAACTTTTCACCTTTCACCTTCACGATGAGCTGCTGCAGGATCTCCTCGGCGGTAGAGCGAGCTTTGGTCTTCGGATCGAGCTTCATCTCGTCGAAGATGACTTGAGCGACGACCTTAGGAGACAGCGGATTGAAAGGATGACCAGCAATGAGGGTCATGCGGTCTTCGAGGCGCTTCAGTTCGGCCTCCAGAACAGTCTTTGATTCGGTCAAAGCAGAAACATCGACACGGACACCGGTTAGCTCCATGTCGGCCAGGACTTTGACGAGAGGCATCTCGATGTCCTCAAAAAGCTTGGTCAACTTCTGCTCTTTCAACTGCTGACGCAATACCTGAGCCAGTTGATAGGTGACGTCGGAGTCCTCGCAGCAGTATTCTGCGACCTTCTCGACAGCACAATCGCGCATGGTTGCAGGCTTGTCCTCTTCTTCGGCGGCATCCATCATGGCGAAGAGATCCAGAGATTCTTCTGCTGCTTTTTTCTTTTTTCCTGTCTCGATCAGCGCGCTGGTCGGGATTGGCTTGTAGCCGAGGAGCGCCTCAGAGAGATAATCCATGTTGTGTGGCAGCTCTGGCTCAAGGAGATAGTGTGCCACCATGGTATCGAAGAGCGGATAAGAGACCTCCATGCCGTAGCGCTTCAAGACAGAGTAGTCATACTTGGCATTCTGCGCAATCTTGAGCGTTGCATCGTTCTCGAAGAGAGGGCGCAGCTCCTCGACGACAGCGAGAGCTTCTGAGCGATCAGCAGGTACTGGGATGTACCATGCTTTGTGATTGGCCACAGCAAACGAGATGCCTACGAGCTCGGCCTCCATGACGTTGAGCGAGGTGGTTTCGGTGTCGAAAGCCCACTCGGCTGTCCAGAAAAGCTCGGCGATCATCTCCTGACGCTTCTCTGGAGTATCACATATTATATAATGTGTATCGATGTCGGTGATTGTTTGCAGCGTAGGGGCGGCAACAGGAGCCTCCTCAACGATTTCGGTCTTTCGCTCATCACTGCCTCCGACGAGGGTAGCGACACCGGCCTTGGCGTGCTGCAGCGCCTCATCGCGCATCTTGCGCATCTCCAAAGAGTCGAAGATCTCGGCCAGCTTAGCATAGTCAGGCTCGACAACCTTGAGCGCCTCAGCATCGAGTACGACACCCGGGACTTCGCGGCAGATAGTGGCGAGATATTTCGAGTCACGGATCTGCTGCACGTTCTCCAGGACCTTGGCGAACATGCCTTTCTTGAGGTTCGGCAACTCCTTCTTGCTTTCGGCGGCAGCAGTCTCGACGGCAGAGAGGAGGCCTTCGACGGAATCAAAGTCCTCGATGAGCTTCTGCGCGGTCTTAGGTCCGACGCCTGGACAACCTGGGATGTTGTCGGCCGTATCGCCCTGCAAGCCGAGCATATCGATGACCTGATCGGTGCGCTTGAGACCGTATTTGGTCAGGACAGCCTCCACATCGAGCGTCTCATAGCCAGGGCCGAATGACTTGGGCTTGAAGATGCGCGACTGCGGGGTGACCAACTGCGCGTAGTCCTTGTCGGGACTCATCAGGTAAGTATCGAAGCCTCCCTGCTCATCGGCCAGACGAGCCAGCGTACCCACCACGTCGTCGGCCTCATAGTTCTCGACCTCAAAGATCGGGATGCGATAGGCCTCGATGATCTGCTGGATGTATGGGACGGCGAAGGTGATATCCTCTGGCTGCGCCTCACGCTGCGCCTTATACGATGGGAACTCCTTATGACGGAAGGTGCCGCCTTTAGGGTCGAAACATACGGCCATACAGTCAGGCTGCTGCTCGCGCAAGACGTCCTGCAGGGTCTTGGTGAAACCATAGATGGCCGAGATGACCTGGCCTTTGCTATTGGTCAAAGGCTTGTTGATGAAACCGTAGTAGGCGCGGTAGATCAGCGCGTAGGCGTCAAGAAGGAAAAGGCGTTTCATGAGTTAGGAGTGAGGAGTTAGGAGTGAGGAGTAATTTGCTGCACAGAAAGCTATTATTACTCCTTAAAAGCCTGCATGATAGCTGTTGGGTGACCATCTTCGGTGAAAGCGCCGAGACGATACTGAGATGGACGACAGAGAGGTTCCCAATAGAAGACACCCAGACAGCGGCCATTTGTCTCATTCTTGCAGCGACGGATGATCTGCGAGAGCTGGTCGCGGCCTTCATCCATGAGTTCAGGATATTGCTCATCGACCTCAAAGCCGGTCTCGACGATCATCACGTCACAATTGTATTTCTGGCTGACGAGGTTGATATTCTCCATGCAGCGGTCAATGACGATCTGTGCGGTGAGCGTAGTGTCGGTCATGTGAGCCCAGTAAGGATAGAGCGACATGCCGACGATATCCCACTCACAACCGCCAGCCTTGAGGACATCAAGGTTGCGATTATAGAGATCCTTGTCATAACCATTATCGAGGTGGACGATGACCTTGGCCTCCGGGAAGACTTCCTTCACCGCCTCAGCGCCAGCCTTGAAGAAGCCTGCATACTGCTCAGGATTGCGCTCCACGTGACCCATGCTGTGGGTGATAGTGGTGCGACCCTGCTCGTCCTTGATCTCCCAACCTGTCTCTGGATCGGTGGCTACGCTCCAGAGCATACCGTTGGAGGTCTCGTTGCCCACCTGTACCCAGCGAGGCTCAAGACCCTCTTCCTTGAAGCGACGAAGGACGGTGAGGGTATGCTCGCGCAAGTCCTGCTTCATCGTCTCATAGTCATGGTCGAACCAGGCGGCAGGGATGTTCTGCTTGGCAGGATCGGCCCACCAGTCGCTATAATGGAAATTGACCATGATGTCGAGGCCCTGCGCTTTGGCACGCTGCGCCTTCAGGATATTATCTTCGAGGTCGCACCAGTTGTCATGATTCGAAGGATCGACCCATACTCTCAGGCGGACGGCATTGAGACCAAGTTCCTTGAGCAAGGCGAAAGGATCGCGCTGCTCATCATCGAAATTATAGTACTCTTGCCCCTGTGCTTCGAGCATGGTGATCCAACCCATATCCGCTCCTAACGAGAAGTCCTGACTAGCAGAAGACTGGTCGGAGGAACCTGAGCAAGACGATAGCAGAAGACCGGCAAGAAGGGATAGTGTAGTGATGGTATGTCTCATCTTTATAGTATTAGTATGGGGCAAAGATAATAAAAAAAAGATAAATAGCAAACGTCAAATAAAAATATCACCATCCTTGCTGCAAATTTGCAACGCGGATGGTGATATTTGATATTTGTTATTTGCTATTTATCTGCAACTGCAGATTAAGCCTGAGCCTTCTTAGCCTCCTTCTTGCCCATTACGTAATATGCACATGGAACAGCGAGGAAGATAGTAGTCAATGGGTCGACAACGATACCGAGCAACATTGCGAAGATGAAGCTCTGGATAGATGCACCTCCGAAGAAGAAGATTACGATCAATACCAAGAGAGTAGAGATAGAGGTATTGAGGGTACGTGGCATGGTAGCGTTGAGAGCCTCGTTGATGACGTTGTAGCGATCCTTGTTTGGATAGAGGTTGCTTACCTCACGGATACGGTCGAATACGACCACGATATCGTTGATTGAGTAACCGATGACGGTAAGGATAGCTGCGATGAACGCCTGGTCGATCTCCATTGAGAATGGCATGATGCCTGGGAGCAAGCAGTAGAGACCAAGGATTACCAAGGTGTTAGCTGCAAGACCTGCGATAGCACCGATAGAGAATGCTACGTTGCGGAAACGAACGAGGATGTAGAGTGCGATAGCAATGAGTGACAGGAGCACTGCGATGATAGCGCCGTAAGTGATATCCTCAGCAATAGAAGGACCTACCTTCTGGGTTGATGGGATGTAATCCTCATTGTTGAATGAGTCGAAGTCACCATTTACATAACCGAGCTCCTTACCTGCGTCGTAGATAGCCTTCTTCATGGTGAGGTTAGCCTCTGCGTCGTCAGTAGCGTTGAGAGCATAGTTGGTGGTGATACGAACCTGATTGTCGCGGCTGATGGTGATAACCTTGATAGAAGCGCCCTCAAGCGAAGCATTCTGCTCGAGCTTCTGAGCGATAGCCTGATTGTCAACAGCGGCAACGTCGTTGTAAGCAACTACGTAGTTACGACCACCGGTGAAGTCGATACCCTTGTCAAGACCAGGAACGAACATCAATACGATAGCGAGAACTGCGATAACTGCGTAAACCTTTGAAGTGGTGCGACCCTTCTTCACGAAATCGATGCTAGTTGGCTTGAGCAAGCCAGAGAGAGCACCGGTGAATGAAAGACCCTTGAACCAACCCTTAGCCAAAGCACCCTCAAGGAAGATGCGGCTGAGGAATACAGCACTTACGAACGAGGTGATGATACCTACGATGAAGGTAACGGCGAAACCACGGATAGGACCTGTACCGAAGTAGTAGAGGATGATACCGGTGAGGAGTGAGGTTACGTTAGCATCGAGGATGGCGCTGAATGCATTGCTATATGCAGCGCTGACAGCGGTACGGAGTGGCTTGCCAGCTGCGAGCTCCTCCTTGGCACGCTCGTAGATAAGTACGTTAGCATCCACTGCAATACCCATTGAGAGTACGATACCTGCGATACCAGAGAGGGTAAGGACAGCGTGGAAGCTTGAGAGGATACCGATGGTGAAGAATGCGTTGACCAAGAGGCAGACGTCGGCGATAGAACCTGCTACTGGACCATAGAAGA
The DNA here is from genome assembly GCA_045598885.1 of Bacteroidales bacterium. GTDB lineage: Bacteria > Bacteroidota > Bacteroidia > Bacteroidales > UBA3663 > Liminaster. The sequence goes on from JAZRVB010000018.1 coordinate 18,496, forward strand.
GAATCATATAGATGAACAGGAGCACGAGCGCGATAAAGAATGAGATAACGCTCTGACGGATTGACTCTGCACCGAGGGTAGGACCTACAACGTCCTCAGATACGATGTT
>JAZRVB010000019.1:0-2157 GCA_045598885.1 Bacteroidales bacterium
GATTGGCTCCTCACGCTTGTTGATAAGCTGCTCGTTGAGAGTATCAAGCATCTCGAAGAAGGACATCTCGGTAGAAACGTGCTCTACACGATAGGTCTTGAATTCGCCCTTCTCCTTTGGGCCACGCTGACGCCAAACCTTGACGTTAACGTTAAGGAATTGTTCTTTTCCCATATATTAGTCGGCCCCCATCCCCTGGCCCTTCCCCCTTGCATGGGGAAGGGAGTGGTATGTTTTGTGGGGCATATTAATTGTTAATAATTAATGTAGAAGTTTCCCGTTCCTGATTGTATAGATTCTTGGCTCATGTTTTGCAATCTGCATAAACCTTTGTCAAACATTGGCATGTCGGCTAAGTAAATCTTTTCATTATCCTTTCCGAGCCAATCTGTATATACTCCCTTCCCCATGAAAGGGGGAAGGGTCAGGGGATGGGGGCTTCTATTAGTTCTTATAGTTACGTGTCTGTACCTTGATGTACTGGTAGTTGAGGTTCTCCTTCCAGAGCTCTGGCTCCTTGCCTTCGCCCATGAACTTCCAGCAACCGACATACATGTACTGATCATCATGACGGAGAGCCTCGCCTTCTGGAGTCTGGTGCTCCTCACGGAAGTGACCACCGCAAGACTCCTCACGGAGAAGAGCGTCACGAGCCATGAGCTCACCGATCTCGATGAAGTCAAGGAGGCGGATAGCCTTCTCGAGCTCTACGTTGAGAGTATCGCACTTGCCAGGAACGAATACCTCCTTCCAGAAGGTCTCACGGATAGCCTTGAGCTGCTTGAGAGCCTCCTCAAGACCAGCCTTGGTACGACCCATACCTACGTTGTTCCACATGATGTGACCGAGCTCCTTATGGATAGAGTCAACTGAACGTGAACCCTGAACTGCCATGATCTTCTCCATCTTAGCCTTAACAGCCTTCTCTGCCTCTGCGAACTCAGGGAGATCGGTAGAGAAGCGTGGAACCTGGATCTGGTCAGCCAAGTAGTTCTGGATGGTGAATGGCAATACAAAGTAACCATCAGCAAGACCCTGCATCAAAGCAGAAGCACCAAGACGGTTAGCACCGTGGTCAGAGAAGTTACACTCACCGATAGCGAAGAGACCCTTTACAGAAGTCTGCAACTCATAGTCAACCCAGATACCACCCATGGTGTAGTGGATAGCTGGATAGATCATCATTGGAGTCTCGTATGGATTATCGTCGGTGATCTTCTGATACATCTGGAAGAGGTTGCCGTAACGGTCAGCAACAGCCTGCTTGCCAAGACGGTTGATAGCGTCAGAGAAGTCAAGGAATACTGCGAGGCCGGTAGCGTTAACGCCATAGCCCTTATCGCAACGCTCCTTAGCAGCACGAGAAGCTACGTCACGTGGTACGAGGTTACCGAATGCTGGGTAACGACGCTCCAAGTAGTAGTCACGATCCTCCTCTGGGATCTGGTGGCCCTTGAGAGTACCAGCCTGGAGCTTCTTAGCATCCTCAAGCTTCTTAGGAACCCAGATACGGCCATCGTTACGGAGAGACTCAGACATAAGGGTGAGCTTAGACTGGATGTCGCCGTGAACAGGGATACAGGTTGGGTGAATCTGAGCGTAGCAAGGATTTGCAAACATAGCACCCTTGTGGTAGCACTGGATAGCAGCCGAACCGTTGCAACCCATAGCGTTGGTAGAAAGGAAGTAAGCGTTGCCGTAACCACCAGTACCAATAACTACTGCGTGAGCTGAGTGACGCTCGATCTCGCCAGTAACGAGGTTGCGGACGATGATACCACGAGCGCGATCTACACCGTTCTCATCCTTAACGAGGACAACGTCCATCATCTCGTGACGAGTGTACATGGTAACGGTGCCCTTAGCCACCTGGCGCATCAAAGAAGAGTAAGCGCCGAGGAGGAGCTGCTGACCGGTCTGACCCTTAGCATAGAAGGTACGAGATACCTGAGCACCACCGAATGAACGGTTAGCCAAGGTTCCGCCGTACTCACGAGCGAAAGGTACACCCTGTGCAACACACTGGTCGATAATGTTGTTAGAAACCTCTGCAAGGCGATAAACGTTAGCCTCACGAGCACGGTAGTCACCACCCTTGATGGTATCGTAGAACAGACGGTAGATAGAGTCACCATCGTTCTGATAGTTCTTAGCAGC
>JAZRVB010000020.1:0-23093 GCA_045598885.1 Bacteroidales bacterium
GGTGATCCTGAGGATCCATTCCAGATCTTCCCAGAGGTTAAGAAGCTCTATGCACAGCGTCGTGCAGAGCTCCGCAAGATCATGGACGCTAAGTACGCTAAGAAGGCTGCATGGGCAGAGGCTAATCCTGAGAAGGCTAAGTTGATGCACGAGTGGTTCAGCGGCAAGGCTCCAGTGATCGATTGGACTAAGGTTGAGCAGAAGAAGGATGACGCTACCCGTAACGCATCTGCAGCTGTCCTGTCACAGCTCGCTCAGCAGGTTCCTAACATGATCTGTGCTTCGGCTGACCTTTCTAACTCAGATAAGACCGACGGCTTCCTCAAGCAGACTCACGACCTCGTGAAGGGTGACTTCTCTGGTGCATTCTTCCAGGCAGGTGTTGCTGAGTTCACTATGGCTTGCTGCTGCGTAGGTATGGCTCTCCACGGTGGTGTTATCCCAGCTTGTGGTACCTTCTTCGTATTCAGCCCATACATGCTCCCAGTTGTTCGTATGGCTGCTCTCATGGAGCTCCCAGTTAAGTTCGTCTGGACTCACGATGCATTCCGTGTTGGTGAGGATGGACCTACCCATGAGCCAGTTGAGCAGGAAGCACAGGTACGTCTCCTTGAGAAGCTTAAGACTCATAAGGGTCGCAACGCTATGCTCGTTCTCCGTCCTGCTGACTCTGACGAGACCACCGCTGCTTGGAAGCTCGCTATGGAGAACACCGTATCTCCTACCGGCCTCATCTTCTCACGTCAGAACATCAAGACTCTCCCAGAGGGCAATGACTACTCACAGGCTGCACAGGGTGCATACGTAGTAGCTGGCTCTGATGAGGATTATGATGTTATCCTCCTCGCTTCTGGTTCAGAGGTTGCTACCCTCGTTGCTGGTGCAGATATGCTCCGCGAGGATGGTATCAAGTGCCGCATCGTCAGCGTTCCATCAGAGGGTCTCTTCCGTCGTCAGACCAAGGCTTATCAGAACAAGGTTCTCCCTGCAGGCAAGCCAAAGTTCGGTATGACTGCTGGTCTCCCTGTAACCCTCGAAGGTCTCGTAGGTGCTGATGGTGAGGTTTGGGGTCTCTCAAGCTTCGGCTTCTCTGCTCCTTACAAGGTGCTCGACGAGAAGCTCGGCTTCACTGGCGAGAATGTTTACAACCAGGTTAAGAAGATGCTGAAGAAGTAAGCTTCGCAATTAGGAATGAGGAGTGAGGAGTGAGGAATTGTTACCTCTCCTTGCTCCTCATTTTTATACATATTCTTCTATGGATAACGTCGTAGCTGAGAAGAGCAAGCTGTTCGCAATCCGAATAGTCAGATTACATCAGTATTTGCACAAAGAAAAGCACGAGAGTATCTTATCAAAACAATTGGTTCGGAGTGGAACGAGTATTGGTGCAAATATTGCAGAGGCAGAATGTGCAATAAGCAAGAAAGATTTTATTGCTAAAATGTACATTGCTTACAAAGAATGCGCAGAGACACAATACTGGCTCGATTTACTCTCTGCAAGTGAATATCTCTCACAAGCAGAGTTCGAATCTATCAACAATGACTGCCAAGAGCTGAAACGCATCCTGAGTAGCATCACCAAGACAAGTAAAGATTTTTTGGATTAGCATTACATTCAATTCCTCACTCCTCACTCCTAATTCCTAATTTTAAATTATGATCGAAGTAAAGAATTTTATCGGCCTTGCATCAGATCACGCTGCATTTCCTTTGAAGCAGTTCGTGAAAAAGTATCTTGATGAGAAAGGTATTCCTTATAAGGACTATGGCACTTTGACCGAAGAGTCATGCAACTATGCTACATACGGACACGCTCTTGCTAATGCAGTAGAGGCTGGCGAGTGCTATCCTGGTATCGCTATGTGTGGTTCTGGCGAGGGTATCACCATGACTTTGAACAAGCATCAGGGCATCCGTGCTGGCTTGGTATGGCAGCCAGAGATCGCTCACCTCATCCGTGAGCATAACAACGCTAACGTCATTGTCTTCCCTGGTCGCTTTATCAGCGAGGAGACTTGCCGCGCTTGTCTTGACGAGTATCTCAACACAGAGTTTGCTGGTGGTCGTCATCAGCAGAGAATTGAGGATATTCCTTGCAAGTAATAACAGACCCTCTCCGTCCTTCGGACACCTCCCCCTTAATGGGGAGGATAGGTTTGTAAGGATAGATGAAAAAAGCGATAGACTTAGTGATCTCTAAGCTATCGCTGTTTTTACGCAGTACAAAACATCCCTCCCCATTAAGGGGGAGGTGTCCGAAGGACGGAGAGGGTCTATTTCACCAAGCAGAAATCCAGCTCCTTCTTGATTGCCTCCTTGTCGAGGTTCTGACCGATGAAGACAATTTTCTGCATACGGTCGCCATACTGGTCATCCCAGTCGCGACGGAGGTTAGCGTCACGCTCCTTCATGATCTCGAGGTCACGTGCTGGCATAGTGGCAAACCACTGACCGGCCTGACGAACTGACACCTGCTTGCCGGCCTGCTCGAAGAGGTAGCACATATCGTTCTCGCCTTCGAAGTAGCAGATACCTTTGGCGCGGATGATGTTCTTTGGCCACTTGCGAGCCACGAAATCGTCAAAGCGACCAAGATACATTGGCTCGCGGCGGTAGTAGACGAAAGTGCCAATGCCATACTCCTCAGCCTCACCCTCGTCGTGGTGATGGTGATGATGGTGGTGGTGATGGCCGTGATGATGCTCATGCTCATCCTCGTCATCATCGTCGTCGTGATCATGATGGTGGTGGCAATGCTCATCGCAGACATGGTCCTCATCCTCGTCCTCATCATGGTGGTGATGATGGTGCTCATGTTCATCTTCCTCCTCATGCGGATCACCCTCAATCTCCTGGATCCAAGCCGCAGAGGTAGCCACCTTATCGAAGTCGAACATATCGGTATTGATGAGCTTATCGAGATCCACATTGCCATAGTCGCACTCGATGATCTCGGCCTTTGGCTGGAGCGTACGGATGATCTGCTTCACGCAACCGAGTTCCTCAGGAGAGACCTCTGATGCCTTGTTGAGCAGGATGATGTTGCAGAACTCAATCTGCTGGATGACGAGATTCTCGATGTCCTCCTCGCCGATCGTTGGCTTCATCAGGTCATTGCCATTGGCGAACTCATCGCGCATACGCAGCGCATCGACCACGGTGACGATGCAGTCGAGGTGCATGTAAGTATCGGTGTCCATCACGTCGGCACCCATGTCAGGAATCTGTACAATGGTCTGAGCGATAGGGCCTGGCTCGCAGATACCGCTGGCCTCGATGACGATATAGTCGAAGCGACGCATACGGGCGATGTCGCGCAACTGCTCCACCAAGTCCATCTTGAGTGTGCAGCAGATACAACCGTTCTGCAAGGCCACGAGGCTGTCGTCCTTCTGACCCACGATTCCACCTTTCTCAATGAGGTCAGCATCAATATTCACCTCACCGATATCGTTGACAATCACGGCGAATTTGATTCCCTTTTTGTTGCTCAGGATACGGTTGAGCAATGTCGTCTTACCGCTACCCAGGTAGCCAGTAAGCAAAAGTATTGGAAGATCTTGATATTCCATATTGATTATTGTTTTTTTCGGCGGCAAAGTTACACATTTTAAATAATATAAGCAAACAATCTGCACTTTTTCTGCACAATGAGCCAGAACGAACCCACAAAACAGCAGCTCGACACCATGAGCATCGGCGATCATCTGGAAGCCTTGCGCCAATCCATCTTCCGCATTGCCGGTGTGGTATTGGTGTGTACCATCGGTGTGTTCTGCTTCAAGGAGCAGACTTTCCGACTGCTGCTGGCTCCCAAGGAGTACGACTTTGTCACCTTCCGTGCCATCGAGCAGATCGCCGCATGGTTTGCCTCATTGCAAGGCGAGACGGAGAGTTTCCACTTCGAACCTTACGACGTCCAGCTCATCAGCACCGAGCTCTCCGCGCAGTTCATGATGCACGTCACCGCTTCGGTCAGCCTTGGCGCGCTGCTGGCCTCTCCTTATATATTATATGAGATCCTGCGCTACATCAGTCCTGCGCTTTACGACAACGAGAAGAAGTATTCCGTCCTCGTCACCTCGTGCATCTACGTGCTGTTCATGCTCGGCGTGCTGATGAATTACTTTGTCCTCTTCCCCATCTCGTTCCGTTTCTTAGGCACCTATCAGGTCGATGCATCGGTGCAGAATATCATCACGCTCGACAGCTACATCTCCACCTTCACCTCACTGACTTTCACCATGGGGCTTGTCTTCCAGCTCCCTATCATCAGTTGGATTCTTGCCAAGATCGGTTTGCTCAAAGCCTCATTCATGACCCGTTACCGCCGTCACGCCTTCTTCGGCATCATGGTACTGGCAGCCATCATCACACCGCCCGATATCTTCACGCTCATCCTCGTCACCATCCCACTCTATCTGCTTTACGAGGTGTGCATTCACATTGTGAGGAAGGTAGAGAAGTAGAATAGATACTTTCTAAAATTCAAAAAAGTCTAAAAATATACCTTTTCTGGGATTTTATCAAGATTTTGACCTAATATTTGGTTTCAATGAAGAAAAGATATATCTTTGCACCAACAAAAATGCGTGAATTATGGCTAAGAATGATTATGTAATGGTTTCACCTCAAGTGACACATTATCAAGATTGGGCAAAGGGTCAGATTATCGAAGTTGAAGATAATCCTTGGCGCGGCACTGTCATTGTTGTCTGAATGGAAAATGGCGACGTATTTTGGGACGTAGAAGACTATTTTGAGAAGGTCGCATAATATGAACGGATACGCCCTCAAGACATAAGAGGTTACAAAGTAGAAGATTGGTCAGATTTCACGGCTTTGATCAAAGAACCGTAACTATCCGTTTTCACATTCAATATTAATGTAAAAATTAGAAAAGGCCTCCACAATCCTTAGCGAAAGTGGAGGCTTTTGTTGATTTATTAGTTATACCAAAGCGAAAGACATTTCGGTTATTATTGTAGTCTGAATGTAATAGGAATAGTGATTTTTCCGTCAATAGCTTCGCGCGTATTTTCCCTAAGCAACCACTTAGGCATATTGTTTATCAAGCGTATAGCCTCAGCGTCTAAAGAAGGGTCTATTCCATGAAGCACCTCAACAACCTTCGGGGAACCATCCAAATCAGCTTCGACAAGAAGTGTAACGCGCCCCTGTATTCCTTTTTCTTCAGCAGAAACTGGATATCGAAGATTCTTGTTGATATATTCATTCAAAGCTTTGCGTACTTCGTCACTAGACATAGGCGAAGTCAAAGCATTACTAGCTTCACCCTCAGACTTAGGCGAGAGTCTCTCTGTCTTCTCTGCAACCGTCACTGGTTTTAAGTTAACCGCAAAACTCTTTGAGTACCATGTCATCTCTGCAGTTCCGGCTCTTCCCATTCTCTCTACATCTAGAAGGATATGTTTTTGTAGGTATTCATCTATGATCGAAAAATCAGTTTGGGAGACACTACCAGTACGCACATCTGACTTAAAAGATTTTTTACATTCATCGTTTTCGAACATAAAGACATACTTATCTTTACCTATGTAAAGGTGCTCCCATTTGCCTTGTTTGCGACCTTCTTCATCAAACTGCCCCGTGATATAGGTATCCGTACCACTTTTGTATTGATAATTACCAACGAGGGCATTATCCTTAAATGTGGCATATATAGATTTCAACAACCGATTTGACTTATCCCTTTCTTCATATTTGAACGGGCCGTTCAACATGCCGTTTTTATATTCCTCTGTCACAATAACACGTGGAGTACTGCCCAGACTTTTGGTGTAAGTCCATTTACCATCCTTCACATTGTTCTTGTATCTGCCCGTTGCCTTATCTGTACCCAGCAAATGGATGTTATATGTAAAGTTTCCATCATAGATTCGTTGCCCCATCTCATCCTCATAATAGGTATAAGTGGCTTCCCCTTCCCAGCTTTGACTGCGATTGTCGGGATAAACGCCAGAGTAGGTTTTATGAGTCTGGGCATGTCCTATGCTAACAATAGATAGAATGAGAACAACCAGCAGAACAAATTTAGTTATATGTATTCTCATAATCATTGTATTTTTCAATGGTTCTACATCATTAAAGATCCCAATCTCTTACCTCATTCGTAAGTCCGCCAAGTGTTGTTATATCTTCTTCTTCAAGTTCCTCGTCATAGATGACCGACAGAACATGTACAGAGTGGTTGTCGTTAATAATTTTCATCAGGAATTCACGACCATAGTCTGTCGTTCCCGAATAGATTCCTGTATCACCATAACTGGCTACGGTTGCAATCTGCTCTACAGATCCTACAACATGTCCGGCATCAGGATATACTACAGTTGCCCAACTTCCCAACTCCCAATAGCATACTTCCATATTATATGTTGACCAAACAGCTCCTTCAATGATGTCAATATCTGGACACTCCTGTCGCTGGAAGTCAGATGGAATACGGAAACCGTAACCAGTATTCATCCAAGAAGACTTATCAACCGAATCATTTGAAGATACACGAGCTTGCATTGCAGCAATTTCATCTTCATCTCCAAATCCATTCTTTACATTCTCTACATACAAACTCTGCGAAACAGCCCACATGAGAAGTATAAGCACAGCGAGAACGACAAGCGAGACGGTGTCCTTGGTCGTAAGCTTTGCCTTAGGATCAACAGCCTCACCTTTCTGGCAGAGGAATACCAGAAGGATAATATTCACAACTGGGATAAAACCGAGTATTGACAACCAGCCACTCTTGCCTGTGTCATGCAGGCGACGAATCACCATGCAGGTGCAAGTATATGTGACTAATAAAAGTATTATACAACTAAAGAATGTCGTTACTTTATGTGAAGCAAGCGCACTCTCTCCTGCACCAATATAGATGTAGAATTCTACTAAGGCTGAGAACAAGCACATCACGAAGAGCATCGTAAGGCCTGTGATCAAAGCGAACTTCCAATACTCACCTCTTGAGACGCTTCCTTCACTTTTGAAACGATACAGTTTCCAGATACGTTCGCTATAGAAAGGGATGAATCCGCGATCAAAATACTCACGATCTTCTTCTGACATCTTTGTCTGAGATTCAACCTCAGTCACTTTTGTCTGCTCTTTTGATGAGATAATAGCAGGTTCTTGAGTTTCATTAGCCGGTTCTTTATCCAACCACTCACCACAATGCTTACATTTTTTAGCAACTGCTAGGATCTCTTCTCCGCAATAAGGACAGATTTTCTTTTCTTCCATGATCTTGTTATTTTTAATAGTTTATTAAATGTGTTTATAACAGAATAATCAAAAAATTTGTTATACACACACAAAAAAAGGAGTATAAGCTTTCTTCTTATGCGTTTAGCTAAGAGGTGTGCCTAGGAATGGAACCTCTACTACTGATAAGAATACTAGCTCATACCCCCAAAGGGATAAAAGCGAACTAATTATATCAGTAGTAGAAGATACCACCTCCACAAAAAAGGCAGAATCCTCATTACAGTATTACTCCTGTTATTTATTCCAAAGTTGTTTCCTAGGCACCTTTGCTAAACGCGAAATAATAGCTTTGCTTCAATATGATGTTATGTAGTGTATCTGTTTTGTATTATAATCTTTTTTTAGTTTGGTTGCAAATGTAAGTATTATTTTGATATTGTGGTAATTTTTAACGCTATTTTAACACGAAATACGGCATAATAAATACTTCACAACAGAATTATGATAGGAAAACCATATTTCTGCTTTGGAAAAAGAATAACTCAGTAATGCTTGTTGGTGGGTACTAACGGATACCCTCAATATATTGAACAAACCGAAAGCCGGATGTCATACTACGGTACGTTAATCAAATCGAAAATGACAATCATGACAACGTGATTTCAACATTTGGTACGCGATGTCAGGATTCACGGCCGTGGCATCTCCTACAGCGTACGGTGGGGAGGATGCCATGATGCAGGAATGGATGTCTTGCTTGCAGGACGTCCGTTCTTTGATGCAGGATTGGACGCCGTGAGTGCGGGACGTCCGATTTTTGATGCAGGATCGGACGCCGCGAATCCCTGTGAACCTATTTTGCTTGCGAGAAGGGATGCCAGAGATTCGGGTGAGCACATCTTGTGCTGAAAAAGCTATTCTGAGCAGCGTTGCCGTGACAAGATGACAACGTGACAATGGCGAAATAGGGAATAAAAGGAGGTCCTCGTCTTAATGTTCGAGGGCCTCTATTTATTTCAGATAATTAGCAATAAAATCCTGACGCTGCTTGAGATAAGTCTTCTCCCAGATTGGACGTCGCTCGCCTTCCGGCCAAGCATGAGTGCGGTAAGGGACACAGGTGACGGTCTTCTTGCCCTTGGCTGCATTGAGCGAAGACCAGACGGTGGAAGGAGGACAAGTCGTGTCGATGAGTCCCATCTCGCAGAAGATCTCGGCCTCTGAATGAGCGAGGAGCAAAGAACCGTCGAAGTATGGAAGGGAAGCATCGAGCATCTCCTGACTGAGGTTCGGATGATTCTCGATAGGCTGTGGCCAACCGCCACGGCGACCGACACGAGTACCGCCAAGGTCCTGAATAGCTGGAACATTAAGCACCACAGCTGAGACGCGAGGATCGAGGCCTGCAGCAGCGACAGCCTGACCGCCACCCTGGCTCTCACCGATGACGAGGATGCGATTACCATCCCACTCTGGCTGCTGGGTCATATACTCGATGGCGCGGAGCAGACGGAGGTACATACCTTTGAAATAATAGGTCTCACGGTCATACGGATTATACTCGAAGTAGTCCTTGAGCATGCCGTCCTCCAGCATCTGGTAGTATTCCTCCGGCTGACCATTCAGGTAGCCATGAGCGTTGATATCGAGGCTCAAAGCGCCATTACCCAATGCTGCATTACCCACACACTCACCTACCTGGCAGCGGCACCAGTTACCCTTGACACCCGCTGCACGGCAGAGGATGATGATTGGCAATGACTTCGGCTTAGCCTCCAAAGGCTTTGACACATAAGCACGTACAGGAGCTGGGCCGAGACAGTTGATCTCTATGTCCTGACAGTCATACTTACCCTGCGCCCACTCTGGCACGTCGAGAGACGTTGACTTGACCTGCATAGGCAAAGCCTTGAGCTGCGCCTTCTGATTGTCCCAATAAGACATCAGGTCTGCAGGCTCAGCATAACCAGCCTTAAAACCCTCAGGAGCAACGACGAAACCGATTCCTTCAGTCTTATCGTCGGCCAATACCAGGTCCACCATCACCGCGCAAGTGCCGTCATAAGCTTTCTCATAAAGCGTGAAATCTGCGGTCTTTGGTAATACGCTATATTCGCATGCCACGGTGTTATTCTCATAGATACGCACCTTGAGCGAATCAGTCACAGCGCCGTCTGCATGACAGGTTACGAGTGCTTTCTCCCCTTTCTTATAGATGCCACTCTCATGGTTGATAGAGAGTTTATAGGACTGAGACTGAAGCGGTAAAGCTACAGCCAGTGCTGCAAGTGCAGAAAAAAAGAATCCTTTCGTAGACATACCTTCAGACATTAGAAGTAGTTGTTTCTGATCTCCTTAGCAATGTAACGGCCCATCAGTTTCTGGCCTTCCTCTGCAGGATGCAAGCCGTCGCGCAGGTAGCGGTGACCCTCGCCATCCTCCAGTTTCTCGGTGATTCCGCATTCAGAGTAGCAGTCGATCATCTGTACCGACAAAGCCTGACAGATCTTCTTCAGGATCTCGATCTTCTGCAGGTTACCCTCGTTATGCTCAGGACGTGAAGCCTGGATAGGGGTGCAGACAAAGACGCGACAGTTAGGGAAATGCTCAATGATGGTCTGGATGGCCCAACGAGCACCACCGGCCATGGTAGTCACGTCCACGTCGTCGAGGCTCTTACCCTTCAGCGCCTCCTCGGCCGAACCAAAGTTGCTGTCATTGGTACCCATCGAGAAGACAAAGACATCTGGAGCAGGATATTCACCCGACTCCACCTCGGCGAGGAACTTCTGGATGTGCACCTTCGAGGTATTGTTGTGACGCATCTGCATTTCGTGAGCATCGTCGGTAGGCTGCCAGCCGGCAGAGATACCTACGAAATCCTTCGAACCATAGTCCTGAGTATCAGCATGGCATGCCCATGTAGCCGAACCTACAGCCACATTGTGATGAGTAGCGAATCCGAGCTTCTCGACCACGGTGGCCGACCACTGGTTACCAGCTGTGATGCTGTTTCCATCGCAGCCGAAATTCATCTTCGAAAAATCAGCAAAGCCCTGCGCCTGCATGCTCATCGCAAAAACAGAGGCCAAGAGGGTGACAAAGAGTTTTTTCATATCGTATAAGTTTTTTGATTGATAGCACTAAGTAATTGTGTTTAGTCGGTGCAAAGATACAGACAATATTAATAAAGTGTTTCATCATTCTTTGCTTTTTCCTATACTTTTATTCATATTGGCAAGGAATGTACTCACATTGGTCAACAAAGTACAAGATTCGCTACTGATAGTTTCTGTTTTTCGCAATGCAGAAACTTCCTAAATCCATTATTTTGCCTCAACTTTGCACCGCATTGCAAAAATAACTTACAGCTAAAGAAGGCGCCAACAAGCAATTATTAACCCTAAACTCCAACAAGTATGAAGACAAAATTCTATTATTGCCCTAAGTGCGGCAACGTGATCATCAAGACCGTCGACAGCGGTGTTACCCCATCGTGCTGCGGAGAAAAAATGACCGAACTGACCCCTAACACCATCGACGCAAAGACCGAGTACCACGTCCCTGTCATCCAGTTGCTCACCCCATGTTCGCTCAAGGTCTGCGTTGGCAAAGAGCCTCACCCGATGACCCAGGAGCATAGCATCCGTTTTGTCTATGTCGAGACGGAGCACACCGGCCACATCGTCCACTTCTGTCCGAACCATCCTGCCGAGGCCATCGTCAGCCTCAGCGAATGTCCGAAGGTAGTCTACGCCTATTGTAACCTGCACGGTCTCTGGATGTCAGAGCCTTTCTGCAAGTCGGCGAAGAAAGACTGTGAGAAGGACAGCTGTGAAAGATAGCTCAATAGTACTCAATGACACGCGTCGTCACCTCTCCGTTCTGCGTCTGGCGCTTTGTCCAGTTGCCATGACTGTCGACTACAGGATACGTGAACGTCGTCGTCGTCGGATCATCGACCGTAGAATACTTGACCGGCTCTGCATAATGGTCAAATTCTACGGTCTGTTCTACGATGCTAGTCAGTCGGCCCTTGGCATCATAGTTATAGGTCGTGATACCACCCTGATCCTCATAGAAAGCCGTCTCCTTGAGGATGCGGCCATCAGCAGCAAGCTCATATTCACGCACCATCTCTAAGAAATACTCACCGCAGATCATTCCCTGCACATTGCGACGCATCCAGCTCTGATCCATGAAGCCGCCATTCTCATCCATCGAACGAGAAGGTCCGGAACCACGGAACGGATCCATGCCTCCACACAGCACCAGACGGCCATTGCGGTCGAAAACCAGCTCATCGCGACCTTCGACCTGGACACGTTTCACAGGACCAGTCAGTTCGAAGAAAGTCAGGTCAGGCGATCCTGCGATGGGAGCCGCCATCGGTTTGACCAACGCTGGATTCATCGCGCTGTTGAAGAGGTCCTTCAGACGAAGTGCCTCCTTGCAAACAGCCTCCTCATCGGCCACGAAAGTCGTCACCTGACTATTGTCGGACTTCTGCTTCACCACAGCGTTCGATGTGCACAGCGAGCCATCTGCATTGAAGTAGAGACGCTGCTCCTCATAGAGATTCTCATCACCCTCATAGCCGAAAGACTTGATAAAGCAGAAAACCAGGTTACCCGTCTGCTGGTCAAAGACATACTCGCTCGTAGATGCTCCGGCCGAAGCTTCCAGATAGTTCTTCTTGGTGCGAACGAGGAAAGGCGCGAAGGTATCGTTGGCTTCCTCGACCTGAGCGATGGAGAACTGGTTACTATAGAAAGAGATCGTCTCCTCGATCATACCTACGCCACCATAGGTAGCTTTCGATTTGATCTCGGTAACACCCACCGAATGAGGTTCGTCCTTCACCATCTTGATCTGGTCGAGAGCCTCAGCATATATCTTTCGGATTTCCTTCACACGATCCTGTGCCACAGTCACCTGTGACATGGAGCATAGCGCTGCGAGAGCGACAAAACAAAACTTGAATAATCTGCTATAATACATAGAAGGCGAGCAAAAAGTTTGGAGACATGGAAAAAGACACTATTTATGGAATTTCAGTACCTGATGCTATTAAGCTGGAGCCACAGCAGCGCGGCGGACTTCTCTTGAGTAAGGAGGTCGCGCTGTACTTCGAGGAGTCCGATCATACCCTCGAGATAGTCGGGACGGGTGATCTGGCCTTCCTCGTAGGTGCGACGCAAGAGATTCTCGTTCTGCTGCTGATAGAGCAGGGAGCGGTATTCGCTGGCCGAAGATAACTCACCGAAAGCCTTGAGATAGAGGCTATGAAGGCGAGTATAGAAGGTGAGTCGCTGATCCTGCGCATCGAGCTGAGCAGCCTCGAGGGCGCGGCGTGCAGCCTTAACCTTGCCGCCATTGCTCCAGAGAGGGAGCGAGAGGCCAACGGAGATGCCACGGAGCTTCTCGTCGAGGGCAATCTCCTGTTCGTAACCCACGGTGAACTGTGGCAGCCAGCCGTCCTTGGCCGTCTTGACATTGAGCTGCGCAAGATTCACGGCATTGTCGACGAGCTGCATCTCAGGAGAGGACGCTGCTACCTCCTGCCACCATTGGTCGAAATCAGGATCTTTAGGGAGGAGAAGCTCCTGCTTGAAATGCTCAATATCACCGACGATGACTTCGGGATGATAGTCGAAGCCACAGACGGTCTTAAACTCGGTCAGCAGCGCGGCACGTTCGGCTTCGAGCGTCCTGATACGCTGATGATGAACGAGATTGAGGCGTTGCGCCTCATTATAGCGATGGACGGACGAAATGCCTTCCTCAAAGAGGGTCGACTCGGCCGAGAGGAAGTCTTCGCTCATCGCATCCTGCTGACGTACGAGGTGTAGAAGGGTGTCGTTGTAGCAGAGTTCGACTGCAAGCTGTGTGGCTTGCAGCAATACGTCGTGACAGGCGGCACGATACTGGAGCTGCGCGTTGCGTATCTCCTGACGCTTGATCTTGCTGCGATGTAGGTAGGCCGTCGGGAAGTCGAAGGTCTGCGAGACGATGAGATCCTTCTCGTCATCGATATACTCCGAACCCCACATGTAGCGGAAGGAGACAGAAGGATCGGCCAGACGATTCTCGGCATGTGCAGCCGCTTCATCGGCCTCCATACGGGCCTGCAGGGTGCGGATGCGGGGAGAATGTGCCATCACGCTGTCGACAAACTGCTGCAAAGGACGCGGCTGGGCTTGCGCGAGGAATGGCAGGAAAGCTATGATAATATATAATAGGTGTTTCATCTATTCTTTTTTCTCCGTTAGAAGATACATAATCGGGACAACAAATGCATTGAGCAACGTGCTGGTGAGCAGGCCTCCGAGGATGACCTGTGCCATCGGACTCTGGATCTCATTGCCTGGCTGTTCGCCTCCTAAGGCCAACGGGATGAGGGCCAAGGCGGAGGTGAGCGCGGTCATGATGATCGGATTGAGTCGGTCGAGGCTGCCGGTGCGGACCACCTGAAGAATACGCTCGGATAAAGATTGCTCAGCAGGTAATGTCTGAATCAATGTATTGTATCGATCGACGAGCAGCATACCATTGCGCGTAGCAATGCCAAACAGCGAGATGAAGCCGATGATGGCTGGGATGCTGAGGATGCCACTGGTGAAGAGCAGCGCCATGACGCCACCGATGAGTGCCAGTGGCAGGTTGAGCAGGATTACAATGGACTGGCGCCAGCTGCTGAACTGATGGTAAAGCAAGAAGAGGATCACGAGCACGCTGATAAGCGAGGCGAGCAAGAGGATGCGGGTAGCTGCCTGCTCGCTCTCGAACTGACCGCCATACTCGATATGATAGTCTTCGGGGAGGACAATCTCGGCCGACACACGCTCGCGGATCTCATTGACCACAGAACGGAGGTCACGGCCAGCAACGTTGCACGAGATGACGATCTTGCGCGTAACGTTCTCTCTATTAATCGTATTAGGACCGCTGGACGAGACGACATCGGCCACCATGGAGAGCGGGATGAGACGGCCAGACGGGGTGGAGATGCGCAGGTCGCGGATCTGCTCGATACCTTCGCGATCCTCATCATGCACCTTGACGGTGAGGTCGAAACTGCGATTGCCCTCATAGACCTGGCTGACGACCTGGCCGCCGAGGAGCGCGTTGATATACTCCTGGAACTGTGGCAGGGTGATGCCATAACGCGCCAGCAACTCGCGCTTAGGGATGATCTTAAGCTGAGGACGCTCCACCTGCTGCTCGACGTTGAGGTCGGCCACGCCTTCAATCTCGGCAATCTCCTGCTTGATCTGATTGCCGATCAGGAACATGTGGTTGAGGTCGGCGCCGAAGAGCTTGATGGCGATGTTGGCCTGCGTACCACTGAGCATGGCATCCAGGCGGTGCGAGATCGGCTGGCCTATCTCAATATTACAACCTGGGATGACGCTGAGACGGCGGCGGACATCGGCTAGGAACTCATCCTTGCTGCGGTCTTTCAGTTCGAAAGGAGCTTCGATCTCCGAACCATTGACACCCTGTGCATGCTCATCGAGCTCGGCACGACCCGTCTTGCGAGCCACGACTTTGACCTCAGGAATCTGCATCAGGATCTGCTCAGCCTGTCGACCGAGACGATCGGACTCATCGAGCGAAATGCCAGGGATGGTGCCGAGATTGATGGTCAAAGAACCTTCGTTGAAGGCTGGCAGGAAACTGTGACCTAAGGTGAAGACGCTGATGAGTGTGATGACAAACAAGGCCACGGTGCCGCCAATGACGATGCGATGATGTGCAATGGCCCAATCGAGCGCCTTGGCATAGACAGAGCGAAGCTTGCGAGTGACCCACGGCTCCTGCTCTCGCTGCGAGAGTGCTTTGGAATGAGGCAGGAGGTAAGAGCAAAGGACTGGGGTGAGCGTCAATGCCACGAGTGTAGAGGCAAAGAGGCTGACGATGAAGGCAATACCTAACGGTGCCAGCATGCGGCCCTCCATGCCACTCAGGAAGAAGAGCGGGACGAAGCTCACGACAATGATGAGCGTGGAATTAAGAATTGGCATTCTCACCTCCTTCGAGGCTTCGTAGATTTCAGTGAGGAGTGAGGAGTTAGGAGTTAGGAGTTTCTGCTTGTCCGAAGTTTTTTCGTCAGGCGAACTACTCCTCACTCCTAACTCCTCACTCCTAACTCGACGCAAGCGTCGCCATACATTCTCCACATCCACAATCGCATCATCGACCAGCGAGCCGATGGCGATGGCCATGCCGCCGATGGACATGGTATTGATGGTGAGATCCATGAAGCGGAGCGTGAGGATTGACACGAGCAAGGCCAGCGGGATGGTGACGAGCGAGATGATTGTGGTGCGCCAGTTCATCAGAAAGATGAAGAGGACAAGCACGACGAAGATAGCACCTTCGACCAAGGAGCGCTGGATATTGTTGATGCTGGAGTCGATGAAGCTCTGCTGACGGTAGAGATCAGTGCGGACATCGACACACGCTGGCAGCTGCGTCTTGATCTCATCAATGGCCTTGTCAAGATCCTCGGTGAGCTGCAAAGTACCGACAGCCGGTTGCTTGGTGATGGTCATGACCACCGACGGACGACCATTGACCGAAGCCAGACCCATCTTTGGCGTCTTGGCTCCGATCTCGATGTCGGCTATCTCATTGAGCAACAGCGAGCGACCCGCATCGTAGCGGACGACGGTCTGGCCGAGCTGCTCAGCATCGTTGGTGGCCACGACGCCACGGATAATATACTCATTGCCATACTGATAGAGGACACCACCTGAAGCGTCCTGATTCATGGAACGAGTGACATCGAGCACATCGCTGAGCGACACGCCGTAGTGCTGCATACGCTCAGGATGCACCTGTATCTGATACTCTTTGATGTCGCCACCGATGACGGTAACCTGTGCTACGCCGCCGGTAGAGAGGAGGCGCGGACGGAGGGTCCAGTCGGCCAACGTACGAAGATCGAGCAGCGAAAGACTGTCGGCAGCAGGCGTCCCTTCCTTGACGCTCAGGCCAATGAAGAGGACTTCGCCAAGGATGCTCGACTGCGGACCGAGCGTAGGATTGCCGACGTGTGGAGGGAGGCTCTCGCCGATGGAGGCAAGTTTCTCGGTGACAATCTGACGAGCACGATAGATGTCTGTTCCCCACTCGAACTCAACCCACACGACGCTGAAACCAGTGGTCGAGGAACTGCGGACACGACGTACGTCAGCCGCACCATTGACCGCTGTCTCGACGGGGAAGGTGACGAGACGCTCCACCTCCTCAGGCGCCATACCTTCTGCTTCGGTCATGACTACAACGGTCGGTGCATTGAGGTCAGGGAAGACGTCGACCTCCATGTGCCATGCGGTGAAGCATCCGGCAATAAGGAGTAGGATGGCCAGCAGGCAGATGGTGGGACGGTTATTGAGCGAGAATTGGATGATCTTGTTCATAGCGCGAGGGTATTAGTGATGATGATGACCCTCGGCAACGGTGGCGACACTGGCCAACTTGACCTGATAAGCGCCTTCGATGACGACTTCGTCGGATGGCTGGAGGCCGCTCAGGATCTCGACGCGCTCTGAGCCGCGCTGACCGACCTTGACTTCCTGCTTGCGATAGTCGTCCTCTCCTATTTTAATATATACGAAGAAGAGTCCCTGCTCCTCGGTCAGCGCCGAGAGTGGCAGAGAGAGGACGCCTTCACGCTCGCCACAGAGGAGGAAGACCTCGGCAAACGAACCGGCGAAGAGACCTGGCGCATAGTCGAACTCGAAAATGACAGGGATATAAGGAGAGGCCATACCAGAGGCAGAGCCGTGGAAATCAGTGGCTGATGTACTCAGACCCGAGGCCTTGCCGATGGAGAGCAGACGGCCATGAAGCTCGCTGAGATGGAAGATCTTGTCGCTGTAAGGCAACTGCAGATCGGCAGAGACAATGCCATTGAGACGGTCATAATAACGAGCAGAGACATCGGCATGGAGTTGAAGTTTCTGATGACGACTGACTACGGCCAGCGCCTGACCTTCTGAGACATAGCTACCCGACGAGACGAGACACTGCAGGAGGAAACCACTGAGTGGCGAGGTGATGACATCGGAACTCTGCACGGGGACAGAGAGCTTGTAGCGCAGTTCGGCTGCCTCATATTCGGTCTTGGTGATGAGTTGATCCTTATAGAGACGCTGAGCACGCTCCCATACGGCTTCGGCCTGACGGCGCTCGGCCTGTGCACTGGCCACGCCATCGCCACTGGTCATACCTTGTGCGGAGACACGGAAGAGGGTCTGACCCTGTCGCACCTCAGCGCCATCAGTAAGCGTAGCTCCAGGAGCAAAGGACACAACGCCTGCCGAGCGTGCCACGATGGTCTGCTCATCGCCCTCGGCTGAGAGGATCTCTCCATTGACTTTGAGCACCTGAGTGAAGGGTGCCGGCTGCACGACTTCGGTCTGCAAGCCAGCGGCCTCTGCCTGCGCATCGCTGAAGTGGATGACACCGGCAGCATGGTCATGCTCATGCGCATCTTCGTCATGACCCTCATCATGATCATGGCTGTGACCTGCATCGTGCATGTCAGCGTGGTCATGATCATGTTCTGAACCATGATTATGACTATGGGAGCATCCGGTAAGGATAGCTATCGATAAAAGGAAGAATATAAAGCGGTTTTTCATAATTTGCTCTGCATTACTGAGGGTCGTCGGCTCTCCTTTTATATAATATGCGGTGCAAAGGTACAGATTTTTGAGTGCAAATGGATTGCAAAGATCTGGTTATTACAGCAGTCGGAACTCATATCCCTGCTCCAGCAGCCATTCGATGGAGCGTGGCAGCGCCTCCTCAAGGTTATGCCACGACTTAGGTTGATCGTGAAAGGTGATGATCGAGCCATTGCGCACATAATGCTGCACATTCTGAAAGACCTCCTCGGCATTGAGGCGCGAAGAATAATCGCGCGTCACCAGATCCCACATCACCAGACGGTATTTTTTCTGGAGGAGCGAGGCCTGACCGAAGCGGAGCCAGCCATGCGGTGGACGAAAGAGATCGGATTGGATAAGCACATTGGCCTTCTCAACATTGGCAAGGTAAGCCTTTGACTCGTAGGTCAAGGCCGAGATGTGATTCATGGTATGGTTGCCGAGGCGATGGCCTGCCGCCTTGACCTGCTCGAAGACAGTGCGATAGCGTGCCACATTGTCGCCGACGCAGAAGAAAGTAGCCTTCACACCATAGCGCGCCAAGACGTCCAGCACCCAGGGGGTAACCTGCGGTGTCGGACCATCGTCAAAGGTCAGGTAGACACACTTCGGCTGCGCAGGAAGGCGCCAAAGGGAATCCTGAAACATAAGGCGGCGGAACCAGGTGGGTGGCTGCTCTATGAACATATAAAAAGAAAAGGTCACTCTGCACCTATGAGTTCGCTCCTACTGGGGAGAAGACAGGTGCAGAATGACTTATGTGACTGTAATTAGTTCAGGACCTTGTACTTGGTGTAAGCCAGGTCGAAGAAGGTACGGAACTCCTCATCGAAACGAGTGATAAGCTCCTGATTATCCTGCTCGGTAGCAACCTCGAGAGCCTCACGCATGGTAAGGAGATGCTCACGGATGGTACGGCTGACAGACTGGAGATACATTGGTTCAAGGGTATAGGCCCAGAGCAGATACTCCTCGTTCTGCAGAAGGATATCGTTCAGTATACGATCACCATCGGCCTTCTCGCCAGCAGCATAATAGGCCTGAGCCAGGGTGATGGCCGTGTAGTCGTATGGGACGTTAGCCGATGGAATGGTCTCATCGCAGAAACGTGTAGCCTTGAGTGCACGGTCGATATCGCCCATATCTAGGAGCTCCTGAATGAGAGTAGTGAACATCATGCGCTGAGTCCGGCACATACGGCGGTTGTTCTCGTCGAGGTAGACAGAAGTATCCTGAATGTTGCCCCACACAAACTTGTTCATCAGGTTGTCGTAGCTCTTGTCAATGTCAGCCGTGGTAGTACCACCACCTTCAAGAGGTACGATCTGGTAAGCCAGACCTACGAGACGGAAGTAACGGTTCAAGCTGATATACATATCCGAGCCGACTGTGGTAGCGAAGTAGATAGGACGCTTCCAGCCATCCTTGGCAATGTTCTGAATCATCGAGAGCATGGCAATCTCATTCTTGGTGACGTATGACTTGCCACTGAGGTCGATGTGCATGCGCTTGCTGATCAGATCCTTGTCTGGAGTATCAATGACTGGAGAGTTGGCAACGGCAGCCGAGTCGATGTCAATATACATCTTAGAGGCTGGGATATAGTCGATGTCAGCGCCATAGCCTTCAAGACGCTTGTAGCGAGGATCATCGCTGTAGAGCCAGTTCATCACCTGATCCATTGGTTTCTCCTCGCCCTTGAACATATCCACAACGTGAGCGTAGTTGAGCTTGTCAGCGACATACTGATCCGGACGGAATGAGATTGGCAATGGCTCGCTCTCGTAAGCCTGCGACTTCATCTGATTGATATACCAGTCGGTCTGCAGGTAAGAGAGGTTGCAGACGCGGACGTCGGTACGATAGCCCTCGACCTCCTGATTGTACCAGAGTGGGAAAGTATCGTTATCGCCATTGGTAAAGATGATGGCATTTGGCTCAAGTGACGAGAGATAGTTGCGACCGAAGTCACGTGCGGTGTAGCGGCCTGAGCGATCGTGATCGTCCCAAGTCTGGCCAACCATCTGGAATGGTACACCGAGGCAGATCAGTCCAAGGACACCTGCCAGGACAGCATTCTCCTTCTTGGTAATATATTTCTCGACGAGGCGTACCAAGCCAGCTACACCCATGCCGACCCAGATAGAGAAGGCGTAGAACGAACCCGCGTAGGCATAGTCTCGCTCACGTGGCTGATAAGGGGTCTGATTCAAATAGATTACGATGGCCAAGCCAGTCATGAAGAAGAGGAAGAACACTACCCAGAAGCCCTGGATGCCCTTCTCGCCGCTATAAGCCTGCCAGAAGAGACCGATCAGGCCGAGGAGCAATGGCAACATGTAGAAGACATTGTGTCCCTTGTTGTCCTTGATGCTCGATGGCATGTCTTCCTGGGTACCTACCAGCATCTCATCGATGAACGAGATACCAGTGATCCAGTTACCGCGGTCAATCTCTCCGTATGTCTGTACGTCGCTCTGACGTCCAGAGAAGTTCCACATGAAGTAGCGCCAGTACATGAAGTTGACCTGATAGCGGAAGAAATACGTGAGGTTCTCGCCGAAGGTTGGCACGGTGATGACCTTGCCGTCGACATTCTTCTTCTCGCCCTTGAAGTCGCTCCACTCCTTGTAGCCCTGCACGTGGTTAGCCTGCTTAGAGTACATACGAGGGAAGAGGACGGTATAGTTGTACTCATACTTCTCCTTATGTCCGCTCAGGAAGTACTGATCAGGATCATCCGGATTGGTCTTAACGACCTTGGTATAGATAGGAGCTCCCTCCTTGACGTCGGCACGACCTGAAGCGTCACGCTTCACATCGCTGGCAAAGGTCTGACCCATGAAGAGCGGGCTCTCTCCATACTGCTCACGGTTGAGGTACTTCGAAAATGAGAAGATCTCATCTGGTGAGTTCTGATCCATTGGCAACTGAGCCGACGAACGGATGATGATCTGTGCGAAGGTCGAGTAGCCGATGAGGATGGTGAGCAGACAGAGCAGGATATTGCTACTGAGACGTGCATTAAGTTTCTTCCAGATGAAGATTCCTACCACGAAGGCGATGGCAACGAGGATTCCCAGCAGCCAGCTCTCGCCAATGAATGGCATACCACTCAATACAATACCTGCAGCCAACAGGATGCGCAAGGTACGATCGGAGGTCTGCTTCTGATAACTCTTCCAAACGCCGAAAGCAAGGAGTGCCAGGACAAAGAAGAAGTAGAAACCAGTACCCGTATTGAATGAGAAACCGAGGGTATTGACCGCAAAGAGCTCTACCTGGCTGGCAATCTTGATGAAGCCTGGGATCATACCGTAGAGGATGAAGGCAATCATCAGCACAGACAGCAAGAGGGCGCCGAGCGTACCCTTGAGGTTGGCATTCGGCTGCTTCTTGAAGTAATAGACCAGTACGATGGCAGGAATACACAGCAAGTTGAGCAAGTGCACACCGATCGAGAGGCCGATGATATAGGCCAGCAGGATGATGTATCGGTCACCCTCAACGCCACGTGCATTGTTCTCCCACTTAAGTATCAGCCAGAATACCAGCGCGGTCATGAAGCTTGAGAAGGCGTAGACCTCCGCTTCGACAGCCGAGAACCAGAAGGTATCTGACCATGTATAGACCAACGAACCCACCATGCCTGAGGCAAGGATGGTGATGGCCTGGTTCCAAGTCATATCGTTCTCTGACTCATTCTTGCGACAGACGACCTTCTTGGTCAAAGCCGTGATTGTCCAGAAGAGGAACAGGATCGTACCTGCCGAGAAGAGTGCAGACATGCGGTTGACCCAGATACCTGCCTGAGCCATGTCGCCACCTGCGAAGTTGACGAAGAAACGGCCAGTGAGATTGAAGAAGGTGTTTCCTGGGGGGTGACCCACCTCGCCCTTAGCAGCGCAAGTGATAAACTCAGGACAGTCCCAGAACGACGCTGTCGGCTCTACCGTCGAGAGGTAGGTGAAGGCCGCAACGACGAAGGCGATCCATCCGAAGAGATTGTTGAGCAATTTGTATTGCTTCATCATAATTTTTTATATTTTTTAGTTACTATTATTTCTATGGTTTCTGATTGTGCGATACTAAACATACGCACATAATAGCGCGGCAAATTTAACAAAAAAATCGCTACATTGGTATTTTTCATACCTATAAAATAACATTATATAGGAAGTTGTGCGGCATTTTAAACGTATATTAAACAAATTTAAAGGCTAAGGTTTGCTTATTGCACACAAAATCTGTATCTTTGCAGCACTAAAAAACTGTTTTTCAATCCTTAAAATTTCATCGTTCAAATGGGACCTATCGGTATCTTTGACAGCGGTTTTGGAGGTCTTTCCATCTATAGGGAGATCCATCGTCTCCTTCCCCAATATGACTATATTTTCTTAGGCGATAATCAGCGTGCGCCTTATGGTGATCGCTCGTTTGAGGAGGTTAACGCCTTTACGCGACAGGCGGTCGATAAGCTCTTTGGCATGGGCTGTCCGCTCGTGATCTTAGCTTGCAACACGGCTTCGGCCAAGGCGCTTCGCAACATTCAGCAGCGCGTCCTGCCTTACACTGAAGATCCTTCGCGCCGCGTGCTGGGTGTAATCCGACCGACGGTTGAACGCGTGGCAGAGTTTACTTACTCTGGTCACATCGGAGTTATTGCTACACGAGCTACTATCTCGTCTCAGTCGTATGATATGGAGATTGAGAAGATCCCTACTTCTATTCGTCTCGACTTCAAGCCACTCGTGGTTAATAGCCAAGCCTGTCCTACCTGGGTACCGATGATCGAAGCAGGATTGCAACACACGCAGGAGATGCACGACGCCGTGTATGCCGACCTCAAGCAGCTGCTCGATCAGGATCCGCTCATCGACACAATCATCCTCGGCTGCACCCACTACCCTCTTGTGACGAGCTTGATCCAGACGGTGCTTCAGGAGCTCGATCATCCTGAGATCATCCTCATGCCTCAAGGTAAACCGGTGGCATACGGATTGCAGGACTATCTGCGTCGTCATCCAGAAATGGATTCACGCCTTATCAAAGGCAGCATGACACATTTCTATACCACGGGCGATGTGGAGGTTTTCAATAGTCATGCAGCCAACTTCATCGGTCACGTGGAGAAAGTATCCGCAGAATCCTTAACTTGGGAGTAATACAAGCTCGCATATCTGTCACG
>JAZRVB010000021.1:0-1207 GCA_045598885.1 Bacteroidales bacterium
TAACCGCAAGGAGGCCGCTGTCGAAGGTACGCTTCGTGAGGGGGGTGAAGTCGTAACAAGGTAGTCGTACCGGAAGGTGCGGCTGGATCACCTCCTTTTAAGAAAAGGAAACAAGGTATTATGTGTACAATACACGACTAGTCAATTATTTCTTTCTCCGGTCTGTCAAATGGCCGGAAGCATGAGCTGTAGAAGAAAGACAGCGGATGCGAAGATATTTGAAATTACAAAGGAAGGACGGAAGATACATAAGGGATTCCAGTTTATGTATCTTGAAAAGTGAAGAAGAGAAACTTTTACGGCGAGTGGAAGGAAGCAGGCTTGAATGAAAAGGCATCCGGAAGCGGTGAGAGAAGTAAGAGTGGAATAAATAATATGGTCAAGCGAATACAGGTTTATGGCGGATGCCTAGGAGCCGTAAGACGAAGAAGGACGTGATAAGCTGCGAAAAGCCAGGGTAAGGAGCACATATCCGGTGACCCCTGGATGTCCGAATGGAGTAATCCGGTGTAATACACCATCCCGGTAGCTGAATGAAATAGGCTAGGGAAGTCATACTGAGTGAAGTGAACCATCTAAGTAACTCGGGAACAGAAATCAAGAGAGATTCCCCAAGTAGCGGCGAGCGAACGGGGAGGAGCCCAAACCGCTTCGAGCGGGGTTGTAGGACTGCGATGTTGAGTAGGCAGTAAATCAGTGTGTAGGAGAAGCTTCTGGGAAGGAGCGTCATAGAGCGTGAAAGCCGCGTATCCGAAACATACTGACTCATAGCAGTATCCTGAGTATGGCGGGGCACGAGAAACCCTGTCAGAATCCGGGTCGACCACGATCCAAGGCTAAATACTAGACGGCTACCGATAGTGAACAAGTACCGTGAGGGAAAGGCGAAAAGAACCCCGGTAAGGGGAGTGAAATAGAACCTGAAACCATAAACTGACAAGATGTCACAGCCCGCAAGGGTAGTGGCGTGTCTTTTGTAGAATAAACCTGCGAGTTACGGTATGCAGCGAGGTTAATTGTTGGAAGAGAAGGAGCCGGAGCGAAAGCGAGCCTGAAAAGGGCGGGTAAGTTGCATGTCGTAGACCCGAAGCCAAGGTGATCTAGTCATGAGCAGGTTGAAGCCTGGGTAAAACCAGGTGGAGGACCGAACAGTAATCTGTTAAAAAAGGTAGTGATGACTTGTGACTCGGAGTGAAAGGCTAAACAA
>JAZRVB010000022.1:0-1984 GCA_045598885.1 Bacteroidales bacterium
GAGAGTCCTGAGTGGGCCTGCTGGCCAATCGGTGGAGCTTGGGTCTCGACACATCTCTGGGAACATTATTCATTCACACAGGATAAGCAGTTCCTCCGTGAATACTACCCTGTGATGAAAGGCGCTGTACGCTTCTTCCAGCAGTGGATGATTGAGAAGAATGGTCAGCTGATGACTTCTCCATCGACCTCGCCAGAGAATCATTATCTTACAGACAAAGGAGTCAATTCCACTACGCTTTATGGTGGAACTGCCGACGTGGCGATGATCCGTGAGCTCCTCATCGACACACGCAAGGCGGCTTTAATATTGAGCGAAGAGTCGATGGTGATGGCCAAGGAGAAGCTGTTTGCCGACACATTATTAGATATTATCTGCAAGCTCGAACCTTACAAAGTCGGCAAGAAAGGCAACTTGCAGGAGTGGTATTATGACTGGGAAGATCCTGAGCCGACCCACCGTCATCAGTCGCACCTCTTCGGTCTCTATCCAGGTCATCATATCAATGACTTCGATACTCCTGACCTGATGCAGGCTTGTGCCAAGACGCTCGAGATCAAGGGTGATCAGACCACGGGTTGGAGTGCAGGATGGAGAGTCAATCTCCAGGCTCATCTGCGCAATGCCGAGGGAGCTTATCACATCTTGCGCAAGCTCCTCTCATACGTCTCTCCGCAGGACTATCAAGGTCCGGACAAGCATTGGGGAGGTGGTACTTATCCGAATCTCTTCGATGCGCACCCACCTTTCCAGATCGATGGCAACTTTGGTGGCACGGCAGGTATTGCAGAGATGCTCGTACAATCGACCGATGAAGGTCGCGTAGATCTCCTGCCAGCCTTGCCTGCCGCTTGGGCAAAGCAGGGAGAGATCAATGGCATCCGACTTCGTGGCGGTTATGAGCTCTCGATGGCTTGGGCCGACGGCAAGATCTCTCGCCTTGAGGTCAAGAACCTTTATGCAGGTGACGGTACGTTGATCTTCCGCACTCCTGAGGGAGAGTTTGAGGTGGAGATAAAAGCGAAAGAAAATGTTTCTGTAGAAATTTAATATTTACGATATGAAAAAACTTCTCATGACCTGCGCCCTGGCACTCCTTGCCCTGGCCGCACAAGCACAGCAGGACAGCGTGCGCGTCACCATCTTCGGTGACTCTTATTCGACATTTGAAGGTTGGCTCGAGCCAGCCACCAACGAGCCTTGGTACTGGAGCGAGAACAGTCCTTACCGCGACAAGAACAACGACGTGACCAAAGTCGAGCAGACCTGGTGGTGGCAGGTAATCGACCAGATGGGTTGGAAGCTCGAGAAGAACAACTCCTACAGCGGCTCTACCGTCGGCTACTACGGCTATCAGAACGAGAACTACCAGCCACGCTCATTCAACACCCGTGCTGGTGACCTCGGCGAGCCAGATATCATCCTCTCTTGCTGCATCACCAACGACTCATGGACCGGTGAGACCGTCGGCAAGTATAAGTACGCCAATTGGGACGAGAACGATATGTGGTACTTCCGTCCAGCCATGGCACGTCTCTGTTCTACTTTGAAGCAGAACTATCCATTGGCCAAGATCTATTTCATCCTCAACACCGACCTCAAGCCAGAGCATGCTGAGTCGATGCGCGTCATCTGTCGTCACTACGGCTTGCCACTCATCGAGCTTCATGACATTGACAAGCAAGACGGCCACCCAAGCCAGAAGGGTATGAAGGCGTTTGCTCAGCAGGTCATTGATTACATAAAGAGTGAGGAGTGAGGAATGAGGAGTTAGGAGTGAGGAGTTGATACCCACTCTGCGCGATAATTCTGATGAGGGGGAGTAATAATTCCTCACTCCTACCTCCTCACTCCTAACTCCTAACTAAAAAGAAATTTCCAATTTATTTATAACATGAAACAGATTTCAGTTTTATCAACCGCCCTCTTGGCTACCGCTATCTTCGCTTCTTGCGGAGACAACGACGTCAAGCAGCAGGGACAG
>JAZRVB010000023.1:0-7895 GCA_045598885.1 Bacteroidales bacterium
GATCAGATAAGCACAGTTACCTGCGATGGTACCCTCGTTCTGACCCCAGAGGAATGGCCACTGGTCATAGTTCTCGAAGTGATCAGGATGACGGAAGAGGATGCCAGGAGCCACGTTGCCAGGGATGAATGAGAAGTCAGCACGGTTGTTGCCATAGAATACAGCCTTCGGACGTGAAGCACCTACTGCAGCTACGAGCGAGTAGTTGTGATATGGGTGACAGCCGAAGAGGTAGTTGGCAGCAGCGTAGATAT
The DNA here is from genome assembly GCA_045598885.1 of Bacteroidales bacterium. GTDB lineage: Bacteria > Bacteroidota > Bacteroidia > Bacteroidales > UBA3663 > Liminaster. Next base: position 255 of record JAZRVB010000023.1, read on the forward strand.
AATCCTTGGTGACGATGTCAGGATAAGCAGCAGCAGCGGCACAAACAGCAGTACCATAAGAGGTTACAGCGCCTGAACCTGCCCAGTTACCAAGGCCGATAGGTACACCATAAGGATTCTCATTGCTTACGCTGTCGAGGTAAGCCTTATACTGCTCAACGTATGGACGAAGCTTGGTCTTATACTCCTCAGTCTCGATTGGGAGCGCGTCAAGGGCTGTCTGGATGCTTGCCTCAACGCTGACCTCCAGCGCCTTCCAGATCTGCTCGTCGAATGCATCCTTATACTTCTGCTCACCGGTAGCGTTGAAGAGCTGGAGGTTGGTAGCTACGCTAGCAAGACCACGCAAAGAGAGTTCGTCGTGAGTACCACTCTGGCCACGATCGCGCTGAGGATTGTTCTTGAGCATCTCCTCTGACTCTGCCATGAGGCGCTTTGACTGCACGAGTGCACGGTCAGCCAGCGCGTCATCGAAGCCACGGAGCGCCTTAGCAGCAGCAGCGAACATATTAGCCGCACGTGAGTCGAGCATAGCGCTGCGGGTAGTGAATGCCCAGAGGTCATCGTTAGTACCGCTTGACTTGCCGTCAGCCGACTTCTGATATGGCTTCAAAGAAGGATCGTAGTGGAGACCATCGGTGATAGCCGAGATATCGCCGAGGTGGTGATAGTTGTCAAGTACACCGTTTGAGAGACACTGCGACATGTAGCCGATGACCTCTGCCTGCTTCACGAGGTTGAGCACACCGTGACGGATGTACTGAAGCATATCTGGCTGTCCGTCTGGACGGTGGAGATCTACGTAGCGCTGATCCTCGTTGACGTATGTCACGTCGCGCATTGGGTGGAAGAGCTCCCAGTTACGAACCAACGACTGAACAACGCCTACGTTCGAACCTGTCTCGATATCATAGTCACCAGCATCGAAGTAACCACCTACATTGAGGCCTGGGATGAGCTGGTATGGCTTGAACTTACCGGTCACAGGACCCTGGTAGTGAAGGTCGAAGTGGTCGCTCTCAGGAGCCTGGAGGTAACCCTCCTTGAATGGCTCGCCGTGCCAGATACGATAACCCTCGTTCACGGTCATGTGGTTCATGTGGATTGGGATCCACACGTCGCTCGTAGCATCGGTAATCTTGTCATAGACATCCTGACCGATGATGAAGTTGTTGGTCTTGGTATCACCATACTTAATATAATATACACCCGTTTCCTTCACCGAGGTGAAGTCGAACTTAGCATAGTTATACTTGTAGTAGCGACCCCACTCGTTGACCTTACCGCTGAAGACCTCCTTCTCGCTGCCGTCAGCATTGACCTTTACGAGCGAAGCAGAAGCCTTGACCTTATCGTTCTTATCGAGCTCGATGACAGCTACCTTTGGCTGCTCTGGCACGTAACCTACCTGGCAGAAGCCGATGTTTGGCTCGCGTACCCAGTTAGGGATGGTGTGAGGAGTCACCGTCCAGGTCACTACCTTACCGGACTTACCAGCTGGCAAGGTGCTGCGGAGCACGTACCAACCGTTCTGTGCCAACACGCGGCCATCGTAAAGCTCGAGGTCGACGTCAGAAGAAGTGACGGTGATGGTGCGCTCTGGCGATTCAGGAGCCAGCACGAGGGTCTTACCGGTAGCCAATGGCAATGGATCGACGAACTCGTTGGTGCCGCGGTCATCGTAAGTTTTGAAGCCCTTATACTGACGTGGCTTCTCGCTGTTTGGCACTGCCTGTGTCTCAGGAGCGGTGTAGCGCGAGAGGCGGTCGAGCTTACCGTCCATCAGGTAAGTCTTCTGCCAATATTCTGCAGGGAGGAACTCGAGGTTGAAACCAGCCTTACCAGCCAGGAATTCTGGCACTGGCTTGTCGAGATAAACGCTGACCTCAAACGAATCGCCCTTTCCGGTTACGACCAGACGTGAGTCGAAGTCATAATCCTCATAGCGGAGACCTACCTCCACGCTGTTGTTTTCAGCATCGACCTTACGCTCGGTGGTGAAAGGCACGAGGTCCCACTGCTCAGGGGTCTTGTTGAGTCGCACAGCACCACCCTGCACGGTACGCACGCCGTGGTGGATGATCTCAAGGCCGGAGTTCTTCTCATCGTTGAATCCACCGTTGAAAGTGTTGCTGTAAACAAGGACATTGACGCCCCTTGCCTCAAAGTATTCCAGATCATTCAATGCAAGATCGGAAGAAACAGGGGTTTGATTGGTGCATGCTGCCAAAAGAAGGGCCGCAGTAGCCAAAATAGAAATTTTCTTCATTGATTAGATGTTTTATAGTAATGTGAATATAATATGCATGGTATATATGCGCGGCAAATATACAACCTTTTCCCGACAAATCCAAATTTTTCCCGACAAATCCGCTTTATTTCATAACAAAGAGAGTTATCAACCATTATTTGTTGATAACTCTCTCAGATATTAACATAATATCAACTACAACGCTGTCGTAAATCCGCAATCAGAACGCTTCTGCGAATCCAAAGATCACTCCTCCGGCATTGCGTCCTCCACCTATGTCAAGGCGGATATTGGTGTCCTTCTTCAGTTCAAAGCGCAGACCTACGCCATAGGTCGGCAGGAAATGATCGAAGAAATCACGGCCATGCTCGAAGAACGTACCTGTGCCACCCCAGACAGTAGCACCCAGTCGCTTATAGATATTCTGTCGCAGCTCTACCTGTGCTACCATCTGCGACACGTCGGTATAACGGCCTGCATAGTAGCCACGCATGCGGCGGTCATCGGTACAGGTCTCCTGGCGCAACTGCCAAGGCACCTCTCCCTTCGAATAACTGAACTCTCCGTAGACATCGTATGCCAGCAATCCGCCTGGCCAGACAGGATGATAGTAGTTGAGCTGGACCGTAGTCGTGCCGATATCGTCACTGGCCTGACCCAGGAAGCTCGGATAATAAAGCTGTCGCAAAAAGAAATGGAAACCTTTCTGCGGATTGAGGATATAGTCACGCGAATCATACATAATGCTCACGCCTAAGCCAGCAAAGAAAGCGTTGTCTTTCTGCCCCAGCAGATACTCCGGATTGTCCTTGAGCTTGGCCTTACCATAGCGCAGCTGAGCAGAAACACCCCAGAACCAGTTGCCGCCAAAGCGCACCTTATAGTCGGCCAGGATATTGATACGATTAAAGCGTGCTCGGCTGGACGGATTGACGTCGCAGTCATCATAGTTGATGCCCCAATAGTCTCGTATCTGGTTTCTGAATTCTGCCAGGTAGTAGAGACGTTTGTTGCGGGTAAAGTGGGTATTGCCCTGCATACCGACGCTATAGTTTCCGTTGATCGATGCGCCTCCCAGGATGGTAAAGTCAGAAGGCTGCATGATCGAGTCGGTGCGATCCAGTCGGTACATGACCGTGGCCTGACCACCGAAACCTACACTCGATTCCTGCGAGTAATACGGAGCAAAGGCAAATACCATGTCATAGGGTTTCTCGAAGGTCCTGTCCACGTTGCCGCTCACCAGACTCTTCCACCATTTCTTCAATGCACTCTGATGCTGTACGTCTTCGTTTTGCACCTCCGTCTGAGCGTTGGCACACAGGATGGCAGACAGGCAGATTATGATTGTAAATAGTCGTTTCATCAGTTTTAGGGATATTAATTGGTTGCAAATATACAACTAAAATCCGAAATACAAAAAAGAAATCCTCAAAAAAGTGCAAGACGCTTGTTTTTTACCAAAAATCTTGCTATCTTTGTCGCTCGAAACAAATGCATAAGAACTGCTTTTACGCATTTCTATTCTAAGTATAGAGTAATTCCGACTTATGGACTTTTCATTCAACGAATATTGGGTAACACCATTAGTATATACCATACTCCTGATCATCCTGCTGATCAATGACTCGGTGACCAAGCGTGTCAACACCGCTGTAGAGAGATCCTTCCGTCTCATGACGCTGTGGGTGATCCTCTTCTGTCTGCAGGACGTCATCTGGGGTCTTTGTGACAGTGGGGTTATCCAGAACGACCACTTCTTCTTTGCGTCCTCCACCGTCTTTCACCTGTCCACAGTTATCACCACCTTCTTCTGGCTCTATTTTATCCTGGCTTACCTGCACGTCAGCCAGAAGAGGCGTCGTATCTATCTCTGGCTCGATGTCATACTGATGCTGCTGCAGTTCGCTATCATTATCGCCAACTTCTTCGCACCAACGGTATTCTATATCGAGGGAGGTCAGTATTTCACCGCCTTCCTCCGTCCTGTTGCGTTCTTCACCCAGTATGTCATCTACCTGATCACGGCGATTATCTGCCTGCTCTTCATCACCGGCATCCTACGACGCAAGGATCACAATTATCAGGAGAGCTATCTCCCTGTCTTTGCTGCTTCGATGGCACCAGCCATGCTGGGCCTCCTTCAGCTGCTTTTCCCTCACGCCTCGTTCTATAGCCTCAGCTACTTCCTGGCCTGCTATATGATACATATCTTCGTCATTGCCAAAGACCGTGCCAACTCCGACAAGGCAACGATCTTCCAATCTATCTCGAAGACCTACTACTCGATGCATCTCATCGACCTTGAGAAAGACAAAGCGACCCGATACATCGAATCGCCTATCCTCACTTCGCTCATCAAGGACGCCACCAGCGCTCAGACGATGATCAATCGCGTGATCGTTGGCACTTGCAACGATGACTTCCAGCAGTTGCTCCTCCAGTTCGTCGATCTCTCTACCCTCTCGGAAAGAATGATCGACAAGAACCTGATCTCATGCGAGTTCATTGGTCGCAATTATGGCTGGACGCGCATCTCGTTCGTCTCTATCGAGCGATCAGAAAATATCCAGAAGCAGGTCATGGTATACACGCAGATCATCGATGACTCCAAGCGTCACGAGATTGACCTGATCTTCAAGTCAAACAATGACGAGCTCACCACTCTCTATAACCGCTATGCCTATGAGAATGAGCTCAAGAACCTGCCAGATCCTATCGAAGACGACTCGCTGGTCTTTATCGCCATCGATATCAACGGACTGAAGCAGGTCAACGACACCTTCGGACATGCAGCTGGCGATGAGCTGATCATCGGTGCAGCCACCTGCATGAAGCAGTGTCTCGGTCCTTACGGCAAGATCTTCCGCACTGGTGGAGATGAGTTCTTCGCCATCATCCATGCCAGTCAGGAGCAGCTGGCAACCATCCTCCGTGACTTCGACGATATTACCGTTTCATGGAGCGGCAAGATGGTCGATTCGCTTTCTGTCTCTTATGGCAGCGTGACGCGCGAGGATGTACCAACTGGCAATATCCGCGAGATGATCACCTTGGCAGACGAGCGTATGTATAAGAGCAAGGCCGAGTATTATCAAAGGAAGGGTATTGACCGCCGCGGTCAGCGTGATGCTCATATTGCACTTTGTGCCCTCTACACCAAGATCCTGAAGATCAATCTGACGGATGACACCTTCCAGATCCTCAACATGGAGGTCAACGAGAAGACGGCGCAAAAGGGTTACTCTGAGCATATCTCCGAGTGGTTGCACAACTTCGGCAAGACAGGTATGGTGCATCCTGAAGACCTTGAAGAGTATCTTCGCCAGACCTCTATCGAATATATGAACCAGTACTTTGCGTCGAACAAGACCTCCCTCCATATCTTCTATCGCCGCAAGATCGACCAAAACTTCAAGCAGGTCATGATGGAGATTGTACCGGCCAACGATAATAGGCCAGATAACCTGACCTATTATCTATATGTAAAGAATATCGACAACTAAACTTATTTTGTAGAGAGCGGCGTTCCCATGCATGAGGCTTCTGCCTCTGAATCATCAAGTTTGAAAAGCATAAAGTTCCGGTTGGCACTGGTGTAAGGTTGCCAATCGCCATTTTCTGCACCATTAGGATTGCCGTACTTGCAGAAGTTGCTCCAAGCGGTCAGCATCTTCTCCGAAAGATCACGATCTCCCTGTGTCCAAGGACGCCAGCAATGCTTCAATGACTTAAATACATACCAGAGATCACTTGAGTGGAAAGCACCCTTCAGACGCGCAGAAACCTCAGGATGTGAACCGTCATCTGGCAATGGTCGTGCAAACTGATATGCATAGGCCTTATCGCCTTGTTCCTCTCGGTTCAAGCAGAAGTTCTCAATGACAGGACACATATTGCCAGCATCATTGAGCGTAAAGCCAATCATATAAGGGACATGGGCGAGCGTACCATCGAAACAAGCATCGTCAAAAGACTCTGGCAGGACATAATCCTCCGTGTAAGGTGAGATAGGAGATGCGGTGAGAGGACTACGTTTGCCCGTGACGCTGGTATAGATGGTGCCAAGGCTATAGATAGTCTCAGTCGATGCACGGCGTAGCTGCTCAAGTGTGGTCATGTTGGCCCAGTCTGTCACCTCCTTGATCTGCTGTGCGGCTTCGCCAAGGGTAAGTGGCTTCATCTGTGGCATAGGACGGCCATTGAACATCGGGACAGGATCGGTTGGCAGAGACAGTCCGCTGCCGCTCATGATCACAGCCTTATTGAAAAGGCCTCTGGCCAATGGAGAGGCAGAGAGCGTCTTGACAGAACGAGAGCCTGCTGACTGGCCGAAAATCATCACATTATCAGGATCACCGCCAAACTGAGCGATGTTTTTCTTTACCCACTTCAAGGCTTCAATCTGGTCGAGCGTACCGAAGTTGCCTGATGCTTGCTCACCAGCTTCTGCGATGAGTTCTGGATGAGCGAAAAAGCCAAAAGGTCCGACACGATAGTTGAACGACACGAGGACGACATCCTTGGCAGCAAACTCCTGACCATCAAACTCAGGCTCAGAACCCCAGCCTTCTCGCAAGCCGCCGCCGAAGATCCAGAGTGCGACAGGAAGCTTCTTCTCAGGTTGTGCAGAGGCCTTGGTCCACACATTCAGATAGAGACAGTCCTCCGAATAAGGAGCCTCGTCACCATATCCCCATTCTGTGGTATAACCTCCTTCGTAATGAGCTCCCTGGAATGCAGGATGACCAAACTTGTCGCAAACCTTCACACCTTCCCAAGGACGGACTGGCTGTGGAGCCTTCCAACGGTTCTCTCCGATCGGTGGCGCAGCGAAAGGAATACCTTTATATACGACTACTCCCTCAATGTCAGCATTCACACCTTGCACCTGACCACCTTCAATGGTGAGCACAGGATTCGGCAACTCTTCTTTTTGACTTGTGCAGCTTATCAATGCAAATACAGCAAGCAATGCAAATAATTTCTTCATTGTATTATATATTTATTTTGGTAATGTGATTGGTCATAAAGCAAGATTCTCTTGAAGTCAACACTTGGAACGAAGTGTTGACTTCCTGCGACTCGGCATCGTTATCACGGTACCGTGGAAGATATGCCATGATCAAGGGAGTCAACACAAGTTTTCTGGTGTTGACTCCTTTCATCAAAAATCGGACGCCCTGAGATCAGATTGGACAATTCTTGATCAAGGATAGTCCGACTAGGATCCTAGTCGGACTATCTACAAAATCGGGTAGGAGGTAAATGCTAATCATAAAAGGCATTTGCCTTCTACTTTCACATTTACCGACCTCCCACACCACCACGCATGCGGTTCCGCACGTGGCGGTTCCTTGCAGTCTCCCTTAGAGGATAGACACTTTCCG